>DFAQ01000056.1 GCA_002365865.1 Pelotomaculum sp. UBA3102
TTGAAGCTCGCTCGCTCAGAGAGCTTCGCGTCGAGTGAACTAAAGGCTCGTTTCGGGCGATATTGGACCGCCTTCAACTCACATCCTGTTACGGTTCAGGCTTTCGCGGACATCCTTTTCCGCTCATCCAATATCGCATCCTCACTTCGCCTAGTTCACTTACGACGCTCTCGCAATATCGCTCGCCACCTTCAACACCAAGGTCTAATAAGTCACCCGAAGGGCGAATTTATTCTTGATTATACTGGTTAAGGTGGTTATGAAATGTTGTTAGGGCTGTGGTTGGCGTTAATCGGATTGGCGGCGGGTGTTTTGATCGGTTTTAACCTGCCCATGGTACTGCCTTATGCTTATGCCAAATATATGTCGGTGGCGGCACTGGCTGCTTTGGATTCGGTTTTCGGCGGTATCCGTGCGGCGATGGAGGAAAACTTTGACAATACCATCTTTCTTTCCGGTTTTTTCAGCAATGCTCTTTTGGCTGCCGGTCTGGCGTTCATCGGGGAAAGACTGGGCATAGATCTTTACCTGGCTGCCGTTGTCGCCTTCGGGGTCAGGCTTTTTCAAAACATTGCCATTGTGCGCCGCTATCTTTTAAAAAAATAATTTCATAAAAAGGGAAATTAGCTTTAATGTGGAATCCTAATCAAACAAGAAAAGTTTGTCGGGGAGGTGTTTGGGTTGGCCAAAGGAGCTCCTGTTCTGGCCGGCCTTGACATAGGCACTTCGAAGATTGCGGTAGTAATTGCCACAGCCGGCAGAGGCTTTCCGGAATTAATCGGTGCCGGGAAAAGTCCCGGCGTGGGTATCAATAAAGGAGTGATCACCAACCCGGATACGGTTGCCCGGTGTATCGTGCAGGCGTTGGGAAAGGCCCGGAAAACGGCAGGGGTTGAGACAGCTTTTGCATACGTGGGTTATAATGGTTCGGGTATAAAAGTGAGAGACTGCCGGGTAACTGAAAACGAAGAGATTTTACAATTAATTCCGCCACGGATGATGCGGGAAAGTGTTGGTGCGGGTTTTGAACGCGCTGCCAGGGCAATAACCGCCCCGGTTGATGATATTTTAAAGATTGAACAGAGCACACGCCTGGCCGGGCTGAAGGTGCAGGATATAATATACGGTCCCTGGGCCGGATCCCGGGTGCTGTTAACCCAGGCGGAGAGAGAACTGGGGACTTTGCTGGTAGATATAGGGGCCGGAACGACCTCAGTGAGTATTTTCGATCGGGGCGGGATCAGGGAAACTTCCGTCATCCCCGTGGGAGGTGAGCACCTGGCCGGTGACTTGGCCGTCGGTCTCCGTATCTCGCTTGCCCGGGCTGAAAATATTTTAAAAAATTACGGAACCGGTGAGGTGGAGCAGTTTTTAACGGCGTTAAGCCCGGGAAATGACGGAAGTAGAGGGTTGCCCGGCGACCCGGTCCGGTCAATTATTGAGGCTCGTTTGACTGAGATTCTTGAACTGGTGGCGGCGGCAATTAATGATTTTAAATACTACGGTCTGTTGCCCGGAGGGGTGGTATTTTACGGTGGGGTATCCCGCTTGAGCGGGCTGAAAGTTATGGCCGAAAGCAGGCTGCAGCTGCCGGTAAGGATCGGTTCGCATGAAACTGCCGGATTTACCCCGGGGCTGGAGCCGGCGTATACTAACGCCCTGGGTCTGGTAAAGTACGGGTATGCTTTGTACCGGGAAAAGCAGCATATTAACGAACGCAAAGACCGGTTCAGGGATAAATTTCTAAGCTGGTTTTAAAGTAAGCCCTTTGCTTCTGAAGGGGGTAAAAGTTGTTTGATTTTTTCGGAGCCCGGTTCCAGTGGTTCCAGTGGCATAATTTACAGAGGAGGACTATGTATGCTTGATTTAGAACTCGATCTGGAGCAGTTTGCCAATATAAAGGTTATCGGGGTCGGGGGCGGTGGAAACAACGCGGTAAACCGTATGATCAACGCCGGATTAAAAGGTGTGGAGTTTATTGCGGTAAACACCGATGCCCAGGCGCTTTATATGGCACAGGCCAATCACAAAATTCAAATCGGCTCCAAGCTGACCAAGGGGCTGGGCTCGGGAGGCAATCCCGAAATCGGTCAGAAGGCGGCGGAGGAAAGCCGCGACGAGCTGTTTCAGGTATTGAAAGGTTCAGACATGGTTTTTGTTACCGCGGGCATGGGGGGCGGTACCGGAACCGGAGCCGCGCCTATTGTGGCTGAAGTAGCCAAGGAACTGGGTGCTCTTACTGTAGGAGTCGTAACCAAACCCTTTACTTTTGAGGGCAAGAAGCGGTCCGTCCAGGCTGAAGCCGGTACCGGGGAACTTATGACCAAAGTGGACACTCTTATTACCATTCCTAATGACCGCTTGTTGCAGGTGGTTGAAAAACACACCTCTATCGTAGAGGCTTTCCGTATTGCTGACGATGTGTTGCGCCAGGGAGTTCAAGGTATTTCCGACTTGATTGCCGTACCCGGCTTGATCAACCTGGATTTTGCGGATGTGAAAACAATTATGAAAGATACCGGTTCGGCTTTAATGGGAATAGGTATTGCAAGCGGTGATAACAGGTCCGTTGAAGCGTCCCGGGCAGCGATATCCAGCCCGCTTTTGGAAACTACTGTCGAAGGAGCAAGAGGAGTTTTGTTAAACATTACCGGCGGCACTTCGCTGGGGTTATTTGAAGTGAACGAAGCGGCCGATATTATTTCCCAGTCTGTTGACCAGGAAGCGAATATTATCTTCGGCGCGGTTATTGACGAGCAGATGGAGGAAGAGGTAAGGGTCACGGTTATTGCAACCGGGTTTGACCAGAGGAGTCACAAGAAAGAACGTCAAAAGACCGAACTGGAAGTAAAGCCCTTCTCACAGCATGATGACCTGGATATCCCGGCCTTCCTGCGCCGTAGGTAGAAAATAAAAATAAAGGCAACCATCCGGTCCAAGGGTATCTAAATTGCAAATAAAAAAGAACCCCGTAAATAAGGGTTCTTTTTTTGATCATAATCCTTTTCTTGTTTCCCTTAACATCATCGCGGACGCGGGTTTTAACAACAGCGCCAGTAAGACTCCGATGCCGAGAGTGACCAGCATGGCAGTGATGGTATGGAAGAAGTACCAGAACAACAGGTACCCGGTGGCAATTACGATAGACATTAACATGAGCGGGAATCCCACTTTCATAAAACCGAGAAAACTAATTTTTTCCCCCATTTTTTCCGCCATGCCTATGACCACAACATTAGCCGAGGCACCGATTATCGTTCCGTTGCCGCCCAGGCAGGCTCCCATCGAAAGTGACCACCAGAGAAAGTTCAGGTCTGTAATTCCTCCCAGGCGGCCCATATCCTGGATTAGGGGGATCATGGTGGCTACGAACGGGATATTATCGACAAAGGACGAGGCTACTGCCGACAGCCAGAGAATCAACATGCCCGTGGCTACCTTGTTGCCGCCCGTCATTTCCAGCGACCATGCGGCCACTTTTTCAATCACCCCGGTTTCTTCCAACGCGCCGACCACTACAAAGAGACCGATGAAGAAAAAGATCACCGGCCATTCCACAACCTGGAGGGCATGTTCGGGGTCCTGCCGGGTGATCAGGAGTAAAAGGCTGGCCCCGGACAGGGCTACGACCGAGGATTCAAGGTGAACGTACTGGTGCAGGACAAAACCCATAATGGTCAGGAACAGAACTAAAAGGCATTTGCGTAACAGTACGGGGTCTTTTATTTCGTCTTGCTCATCTAATTTCATGATGCCGGAAACTAATTCAGGCTGGGTTGACATCTGGCTTTTGTAAATCAACTGGGCTATGAAAACGGTGATCACGTAAATTACCACAATAGCCGGCGTCAGGTTAAGGACGAAGTCCATAAATCCCAGCTTGGTGGCGCTGCCGATCATGATATTCGGGGGGTCGCCGACTAGGGTGGCCGTACCGCCGATATTTGAAGCCAAAATTTCAGTGATTAAAAACGGTATGGGGCTTAACTTAAGCTGCCGGGCAATGGCAAACGTGACCGGGACAATTAAAAGTACCGTGGTGACGTTGTCCAGAAGCGCCGATAATACTGCCGTTACCAGGGATAAGGCCGCCAGAATTTTTATCGGCTCGCCCCGGGAAATCTTGGCGGCTTTTATGGCCAGGTACTCGAAAAAACCGGTCTGCCTTGCTATGCCCACGATGATCATCATGCCGACTAAAAGGCCGATGGTGTTGAAGTCGATGGCGTGGATGGCTTTTTCCAGGGGGATTATGCCGGCTAAGATTACTATGGCCGCCCCGGTGAAAGCCGCCACCATGCGGTGTATTTTTTCTGAGACGATCACGGCATAAGTAAGCAAAAAGACTACGGTAGCCACAATTGCCTGATGTTGTTCGGTCAAAGTATTCATCTCCTTTTTAGAAACCGGACTGGTAGACTCAAATAAGAGTTCCGGAGATATTATTTAGATTAAAATAAAAGAGTGCGTATGGTTAATTAACTATACCCACTCCTCATTAAACAATATTAAAACCTTTTAATAAGGAATGAGAAGTGATCATTGCTGACTTCCCACCCCAGAAGCCTGATCCCTTGAAGCAGATTATCCGCCCAACACGATGTAGAAAACTTTTATCCTCTCAATTTCAACTGTAGAATATTTTAACACTAGAAATAATTGTTTGCAATTCTTTTCGCGGTTTTATTACCAAGTTTCCGTTTTTATAAATTCACTTGACGTCTTGGGCACGGTTATTGTATAAAAAAGTGAACGGTTTGTTTATCATAAAAACGCTACTCTTAGCAAAGCGATAAAGAATCTGTAAAAGGGGGCGGGACAATGCGGCAAGCAGAAAAATACCGTCTTACTCAGATGGCCGGCAGTGCGGGGTGAGCGGCAAAAATCAGTCCTAAGGACCTGGCACAGGTACTGTGCCGGTTAAACCCGGTGGCGGAGGATCCCAACCTGCTGGTTGGTTCTTCCACCTATGATGATGCTGCGGTTTACCGTTTAAATGATGAAACGGCCATAGTCCAAACTGTGGACTACTTCACCCCGGTTGTTGACGACCCTTATACTTTCGGCTTGATTACGGCGGCCAATGCTTTAAGCGATATCTACGCCATGGGTGCCAGGCCGCTTTTGGCCCTTAATATTGTCGGCTTTCCGTGCAAGACTCTGCCCCTGGAAGTATTGACGGAAATATTAAAGGGCGGTGCCGACAAGATTAAAGAAGCGGGGGCGCTTTTGGCCGGCGGCCATACAATCGATGACAATGAACCGAAATACGGTCTGGCCGTTACCGGACTGGTCAATCCTAACCGTGTCGTTACCAACGCCGGGGCGGAACCGGGGGATGCCCTGATCCTGACCAAGCCGCTCGGTGTGGGGATCATAACCACTGCCATTAAGGGTGAAATGGCGGACGAAGCAGCTTACCGGGCTGCTGTTGACCTCATGGCCGCTTTAAACGACCGGGCGGCCCGGGTAATGTCTGAGCACGGGGTGCATGCCTGTACCGACATAACCGGTTTCGGCCTTTTGGGGCACCTGAGTGAAATGATTACCGCCGGCGGGACCGGCAGCCGGATCTTTCTCGACCAAATACCGGTACTCGCACCGGCCCGCCGCCTGGCCGAGATGGGACTTATTCCGGGAGGGGCTTACCGCAATTTACAGTATCTCGGAGAAAAACTGCACTGGGATAAGGATATCGAGGAGGTGGATAAATTAATCCTGGCTGATCCCCAGACTTCGGGCGGCCTTCTGATGGCCGTTCCCGGGGAAAAAGCGGAGGCTGCCGCGGCAGCTTTGCGGGCGGCAGAGGTTAACGGTGATATCATCGGTGAGGTTACTGCATCTGAGGAACCGCTGATTTATGTGGCAAGATAACAACGGATTCTTTCCCTAAGGAAGTTTTTCGTAGATCATCCCGTTTTTTGCCGTAATTTATCTGCAAAAAATAACGTATCGCGGTCATGACGCGACAAATTCTAAAGCCCCGGCAAGGTATAATGAAGCCGGGGCTGTTATTATTTTGCCGGCCGGTCATAATAGACTATTCAATACAATATAATGGTAATACCGGCCTTACGCTTTTTTGGCGCCGGCAGTATTTTTACTTCGGGAGTTAATTTTATGGCGGCATACACTGTTTACATCGACCAGGTTTTTCTCGGTAACCTGGTAATTAATTATGTAATCCTGTGGGCTGCCGCAAAACTGAGCCGCGTTCCTGCCCGTAAAGGAAGGATCATGGCCGGAGCCGTCCTTGGGGCTTTATACTCCCTGGTCATATTTATGCCGGTGCCTCACGTAATATTTTCCGTATTTTTTAAAGCAACCGCATCAGTAATTATCGCTGCCGTTGCTTTTACCCCGGTGGCCCCAAGAAAATTTTTAACCTGTCTCGGATGTTTTTATTTAACCTCCTTTACTCTGGGCGGATTAATTTTCGGTATGATTTTTTTCATCTCCCAGGGCCGGGTTTTCAGTAATCAAAGCATAAGCAATGTGATTGCGGGATATTTTTGGCCGGGCATTATTTTGGGACTGGCCGGTCTGTGGGCGGCGGGGAAAGGTATCGCCACCCTGTTTAATAAAGAGTTTTGGGAAAACATCTTTAAAATGGTTTTATGCATTAAGTACGACGAAAAACTGGTAAATGTTCAGGCTTTTTTGGACACCGGAAACTGTTTAAAAGACCCTTTGACCCAAAACCCGGTTGTAGTCGTGGAATATAACGCGTTAAGGTCCATGCTGCCGGTTCAGGTGCAGGCCTTTTTTGAGAATAACCGTGATGAACCCGATGTCTGGCAGATTTTAAGTTCACTGTCTGAAGAACCCATGGTATCGCGCTTCAGTGCCGTTCCTTTTCAGTCCCTGGGTCGCGTAAACGGGTTGCTTCTGGGTTTCCGGCCGGACGAAGTGTTAATCGAACGTAAAGGGCAAATGCAGCGAACAGGCAAGGTGATTATCGGTATTTATCATAAGAAAATCGACCCCGTCGGCGCTTATCATGCCCTACTTGGCCCCGAACTGCTGGAATCGGCTGGGAAGGCCGGGTAGGTTAATCGTTAATGAACTCACTTTTTACTGGTAAGTGATCCCGCCGGTATCCGGTTTTAACGGGAGGGATAATTTTGGCTTGGGTTAAATTTTGGCAGGTTAAGTGGACTGTCCGCCTGGCAGTGCTCCGTTTTCTGCTCCGGCTGGGTTACCGGCCCAGGGTTTATTATATCGGGAGCAGTGAGGCGTTGCCGCCGCCTTTGACTAATGATGAAGAGTCCTTCCTGATCGGTAAACTTGAAGCGGGAGACGGGGCGGTCAGAAGTATTTTGATTGAACGGAACCTGCGCCTGGTCGTTTACATCGCCCGTAAGTTTGAAAACACGGGGATTGGTGTTGAGGATCTGGTTTCCATCGGAACCATAGGTCTGATCAAGGCAGTAAATACTTTCGATCCGGGGAAGCAGATCAAGCTGGCCACTTACGCGTCCCGCTGTATAGAAAATGAAATATTGATGTATTTGCGGAGGAATAATAAAACCCGGACCGAGGTGTCGTTCGACGAACCGCTGAATATAGACTGGGACGGAAACGAGCTTTTGCTGTCGGATGTCCTGGGGACGGAGAATGATATTATTTACAAATATATTGAAGATGAAGTGGATAAGAAGCTTCTTCACATTGCATTGAAGAAACTTTCCGTTCGGGAACGTAAAATCATGGAATTGCGGTTTGGTTTGAACAACGGGACGGAAAAAACGCAGAAAGAAGTGGCGGACCTGTTAGGCATTTCTCAGTCTTATATTTCAAGGTTGGAAAAAAGAATTATTAACCGGCTCAAAAAAGAAATTCACCGCATGGAATAATATGGTTAATCTCTGGACCCGGCGGCTTAAGGCCGGCGTTGCCATCTGTCATGTATAATTCAATCCGGCCGTGGCAATAATGTCAGTGAAAAGAAATGCATAACGCCGGAAAGAGGTGGTAGCCGTCCATGCTGGTGAACAAAGTGGAGATCTGCGGTGTCAACACGTCAAAACTCCCGGTGCTTTCAGGAAGTCAGATGCGCGCTTTGTTTGAAGCCATGCATGCAGGTGATACTACAGCCCGGACCAAACTGGTAAACGGCAATTTAAGGCTGGTACTGAGCGTTATTCAACGGTTCACCAACCGGGGGGAATACGTTGACGACCTCTTCCAGGTAGGTTGTATCGGCCTGATGAAAGCCATTGATAATTTCGACCTGTCTCAAAATGTGAAGTTTTCTACCTATGCGGTTCCGATGATTATCGGGGAAATCCGGCGTTATCTGCGGGACAACAATCCCATAAGGGTCAGCCGTTCCCTGAGGGATGTGGCTTACAAAGCTTTGCAGGTGAGGGACGAGCTGGTAAATAAATTTTCCCGGGAACCTTCGATTAACGAGATTGCCCGCGAGTTGAAAATACCCCGGGAGGAAATAGTTTTTGCGCTTGATGCCATCCAGGAGCCCATTTCACTTTTTGAGCCTATTTATCACGACGGCGGCGATCCTATTTTTGTGATGGATCAAATAAGTGATGAAAAAAATACTGACCAGAACTGGCTGGAAGGCATTGCGATCAGAGATGCACTAAGAAAACTGGGTGACCGCGAAAAGTTAATCCTGACCCTGCGTTTTTACGAAGGGAAAACTCAGATGGAAGTAGCCGAGGAAATAGGTATCTCCCAGGCACAGGTGTCGCGCCTGGAAAAAGCGGCGCTCAGCTACATGAGAAAGCATGTGGGCGGTCAGTCTTAAGAAATATTAAAACGGCTGATAAATATAACAAAAACAATACCGAACATCGGCGGCATTTCCATGCCGCCGAAATTTTTAGGCAAAGGTCAGGCGCCGGTAACATATAAATATACCGGGAGGTATCCGGCATGGTAAAAATATCTGATTTGCGTGCGCGTGAAGTCGTCAATATAGTGGACGGGCGGCGGCTGGGATTTATCAAAGATATCGATATCGACCTTGAAGAAGGAAGAATAAGCGCTATTATATTGCCCGGTAACGCCGGCGGAAGATTCCTGGGATTACTCGGTAAGGAGGAAGAAATTGTAGTATCATGGGATAAAATAAAAAAAATCGGAATGGATGTGATCTTGGTAGAGGTCAATAGTTTTACCGCTCCCAAACATGACTACGGTCTGAATTTTTAGCTTGTATTTTTGCCAGGTGGGTACTTTCATAGCCGGCCCGCCTTTTTGAAGCTGGACAGGCTTAATATTTTTAACGACATTAACTTTTTAAAGCTTGTTTTCACGTCTTTAGTGTGGTATACAATATATAAATTTAGCTTAAATTTACTTTAAGTTAAAGGTGAATAAATAATGGATATTGTGGCCATCATTGCTGAAGGTAGAATTCGCGAAGCGCAAGAGAAAGGCGAGTTTGACAACCTCTCCCGCAAGGGACAGCCGTTGAAATTGGACGACCTGTCTCATGTTCCCGAGGAACTCCGGGCGGGGTATATCATTCTCAAAAATGCAGGCGTGCTTCCCGAAGAATTGGAATTAAAAAAAGAAATTATTTCCCTGCGGAAATTGGTGGACTGTTGTCAGGAGGGCGAAGAAAGAAATTCCCTGCGCAAGAAATTGAATCAAAAAATACTCCGGTTTGAGTTAATGATGGAAAAGAAAAAGGTCAATACTGCTCTCAGCAATTATAAGGACCGGATTTACAAGAGATTCGGAGGATACTAACCAAACCGGTTTTTTTTTGCCCTTTCTTTCAGTACCTAGTACCTAGTTAATACCCGGAGCATAAAATAAAAAAAGTGTTTTTTAAAAGGTCTGAAAGGAAGGGAAAAGAAATGGCCAGAACATACACGGTCCGGACGGGAGACACTTTGTATAAAATTGCCCGGCGTTTCGGAACCTCGGTGGAAAGTTTGCTTCAGGCAAATAATATAGCTAATCCCGACGTGATATATGCCGGTCAGGTGTTGACCATTCCGGAGGAAGGGGTTCCCGGGACACCCGGCGGTGCGGCGGAAAACCGGGAAACCAGGCTCATAGACGGCTTGCTGTACACGATTGATACCGGGGATAATTGGTACCGCCAGGGAGAAGAAGTCTTAATTACGCTGGTCAAAAAAAATGTTACCGCTAGAAACATTACCTTGAGCTACCGTTCATCACAGCGGTATGACTTTGTGGTCAGGCGCGGGCCGGAACGGGGGGAAGTCTGGCGCTGGTCCCGGGGCCGTTCTTTTGCCCAGGCAATCAGTAGCGTCACGCTTAGTCCCGGGGAGAGCCAGGTTTTCCGGGTGACCTGGGACCAGCGGAATAACCGCGGCCGGCAGGTGGCACCGGGAACTTTTACCGTTGAAGGATTTAACACCGCGGAAAGGTTTGAGAATACGGGAATATCCACCACGATCAGGATCAGGCCGGAAGCAGCAGTACCTGCTCCAACCCCAACGCCTACCGCGACCCCGTGTCCGGAGTTCAATATATTGCTTAATCCCGGTTTCGAAAACTGGTCCGACCCGGCAACTGTACCGGCCGGCTGGACGGGAAGCAATCTGTACCGCACCAGCCTTTCCCGATCAGGTAATTTTGCCGCTGAGATGGGCGCCGTTCATAATGCCAGGGCGGAACTCTCTCAAACGGTGGATATAGAACCGGGAAGAATTTACAACCTGACCTGGTGGGCCAGGGAAAATATTCAGCCGGGCGGCGTGTCCCGGTTTACCCTGTTCGTTGAAGTTGTTTACTATAACCGGGCCGGTCAATTTGTGGGAAGGACCGAACCCAGGTTTTCACAGGAAAATATTCCGGATAACTCCTACCGGCAGTATCGGCTTTCCACGGGCCGGGTCCCGGAAGGGGCGAGAGCGGCCGAGGTCAAGTTTATCTTTGAACCGTCCTGGAGTAACAATAATACGGTCAAGATTGACGATGTGGAATTACGCCGTCTTTTATAAGGCTGGTTAGATTCACCGTTATGGTTTTATAAGGAATATATAAAGTAAGCGGAGGCAGTGCGTACTGCCTCCGCTTACTTTAATACATCAGGAAGTTACTTTTTACAAACTGTTAATAAGTAATTGCAATAATTATTATGAACACCTTGATGTTGAAGGTAGTTCACTCGACGCGAAGCACTCTGAGCGAGCTTCAACATCAAGGTCTAATAAGTCGCCTTAAAGGGCTAATTTATTCTACGCCTAATGGCACAGCTGCTACAGCTGCTGGAACTGCAGGTGCTGCAGGAACCTGCTCCTTTTCCCCCGCCGGTTCCGGCAGTACTGAAAGAAGACATTACCCGTTCGGGAGTCCCTGCGCCGCACGCGGGGCATTTTAAATTTTTGCCGCTTTCCCCCAGGGCACATAGTTTTTCAAAGTTTTGCCGGCAATTGTTGCACCGGAATTCATATATGGGCATAACCTGCTTGCTCCTTTCTGTCCCACCTTGTTTTGCCTGACCGCACTGTCTCAATACCTTCAGATTAGCGCCGGAAGACCGGTGTGTCAAGAGCCGTGCATTATTTTTGTCCGTTAAAAAAAAAAGGGTTTCCGGAGCACGGGAAGGAATTATTCTTCAAATCAAAATAAATCAGACGGAGACTAGGAGGAGACCGATGAGACTGCTGTTTTTAGGTGCTGCCGGTACGGTAACCGGTTCCTGCTTCTTGCTGGACACCGCCGGTACCAGGATAATGATTGACTGTGGTATGTTTCAAGGTCCGAAATCGATCAGGGAACGCAATTACAGGAGCTTTCCCGTTTCACCCCGCAGCGTGGACTGTGTTCTGCTTACCCACGCGCATATAGACCACAGCGGCTTGATTCCAAAGCTGGTCAAACACGGTTTTAAAAGTAAAATACTTGCTACCGCTCCGACCGTTGAGTTGTGTGAAGTAATGTTGCCTGACAGCGGACATATTCAGGAAACGGAGGTTGAGCGCAAAAACCGTAAAAACCGCCGGGCCGGCAGGCCCCTGTTAGAACCAATTTATACCGTGGACGATGCCCGTAAGGCCCTTTCTAATTTTAAACCGGTCGTGTATGATGAAATAATCGAGGTCGCTCCGGGTATCAAGGCGCGCTTCGTAGATGCCGGCCACATTCTCGGTTCAGCAATGATCGAACTTTGGGCCAGGCAGGATGATTCAGAAGTAAAACTGGTTTTTTCCGGGGATATCGGGAATATGGACCGGCCTTTGGTTAACGACCCGTCCGTTATTACCGGGGCCGACTATGTGGTCATGGAATCTACTTATGGCTCAAGGCTGCACGGTCAGGGCGAAAACGAAATAGATATATTACACAACGTGATCTGGGAAACCTATCATAAGGGGGGTAATTTGGTTATACCGGCTTTTGCCGTGGAAAGAACCCAGGACCTGCTGTTTCATTTAAATCTTCTTATGCAGAAGAAAAGAATGCCCCCTATGAATGTATATATCGACAGCCCCCTGGCCGCGGCCGCCACGGAAGTTTTTAACCGGCACCGGAAATTTTTCGACCGGGAGGCAAGCGATTTAGCAGATAACGGAGGAGACCCGATTAACTTTCCGGGCATGAAAATTACCCAGTCCGTGGAAGAGTCCATGACTCTGAATAATGCCAACCGGGCCGTAATTATATCCGCCAGCGGTATGTGTGAGGCAGGGCGGGTCAGGCACCACCTGAAGTATAATCTTTGGCGGCCGGAAAGCACGGTACTTTTTGTAGGTTTCCAGGCGGAAGGCACCCTCGGGCGTCAGCTTTTGGAAGGCGCCAAAAAAGTCCGGATATTTGGTGACGATATTGCCGTCAGGGCTGATATCAGGTGTATTGAGAGTTATTCATCCCACGCCGACCAGGACGGACTGATCAGGTGGGTAAATAATTTCACGCGTCCTCCCCGCGAAATTTTCGTCGTGCACGGTGAGCCGGAGGCAGCGCAAACTCTGGCCCGTCTATTGAGGACGGAGTCGGGTATGAATGTCACGGTCCCGTTGTGGAAGCAGACAGTGGAACTTTTGTCTGCCGGTATTGCCGTCCCGGAGGATGACGGGTTAAAATCGGCCTGCGTTACCCTGGCAACAAAATTACAGGGTCTTTCGGCGGCAGGTGTGAACGAAGCGGGTAAAGAAGAACTTATAACCCGCCTGGCGCAATTGAAGAGTTTTATTGAGCAGCAGGTGGAAAAAAAAGCGGGCCGGGAATGAGGGATGCGTAATGGAACCGTATACCAACTTCGGTGATTTAAAATTCTACACTTTTCCCCATTTCAGTAAAACCGGGCTGGTGACGCATGGTTTTACCACCCGTTTAGGCGGTAAAAGTACCGGGCCGTTTGCCGGTCTCAATACCGCCTTCAGGGTCGGAGATGATATTGAAAACGTACGTGCCAACCGGGCCCTGGCCTGTACTGCTCTGGGAATCAATCCCGGTCACCTGGTGGCGGGAAAGCAGGTGCACGGGGACCGGATCGCGGTGGTCGGACTGCAGGAAAGGGGCAGGGGAGCACTATCTGATGAAGAATCATTACCCGGTACGGATGCATTAATTACGGGGACTCCGGGAGTACCGCTGTCAAGTTATTATGCCGACTGCGTTCCGGTATTTCTTCTCGATCCCGTAAATAAAGCGGTAGCCCTGGTCCATGCCGGCTGGAAAGGTACTGCTTTAAAAATCGGCCGCAAAACAGTACAATTAATGAAAAGCGTTTTTAATACCGACCCGGTTCGGTGCCTGGCCGGGATCGGGCCTGCAATCGGGCCGTGCTGCTACGAAGTGGGTATGGAAGTGGTGGAAACTTTCAGCAAAGCCTTTGCTTTTTGGGCCGATCTGGTCCGGCCGGCTTCTCCGGGTAAACTGCGGTTGAATTTATGGGAGGCCAACCGGCGGGTTCTTTTGAGTGCGGGTCTGGATGACCGGAATATTTCTGTGGCCGGCACCTGTACTTTGTGCCATAATAAACTGTTTTTTTCATACCGTGCCCAGAACGGTATTACCGGCAGGATGGCGTCGCTCCTGATGCTGAAGTAAAAAAAAGGGGGGTAAAATGTCTAAGATACTGGTTGTTGATGACGAAAAAAATATCTTAGAGTTGGTTCGCTTTAACCTGGAACGGGAGGGTTTTCAGGTGCTGACGGCCCTGGACGGTGCCGGGGGGCTGGAATCAGCCCGCAAAGAGCAACCGGATTTAATCGTGCTTGACGTGATGCTGCCAGGGATGAACGGCCTGGAAATCTGCCAGGAACTGCACCGGGAACCGGTAACCAAAAAAATACCTGTAATCATGCTCAGTGCCAGGGCCGAGGAGGTTGACAGAATACTGGGCCTGGAAATGGGCGCCGATGATTATATTACCAAGCCCTTCAGCCCGCGCGAATTAGTGGCGAGAATCAAAGCCAGGCTCCGGCGTGCCCGCACGGCTGAAGAGCGGCAGGCCGGACCGCAATGGGAGGAACGGTTGGATTTCGGGCAACTGGTAATTGACGGGGCCAGGTTTACGGTCTATGTAGGTGGAAAAAAGCAAGACCTGACCCCTAAAGAATTCGAAATACTCCGTTTTTTAGCGCATTACCCGGGGAAAGTTTTTACCCGGGACCAGCTTTTAGAGCAGATTTGGGGTTATGAATATGCGGGAGACTCCCGGACGGTAGACGTGCACATCAGGCACATCCGGCAAAAACTATGTCTTAAGGAAGGAGAGCAGCCTATTGAAACGGTGCGTGGGGTAGGATACCGTTTCAAGGAGGATATGAGATGCAGCACGTAGTGAAATTCATCAGGCGGATTGGCTGGAGGCCGGTAGCCAGTTATTTTGTCCTGGTATTGGCTTATATTGCCTTAATCCACCTTTATACCGGCAGCAGGTTGACTTTTTGGGGTGCCGGAGCGATTGCTTTGTCATTTTCGGCTGTTCTGGCCCTGATTATGTACAGTTATTTAATCAAACCTTTGGGAGAAATATTTACCGTTATCCAGGATATGGCCAGGGGAAACCTGGACCGGGAGATTCTTATTTCCAGCGATAATGAAATCGGTAAACTGGCCCGCTCTATAAATTACATGGCCAGGCAGCTGAAGGACAACCTGGATGATATTGTACTGGAAAAAAACCGGATTCAGGCGATCCTCTCCAGCATGGCCGACGGGGTTATTGTAATGGATACCTGGGGCCGGGTGATTTTGATTAATCCCGTGGTGGAAGAACTTTTCAGAATAACCATGGCTGCCAGCAGGGGTAAAAATATTCTCCGGGTAATCCGTAACTATGAGCTTGAAACGATGTTGAACCAGGCCCTCGAAACCGGACGGTCGATGCAGAAGCAGATCCAGGTGTTGGCTCCCGAGCCGCGCGTATTGCAGGTTCACATTATACCGCTTCAGAACCCGGGGACCGACCGGGGTGGTGTGGTGGCTATCCTCAGGGATATAACCGAGAGAAAATTATTGGAAGAAATGCGCAGTGAGTTTGTTGCCAACGTTTCTCACGAGTTGCGGACTCCCTTGACTTCCATCCGGGGTTTTGCCGAAACGCTTTTGGACGGTGCTCTTGAAGACCCCAGGCTGACAAGGGAATTTTTACAGATTATAAACGTGGAAACCGAAAGGCTGTCCCGGTTGATAGATGAATTATTGAACCTGTCCAAACTGGAAAATCACAAGTTCGTGCCCAACCTGCAGCCACTGGAAATGGAAAAGCTTATTAAAAGGGTAGTGGCCGTGTTAAAACCGCGCGCTGAGGATAAGCAGCTTGCCATAAAAACAGAGGTGTCTGAAAATTTTCCTGTAGTGCAGGGAGACCCCGATATGATTTACCAGGTTTTGATTAACCTGATTGAAAATGCCGTAAGTTACACCCAGCCCGGGGGGGAAATTATGATCAGCGCCTCCGCCGGCCCGGAGGAAGTAAGAGTGGACGTCCGGGACAACGGTATCGGCATCCCGCCTGAAAGTCTGCCCAGGGTATTTGAGCGCTTTTACAGGGTGGACAAAGCCCGTTCCCGCGAGCAGGGCGGCACCGGTCTCGGTCTCTCGATAGTGAAACATATCATTGATGCCCACCGCGGTAGTGTGCAGGTTGAAAGTGAGGTCGGCGCGGGCAGTACTTTTTCGTTCGTACTGCCTCGGGAAGGTAGTGATGCTCACGGGCATCAGACGTTGGTATAAATGCATTAAAAATGACGGTACAATTGGAAATTTACGCAGGAATCGGTTTACCTGCCGTCGAATAAGAACTTGTTTTAAAATGGAAAATTGAATTTCAGGAAAAGGTGGCAGTGGAACAGGGAGTGGGTTCTGTTGAGTATCCAAGGTAACCTGGACGTGGTACGTAAACGGATTGTTGATGCCGCTTGCCGGGCCGGACGTGACCCGGCGGAAATAAAACTGGTGGCTGTCACCAAGACGGTGCCGCTTGCCGGTATCAAGGAAGTGCTTTCCTGCGGAGTTAATGCGCTGGGAGAAAACAGGATGCAGGAGTTTTTAATCAAGCACTCCCATTTGCCCCGCGGCCCGGAATGGCACTTTATTGGGCGTCTGCAGACCAATAAAGTCAAAAAAATAATCGGCAGGACGGCGTTGATTCATTCTCTGGACCGCTGGTCCCTGGCGCAAACGATCAGCAAGGCGGCATGTAATTCCGGTACTGTGGCCAGGGTACTGGTACAGGTGAATGTGGCCGGTGAGGAAACCAAAACCGGATTGCCGCCTGAAGAGGTGCCGGAATTTGCCGTTGAAGCAGGACGGCTTCCGGGACTCGAAGTGTGCGGCCTGATGACCATAGCACCCGTGTGTTCGGACCCGGAGGAAGTAAGACCTTATTTTAAACAGTTGCGCGAACTGGCCCGGCGGTTGCAGGCAAGGTTTCCGGAGTTAAGGATGAATTATCTTTCCATGGGCATGACCGGGGATTTTGAAGTGGCCGTGGAGGAAGGCGCCAACATTTTACGCATCGGTACGGCGATATTTGGAGAAAGATACAGGTAAAGACTGAAATTGGTTTAAGATTTAAATAATAATGGTTAACTGGAAGGAGGTTTTAAGAGTTGGCGGTAAAACTGGTGGATAAAGTACTGGGATTTATAGGTTTTGAAGAAGACAATCCGGAGGAAGAGGAAAAAAATACCCCTGAAGAGGTGCCTGAAGGAAGGTCCTGGTTGAAGAAAAAAGAAAAAGAGAAAGACCGGGGCACCGTTTTGAGCCTGCACTCGCAGCGCCAGGTACGGGTAGTGGTGGCTGAGACCAAGTGTTTTGACGATGTCAAGGGAATCGCCGACAACTTGAAAAGCAGGCGCCCGGTGATTATAAACCTGGAGCAGGCGGATGCCGAACTGGCCAAGCGGGTGGTGGACTTTATCAGCGGTGCCGCTTATGCTCTAAACGGCAGTTTTCAAAAAGTGGGCCACGGCATTTTCCTGGTGGTACCCGATAATATTGATATTGCCAGTGAAATGAAGGATTTTGACCGGGAAAAAGGTACTTTTTCCTGGATGCGTGGATAAAATGCATGGAGGTGGTAATTTGTCTTTAAAGGGCCAGAAAATCGGTTTTCTCGGCGGGGGAGCCATGGGTGAGGCATTAATATCCGGTTTGCTTCGTGCAGGACTGGTGGCGCCTTCCGCAATTTACATAAGTGACGTCAAAGCTGAACGGTTGGAATACCTGGAGCAAAAGTTCGGAATTAATACCACCGGGGAAAACACAGGGGTGGTTGGTAAGTCTGATATTGTCGTTTTGGCCGTAAAACCCCAGGTCATGGGGCCTATTCTGCAAGAAATCGCTCCGGCAGCCCGGCCGGACCAGGCTTTTATATCTATTGCTGCGGGAATCAACACCGGTTATATTGAGTCTTGTTTAAAAGGCCCGGTCCCGGTTATCCGGGTCATGCCCAATACACCCTGCCTGGTGGGGGAAGGGGCCAGTGCGGTAAGCGCCGGAAAACATGCCGGCAGTGAGAGTATCGAAAAGGCTCTGGCTATATTTGCCGCGGCAGGGAAAGCGGTGGAAGTACCGGAAGCGCTGCTGGATATTGTGACCGGGTTGAGCGGCAGCGGTCCGGCCTATATGTATTTAATCCTGGAAGGGTTGATTGACGGTGCGGTTAACCTCGGTTTGCCGAGGGATTTGGCCCGCACTTTGATTACTCAAACCATGTTCGGTACGGCGAAAATGGTATTGGAGACCGGGGAGCATCCCGCCAGGCTGAAAGATAAGGTAACCACTCCGGGCGGTACCACCATGGCAGGGCTTGCGGCCCTGGAAGAGGGAGCCTTGAGGTTTGTGTTGATGAAGGCGGTTGAGGCTGCCGCCAGGCGCTCGGGAGAATTGTCAAATTTAATTAAGTGACGTCTTGGGTAGCAGGTTGGGAAGGTGACTTAAGCGATTAATTTTTTTAAATAATGGGTGGGATGTGTTCATCATGAGTTTTATTTTTACCGCTGTAAATGTAGCTTTCCAGGTATATACAACCCTTTTAATTGTCCGTATTCTGCTTTCCTGGTTTCCCCACAACCCGTACCAGCCGGTACTCAGGTTTATTTATGAAATTACCGAGCCGTATCTTATGATTTTCAGGCGGATCATCCCACCTTTCGGCGCGGTGGATTTATCCCCCATTGCTGCTTTTCTGGTGTTGGATTTTATTGTACGCCCGTTAGTTTTTTATATCTTGAGATTATTTTTTTTAAATATCATTTAATTGACGAACCCGAGGTGAATAGAAGAAGTGTTGTCACCGCTGGATATTCAAAAAAAGGAATTCCGCCGTGCTTTCCGGGGTTACAGTGATGAAGATGTGGACTCGTTTCTGGACCGGATCAACCAGGATTATGAAGAGGTGTACCGGGAAAACCAGGTATTGAAGGAAAAATTGGCGCAGGCCGAGCAGAATATGGCTCGTTACCGGGAAATAGAGGAAATACTTAAAAACACCATGGTTATGGCTCAGAAGAACGCCGAGGAATTACAGCGGAATGCGGAAAAGGAAGCCGGTTTTTTGCTGGAACGGGCCAGAAGTGAAGCCGGGCAGTTAATTCGTGAGGCGGAGGAAAGGGTTAAGGAGTTGATGGGAGAACACCGGCGGCTAAAAAGAGAAGCGCAGGTGTTTCTGGCGCGTTTGCGCTCATCTTTGGAAGCTCAGATTAAGCTTTTAAACCACGAAGAAGAGATTATCGGTGCCGATGAAAAACCAAGTGCCGGCCCGGTTGATCCGGACCCGCGCCCGGAAGAATTTTCTTCCGGCGATTAATGGTTTTTTCCGGTGTCCAATATTTATTCATGGTTCCAGGTGGTGGTTGGTGAATGAAGTTGATTTACGGAAGAAGTTGGTATGGTTATGTCAAGGGTATCAGCCCGGAAAATATTCTTGCGGAAACATTTTTAAACGGTACTGAAATTGAAGCAGCCGGGAGGTTGACGGTCAATATTAAAACTTTTGTCATAAAAGAGGCCGTCTGGGAGGTTTACCGTTCACCGGGAAACAAGTTTAACGGTTGTAAGGCGGTTCCCGCTCTGAAAGGAGCTACTGCCTATTTTAATATCGGCAAAGATCTGCGACGCGCGGTAGGTGATGAAGCCGGCGGCCTGGCCGGGGAAATGTTGGCCGAATGTATTAGAGGCATTATTCAGGCGGAAACATTTCTTTACCGTGAAAGAGGGTTTCAGACGAGTGATGATTACGGCCGTTACTGGGAGAGGCACTATTTAAACTCCTGCCGGTATTACAGCAACCTGGACCGCGTTACCCGGAAATGGTCGGAATATGTAAGCAATTATTGGCGCGGAGCAAGTTTTTTTAACCGGTCTAAAAATTGTTCGGTTTTCAGCAAGCCTGACGGGCTTAAGGTAACGGGAAACTTGTCCGATTCTTTCCACGAAATGGGCGCGGTTATTGACGTGGATGCCGAAGGTAGGGTGACCGGTTGCCGGGGCGGTTTCCTCCGGGCACCGGACCGGGTTTGTTTTGAAAGCGGTTCTTTACTTCAGGACCTGAAGGGAATAATCTTACCGCACTGCGGTAAAAAACAAATCGGAAAAGTTATCGGCGGCGGTCAGGGCTGTGACCACCTCGTTGACCTGGTAAGTGACATGGCAAAAGCAGTGACGGCAACAATTGAATGATTAAAAAGCCGGGAAGCAGGGGTGGGAATTTGCTATACATCAAGGAGGAAAAAGACGGGGTGTTTTTTAAAGTGCGGGTTCAGCCCCGGGCGTCCGGGAACCGGTTGGCCGGTCTTTACGGGGATGCGGTTAAAATCCGGTTGACCGCGCCGCCGGTAGACGGGAAAGCCAACGCGGCTTGTCGCGATTACCTGGCCGGCCTTTTACAAGTACCCCGCTCGCAGGTGGAAGTTGTATCCGGTCTCACCGGCCGCAATAAAATGATCAAAGTCACGGGGCTGGGTATTGAGACCATATTGAAGGTGCTTGAGTTTTAAATATATTTTGAGATCTTATAATTAGTATCCGGGCCGGTGGAATGTTTTACCGCCGGTTTGGTTGACATGTGGCGCAGCTTTTCATATAATATTGGCTGTTAGAGTAATTTTTTTGCCTGTGAACGGGAAGAGTAGGCGGGATATTCCGTTCAAGAGAGCCCGGGCCGGCTGGAATCCGGGTACGGTAACCGCTGAAAATCACCCGGGAGGTGCCGGCTGAAACCCGATCGGGATTAAGCCCGGCCGGTCTGCCACCGTTACCCGGCGTTAAAGTGGCCGTCCGCAAGGCACAATTGTTTGGTGAGGCTCTTCGTGTCCGGGCCGGCAGGTAGGGTGGTACCGCGGGATCTGCTCCCGTCCCTTTACGGGGACGGGTTTTTGTGTTGCAGGAAGGCTTTAAGACCATAATAAAATATATATTAAAATTTTTAGAATACTTTTATTCCAGTGAGGTGTGATCATAATGGACTACGGTAAAACATTGAACCTGCCCCGAACCGATTTTCCGATGAGGGCAAACCTGCCCCAACGCGAACCGGAATACTTAAAATTCTGGGAAGATATTGATATATACCACAGGGTGCAGGAAAAAAATAAAGGACGTCCAAAATTCATTCTGCACGACGGGCCCCCTTACGCCAACGGGCATATTCATCTCGGCACCCTGTTAAACAAAGTGTTGAAGGACATAATTGTGAAGTTCCACTCCATGTCCGGTTATGACGCGCCTTACGTACCCGGTTGGGATACCCACGGCCTGCCTATCGAGCAGCAGGCGATTAAAACTTTTGGGATCAACCGGCATAAGATCCATCCGGTAGCATTTCGCAATAAGTGCCGGGAATTTGCCTTAAAATTTGTGGATATCCAGCGTGAAGAATTCAAGCGACTGGGAGTGCGGGGCCGGTGGGACCATCCTTACCTGACCCTGATGCCTCATTATGAGGCCCGTCAAATCGGAGTTTTTGGAGAAATGGCCGGGAAGGGTTATATTTATAAGGGCTTAAAGCCGGTATACTGGTGCTCTAGTTGTGAAACCGCCCTGGCTGAGGCCGAAGTGGAGTACGGCGATAAAAAATCCACATCCATATATGTCAGGTTCCCGGTACGGGACGGCAAGGGGATTTTGCCCGCAGACGACACCTACGTGGTTATTTGGACCACTACTCCCTGGACCCTGCCTGCCAATACAGCCATATGTGTGCACCCGGAATATGTCTACGTGCTGGTCCGGGCCGGCAGGGAAAAATACCTGGTGGCCAAGGAACTGAAGGATAGTTTCCTGGAGATTACCGGTCTTGATGATCAGGATACAGAAGTACTTCAGGAATTCAAAGGTGCCGACCTGGAACGGGTGGAATGCGGTCATCCCTTTGTTGACCGGGTTTCACTTTTAATCCTGGGCGACCACGTGACCCTGGACCAGGGCACCGGTTGCGTGCACACCGCACCGGGGCACGGCCTGGAAGACTTTATCGTTGCCAAGCAGTACGGGCTGCCGGTAATTTCTCCGGTCGACGGCAGAGGCCGTTTTACAGAAGAAGGAGGTATTTTTGCCGGCCGGTTTTATGTGGATGCCAATGAAGAAGTGCTTGCGGAACTCGACCGGTGCGGCTGCTTAATGCACCGTTCGACAATGGTACACCAGTATTCGCACTGCTGGCGCTGCAAAAAACCCGTGTTTTTCCGCGCGACCGAGCAGTGGTTTGCTTCGGTCGACGGTTTCCGCCAGGCGGCCCTGGATGCCATTCACCAGGTACGCTGGATTCCCGATTGGGGCCGGGAGCGGATCTATAACATGGTTGCCGGCCGGAGTGACTGGTGCATTTCCCGCCAGCGCAGCTGGGGAGTGCCGATACCAATTTTCTACTGTAAAGACTGTGAAAAAGAGTTAATTAACGACCGGACCATCAGTTACCTGCAAAAGCTGTTCCGGGAGTACGGGTCTGATGTCTGGTTTGCCCGTGAGGCGGGAGAGCTGTTGCCTCCGGATATAAAATGCGCCCAGTGCGGCGGCGGGGAATTCACGAAAGAGACCGATATCATGGACGTTTGGTTTGACTCCGGCTCAAGCCACATGGGAGTTCTGGACGAACCGGCGGTTTGGCCCGACCTGCGCTGGCCCGCGGACCTCTACCTGGAAGGCAGCGACCAGCACCGGGGCTGGTTCAATTCGTCCCTTTTGGTTTCAGTGGCTGTGACCGGTAAAGCCCCTTACCGTGCCGTATTGACCCACGGTTTCGTGGTTGATGAAAAGGGGCGCAAAATGTCCAAGTCTCTGGGCAATGTGGTGGACCCCGCTAAAGTAATTAAACAGATGGGTGCCGATATTCTTCGCTTATGGGTCTGTTCCAGTGATTACCGGGGAGACCTGGCCGTTTCACAAAATATCCTGAAACAAATGACCGAGGCCTACCGGAAGATCAGAAACACGTGCCGTTTTATGCTCGGTAACCTGTACGACTTCAACCCGGCCGCGGATATGGTAAAATACGAACATATGCCGGAAGTTGACCGGTGGGCCCTGGGGCAGTTGCAAAAGCTGATCCGCCGGGTAACCGGTGCCTACCGCAACTATGAATACCATGTGGTTTACCACACCGTTTACAGTTTCTGCACCATCGACTTGAGTGCACTTTACCTGGATATCATCAAAGACAGGCTTTATACCGCTCCCGCCCGTTCACAGGTGCGCCGCGCCGCTCAGACTGTCTTGTACGAAATTCTTACGGCGCTGGTGCGCCTGCTGGCTCCGGTACTAGCTTTCACGGCGGAGGAAATATGGCGTTATGTACCGGGCGACAAAGGTGAAGCGGTCAGTGTGCAGCTTACCGACATGCCGGAAGTGCAAGAAGCATATCTTGACGAGGAACTGGAACAAAAATGGGAGCGGCTCCTGGCCGTTCGGGGTGAAGTTACCAAGTCCCTGGAGTTTGCGCGGCGGGAAAAGGTCATCGGCAATTCCCTGGAAGCAGCGGTTGAACTATATGCCGCCGGTGATTGGTATTCCTTCCTGGAGCCGATGGCCGGGGAACTGGCTACCGTCTTTATTGTATCGGGCTGCATGCTGCGGCGGCTGGACGAGACGCCGGAAAATGCCGTGAAAACCGGGTTGCCGGGTCTTGCAATATCCGTGCAGTACGCCAAAGGAAAGAAATGTGAGCGTTGCTGGATGCATCACGAGGAAGTCGGCCTGGATCAAGAACATCCGGGAATTTGCCCAAAATGTTCCGCTGCATTAAAAAGTATTTAATTATACTGTAATTTCCTCCCAAAAAGGAACCGGTACCTTTTGGGAGGAAATGGATATAATAAGAAACCTTCCTCCAAATTGAGGAAGGTTTCTATGTTAAGAACCCATAATGACCTACGCTACAGCCATTACGCATCCCTTTACAGCCTGCGACAATCTTGCGACTGCCGCAAACCGTTACGGAACCCGTAATGACCTTTGCTCGACTATTATGGATATCTAGGAAGCCTGCAGCAATCTCCCGACTGCTGCAAACCTCAAGTCAAGAATAAACTTAAACCTCCGACACCCATAATAATCTTAGCTCGACCGGTAGACATCCCTTGTGACCCTGCAGCAGTCCTTCCGACTGCTGCAGAACCTGCCGGAACATCTACCGGTCTGCCCGCCGGCTGATACCGAACCGTTACGATCCGGCATCAACCTTTGGCCGATTGTTACAGAGCCGCTTTGCGACCCTGTAACAATCTTGGCTCGGCCATTACAGACCCTTATAAGGTAGTATGTTCGCTAACGCAAAAAATATTAAAGTTAAATATTGTCATTTTCGGGTCCTTTTAATTTTTATGATATATGAAATAAGAAATGCGGCAAGAGCCGCCCCGGCCATATCGTTGAGCAGATCTGAAAACTCCATGTGGCGGGAAGGAACCAGCGACTGGTGGTATTCATCAGTAATACCGTATAATAAACACAGGCAAACGGTGGTGAGCGGAATGTTTTTTAAGGAGGTAGTTTTGGCCAGGGCGTAGTAAAAAAGGGCCGCTAAAATGAAATAAGCAATAAAGTGCCCCCAGTTTAAGTCATTCCAGAAAGGGAACATGTCTTTTAACCGGGCTCCCGTCCGGCCGGACAGGTAAAATATAACCCCCATCCAGCCTGCCGGCGGAAGCCAGAAGATAATTTTTTTCATTAATCCTTACCTTTCGCCGCAGGTTGATAAATTACCTGATATTATAACATATTAGGCCGGTATTTAAACAGTTAACATTTTATACCAGGACTTTATAGGAAAGTCTTATTATGGTAATATAATTAACGGTGATAAGTAAAATGTTTTTTTATATCATTGTGGGTACCTTCCTGCTGGACCAGACAACCAAGACAGTAGTGCAAATGTTGATGTACCGGGGCGAATCCATTCCTGTCGTGCCGCCGGTATTTTATTTCACCTATATAATGAACCCGGGAGCTGCTTTCGGTTTCCTGGCCTACCAGACGCATGTATTCATAATTGTCACGGTGCTGCTTATCGCCGGTATGCTCCTGGGATACCGGAAGATTCCCCCTGACCGGGTCCTGTTGCGCAGCGGCATGGGTATGATTGTGGGGGGGGCGCTGGGCAACCTGGCGGACCGGCTGCGCTACGGTCTGGTAGTGGACTTTTTGGATTTAAGGGTCTGGCCGGTATTTAATGTTGCTGATACCGCCATAGTAATCGGAGCCGGTTTCTTGATCTGGGAAATATTAATGGATACGGGTAAAAAAGGTAATAAGGAAAGTGAAATTTAATGCCTGATAATCATATTTTAGAGGTTGGAACAGAGCATGCCGGGAAAAGACTGGATGTTTTTTTAGCCGGTGCGATCAAGGAATTAACCCGTTCCCGCATTCAAAAATTAATATCTGAAGAGATGGTTTCATTAAACGGTGCGCCGGTACGGCCCGGCTGCAGGGTAAAGCCGGGAGACCGGGTTGATATACGGGTTCCTGTGCCCGGGGATACGGAAATAAAGGCTAAGCCCGAGCCGGTACCTTTGGATGTTTACTATGAGGATGCCGATGTCATAGTGGTGAACAAACCAAGGGGAATGGCAGTCCACCCGAGTGCGGGAAATCACTCGGGAACGCTGGTAAACGCTCTCCTTTACCACTGCAGTGACCTGTCCGGCATCAACGGGGTGTTGCGGCCCGGTATCGTACACCGGCTGGATAAGGATACCTCAGGCCTGATTATGGCGGCTAAAAACGATACCGCCCATTTAAGCCTGGCCCGGCAGCTTAAGGAACGGCTGGTTACCCGAACTTACCTGGCCCTGGTGCACGGACGGATCAAGGAACGGATCGGAGTAGTGGATGCCCCCATCGGCCGTGACCCCGGGAACCGGCAGAGAATGACCGTGGTTCATAAAAATGCCAAGCACGCGGTTACAAACTACCGCGTGCTCGAACGTTTTACTGATTACACTTATTTAGAGGTAAGACTGGAAACCGGCCGTACCCACCAGGTGAGGGTCCATATGGCTTATATCGGCCACCCGTTGGTGGGCGATCCCAAGTACGGTCCGTCCCGGCCCCACTTCGACCTGGAGGGGCAGTTTCTTCATGCCGCGGTGTTGGGCTTTGAGCACCCGCGCACGGGTGTTTACCGGGAGTTTAAGGCGCCCCTGCCGGAAGAATTAAAAAATATACTGGCGACTTTAACGAAAAACCCTGATTAAATCTATGAATAAAGCTTATATTTAAAATATTAACCGGTTAAACATGTTGAACGAAGGATATCTCCACGCAGGCCTACCCGCAGGGCTTCCAGGGCCAGAACATCATAAGGGGAGATGTTTCGGTTGCCGGTTGCTTAAAACCAATTAATCACGGTCTGTTCGGTTATTTATTTCCGGTTGCGGGCATAAGAAATTTGAAAAGAATTACAAATGAATTGCGGGGAGATAAACATGTTTTTTTTGGCTGATAAAGCAGTGGCCGGGATGGCCGGGGTGCGGCTTTTATCCGCCTGCATCGAATTTACTGCCGCCGTGTTGATGCTGAAGTACGGCAGGGTCGAAACAGCATTCAAAATCAACGCCTTGCTGGCTTTGGTCGGTCCGGTTGTGTTGCTTACCGTTACCGGTCTGGGCCTGATTGGTTTGGCTGGGAAAGTTTCCGCCGCGGGAATGGTAACAATCATTACCGGAATCGGCTTGATTTTTATCGGAATAAATAAATTGTAACGGCTAGCACTACAGCGTAAATTAAAGGT
>DFAQ01000058.1 GCA_002365865.1 Pelotomaculum sp. UBA3102
GGAGCCATGGGGACGGTTCGAGCGTCCCCGAAGCGTAGCGAAGGGCCGAAGGGAAGACGATGGAACCGTCCCCGTGGCGAAGCGGGCATAACGAAATAAGCAATATTACGCTGTAGTATTAGCTCAGTCCGGTATAATAATGACCTGGCCGGGGTAGATAACTTCCGGGTCGGCAATATTGTTGGCCTGGATGATTGCTTTCAGGTTTTTTCCGTATTTGACGGCGATGGTCCACAAGCTTTCCCCCGGCTGAACAATATGGGTATGAGAACCGTTTTGGTGCTGGTCAGATAAATTTTCCGGTTTGGAAACGTTTACTCCTGATATGATTTCTACCGGTGTGTGCAGCTCAACTTTCGGGAAAAGTTCTTCCACGTGCTTATTGTGCATTCTGATACAACCGTGCGAGACATAACCGCCGATGGAAGAGGGGTTGTTCGTACCGTGAATACCGTATCTTCCTCCGGGGATCGAAAGGCCCATCCACCGGGTTCCCAGCGCACCTCCCGGATGCATTATTTTTTCAATCACCGCATAATTACCGGTAGGGGTAGGGGTGGAACGTTTTCCCACTCCCACGGGATAATTATTGACCGGCCGGTCACCTTCAAAAAAAGAAAGCCGGCGGGTGGTCAGGTTTATTAAAATATGACTGCCGTAAATACGCGTTAACCGGTACGGCATAGGCGCCATCCTTTTAATAATTTTAAAAATTTGTTTTTTTATTCTATGAAAAAAATATTTATTTGGCACCAAAATCTTTAAAAAAGGATTTTTAACGGTGGTGGTTAACTAATTATACCGGGTGAGAGACAGGGGTGATTTATTTATGGTGATAAGGTCCATTGCCCGGGCGAAAATAAACCTGGTCCTGAATGTGCTTGGGAAAAGGCCGGACGGGTACCACGAGGTAGAAACGGTCATGCAGTCCGTCGCATTGCATGACCGCCTGGAATTCAGCCCCGGCACCGGGGGAATAAAACTTTCCGTTGCAGGCGGTGACATCCCGCCGGGTAAAGAAAATTTGGTTTACCGGGCCGCAGAACTGGTCCGGACCCAAACGGGAATAAGACAAGGGGTAAATGTCCTGATTAAAAAAGCCATTCCCGTAGCGGCCGGGCTTGGCGGCGGTTCTGCGGATGCTGCGGCAACCTTGGTTGCTTTAAATAAAATGTGGCAGACCGGGTATTCCCTTTCTGAACTAATGCGCCTGGGGGAGCAGTTGGGGGCCGATGTGCCGTTTTGCCTGCTTGGAGGTACGGCCCTAGCCGGGGGTAAGGGAGAACAACTCGAGCCGTTACCTTCGTGTCCCGGGCTGGGTTTGGTTCTGGTCAAGCCGCCAATCGGCGTTTCCACGGCAGAAGTCTACCGGGCCTTTAGACCGGAGTTGGTTGAAAAAAAACCTGACTGCCGCGCCATGGTAAAAAATTTAAAAGAAGGTAATATTGCGGGCATTGTAGAAAACCTGGCCAATGCCTTGGAACCGGTTACCATGAAAATGCATCCGCAAATAGCCGTTATCAAGAAAAAACTTTTGGCGGCCGGGGCCCTCGGCGCGTTGATGTCTGGAAGCGGACCCACTGTTTTCGGGTTGGCTCGTGACCCGGAAGCTGCCCGGGCGATAGCCGCCCGGTATGATAAAACGTATGAACAGGTGCTGGTGACCGGCACCTGTAACCGGGGTACGCAGATTGAGTAAAACCGTTTGGGCAAATCTCTTGCAGTTAAGGCATGACAGGGTTAAAATAAATATATCTTAATTGATTTTTATTCCTTACTTATTACCGGGGGGAAAATAATGACCGAGTATAGACTGGTACCGATTAAATTAGATAACTACAAGCCTTTGAGAGAGATGGTATTCGAGTCCCTCCGGGAAGCAATAATTCACGGCCGGCTCAGGCCCGGAGAACGGTTAATGGAAATTCATCTGGCGGAAGAGATGGGCGTCAGCCGTACCCCGGTACGGGAAGCGATTCGCAAGCTGGAACTGGAGGGGTTTGTGGTTATGGTGCCCCGCAAGGGTGCTTATGTAGCAGGTATTTCAGTTAAAGATATCGTGGACGTTTTTGAAGTAAGAGCGGCTTTAGAGGGGCTTGCCGCCGGGCTGGCGGCGGAAAGAATCACCGAGGAAGAAATGGAGGGGCTTGAGCGCACGCTGGTCAGGATTAATGTCAACAGCGAAGAAGATGATATTAATTCAATCGTTGAAGGGGACAGTTCTTTTCACGAACTTATTTACAAGGCATCCCGCAACCAGCGCCTGGTACAGATCATTACCCGTCTTAAGGAACAAATACACCGGTTTAGAATGACTTCCTTGTCGCAGCCGGGCCGGACCAAAAATGCCCTGGGTGAACATAAAGCCATAGTCGAGGCCATATCCGACAGGAATATAAAACTGGCTCAGACCCTGGCCAGTGAGCATGTCGAAAACGCGGAACAAAGTTTATTAGACGCTTTGGGAGAGGAAGTAGATTAATGTTGGACGCCGTTGTTTTGGCCGGGAGTCGCAACGATGGTCCTCTAAAAGAATGCAGCCCGGTAAAATACGAGGCATTGATACCGATAGGCTCCAGGGCTATGGTGGAATACGTAGTTGAAGCGCTTCTGGGCACCCGCCGCATCCGGCGGGTGCTGGTAGTCGGTCCTGCTGCCGGCCTTGCGGCTTTGCCGGCAGGGGCAAGGATGTCCATAGTAGATTCCGACGGCGGTATGATGGAAAATATTGAAGCCGGCTTGAAACAGTTGCCGGGGGAAAAGCGAGTGCTTCTGGCTACTTCGGACATTCCCCTGCTGACGTCCGGAGCGGTAGATAATTTCTTGAGCCTCTGCGGGGATATGTCCGGCGACCTTTATTACCCTGTGATCGAAAAAAACTTGGTGGAAAATATTTTTCCTGCCACCAGAAGGACTTATGTCCGGTTAAAGGAGGGAGTCTTTACCGGAGGGAACCTTTTTTTGATTAATCCGGCGGTTTATAAAAGATGCGTGGAAGACGGGCGGAAAATTATTGATTTGCGCAAAAGCCCCATTGGCCTGTGCCGGATCTTGGGCGTAACTTTTTTAGTTAAATATATCTGCCGTATGCTCACGTTAACCGATGCGGAAAAAAAAGTTTCACAGTTGCTTGGGATCAGGGGAACAGTGGTCAGGTCAGCGTTTCCTGAAGTGGGAGTTGATGTTGATAAGCCCGGCGATTTGGAATTGGTCTTGAAGGTATTAAGAAATAATATATTTGCATGAGCTAAAAAAACAACTATGGTACCTCCATAACTGCCGGCCCAGAGGGCCGGGTTTATTGTATCAATATCGTACCCTGTGGAATACCCTGTAAAAAAATCGGGGGTGGCGGGATTAGTGGTTGAAGTGGTGGGGGCATCATCGCAAAAGGCAATCAAGTTGTTTAATTCTTTCCCCCGGGTGATTTACCGGGATTTTTATCAAGTACCGGATTTTCCCGTGCTTGATCGTTCCCGTACCGGTTTTGACCAGTTCTTTGCCGCCGTGGAGGCCATGCCGTTCTTGGCGCTGAAAAACGGCCGCACCGCAGGCCGGATTGCCGCCGGGATTCATCGCGATTATCCCGGAAAAAAAACCGGTTTTTTCGGTTATTTTGAATCCCTGAACGATTCCGCAGCGGCAAAGGCGCTGGTAAATGCCGCGGCCGGCTGGCTGGCCGCTAGGGGTAAAAACAAAATGATCGGGCCCGTAGACCTGACTCCTCACGAACGCCTGGGGTTGCTGGTTGAAGGTTTCAGGGGGCGTCATTTTCCCGGAATGCCTTACAACCCGCCGTATTACCAAAGTCTTATGGCCGGTTGCGGGCTGGAACAGGAAGTAAATCTTTTTACCTACCGGTATGACTTGCGCGGTCGGTTGCCGGATAAGCTGTTCCGTGTGGCGGCACGGGCGAGCCGCATTAAGGAGGTCGGTATAAGGGAAATTGATTTTAACGACCCGGAAGGAGAAGGAAAAATTTTATCCGTGCTCCATAACGGCGCGATGAATAAAATGTGGGGTTTTACCCCCCTGTCCCCGGAGGAAGGCGCTGCTGTTTTATGCCGGCTCAGGGGTGCTTATGAGCCCGGTCTTTTTTTATTGGCGGAAATATCGGGAAATCCGGCCGCCCTGTGCTGGGGCCTGCACCCAACAGGGAGGTCGCCGTTCCCGGGTGGTTCTGGCCGGTTCCTGGCCCGGCTGGCTGTTCTGGCAGTGCTTCCGGAATACCGTTTTAAAGGTTTGGAAACGGTTTTAATCCTGGAACTCGCCAGGCGGGCCCGATCCAGGGGTATTTCTGTTCTTGAAATTTCTCTGGTAGTGGAAAACAATATCATGATGAACCGGATCATTTATAATTTACTCGGTGTGCATAAAACCAGGGTGCACAGAATTTACCGGGCAATTATTGGTTTGTCCGCGGCGGGAAGCAGTTGCCGGTCCTAAAGTGCGGAAATAATTTCATAATAAAGAAATTATTATTTAAAAATCCAGGTAAAAAGAAGGGATATTTAGGATATTGCAGAAAGTAAATATTCAAGACCGGTAACGATTCGGGGGGAAGGTGGTGATTTCATGGAAGTTACCGATGTAAGAGTGCGAAAAGTATTGGCGGAAGGGAAAATGAAGGCGATAGTTTCGGTAACTTTGAACGATTCATTTGTAGTTCATGATGTAAAAGTTGTCGAAGGACAGAACGGTTTGTTTGTGGCAATGCCCAGCAGAAAAACTCCGGACGGGGAATTTCGTGACATAGCGCACCCGATTACTTCCTGGGCCCGTGAGTTGATTCAAACTGCCGTACTTCAGGCATACAAAGAAGCTATTTAATTAACGTGTTTTTCATAAAGAGAGCGTAAAGCTCTCTTTTATTGTCGTATTAAAAGGATCTCACAAATTTTTGTTGAATAATTAAAGATAGATATTTAAGGGAAATTTATATTTACCATGATGTTTTTAACCATAATTTTTGCTGAGGGGGACGCCTGATGAATCTGGCGGCGGTGATCCTGGCAGCCGGCAAGGGCACAAGGATGAAATCAAAGCTGCCGAAAGTACTGCATAATTTGTGCGGTGCTCCCATGCTGTCATACGTTATAGATGCGGTTGCAACTGCGGGGGTAAAAAAGACCGTGGTTGTGGCCGGGTACGGAGCCGACCTGGTAACACGCGAGGTAGAAGGAAAGGCAGAGGTGGTTTTTCAGGCCGAACAACTGGGAACGGCGCATGCGTTGATGCAGGCCAATCAGAATTTGAAAGGTTTTCAGGGGCGGTTATTGGTCCTGTGTGGCGACACACCGCTGATTGAGGCGGAGACGTTGTCCCTGCTGGCTGAGAGGCATCAGGATACCGGGGCGGCGGCTACAGTGCTGACGGCGGTGATGCAGGATCCCACCGGTTACGGAAGGGTGCTCAGGGACGGCCGGGGCCGGGTGGCCCGTATTGTGGAGCAAAAAGACGCGTCTCCCGAAGTAATAAAGATCCGGGAAGTGAATACCGGTATCTATTGTTTTGAGCCGGAGGAACTTTTTAAAGCCTTAAACCGGGTAACTCCCCGAAATGCCCAATGCGAGTACTATCTTACTGATGTCATTGAGATGTATGTTAAGGAAGGCCGGCCGGTTGAGACGGTTATGGCCGAAGATCCCGTCCAGGTTGCCGGTATCAACGACCGCATACAGTTGGCTGAAGTGGAGCAGCATATGCGGGGAAAGGTTCTGAGAGACTTGATGCAATCAGGGGTGACCGTCGTGGACCCGTTTTCTACGTTTGTGGACCGGAAGGTACGGGTAGGGCGGGATACGGTGATTCACCCGTTTACTTTTATTGAAGGAAATACCGTGGTAGGTGAGGATTGTGCGATCGGACCCAATGCGCGCCTGGTTGATACTGTTGCGGGGCAGGGCGTAACGATACAGAATTCCGTGGTTATGGGCAGCAGCATAAGCGACCGTTGTTTTATCGGCCCGTTTTCCTACCTTCGGCCCGGAACCGTACTGGAGCAGGAGGTCAAAGTCGGTAATTTTGTCGAAATTAAAAAATCCCGTATCAGTGACGGCAGTAAGGTCCCTCACCTCAGTTACGTGGGGGATGCCGAGATCGGTAAAGGAGTTAACATCGGGGCGGGTACCATTACCTGCAATTACGACGGCCGGGGAAAATGGCCCACGCGCATTGGAGACGGTGCTTTTATCGGGAGCAATACAAACCTGGTGGCTCCGGTGGAGGTGGGTGCCGGGGCAATTATAGGGGCCGGTTCTACCATCACCAAGGATGTTCCTGAAGGGGCGCTGGGCGTGGAAAGGGCAAAACAGTCGGTGATACCGGGTTGGGCTGCCCGTAAAAAGAAAAACAGTGACCGCAATGATAAACCAAAATAAACAACTTACCGGAGCCCAGACTGGAGGTAAACAGTGTCATGTCATTTAACTATAAAAAATTAAAAATTTTTTCCGGTAACGCCAACGCGGAATTAGCTGAAGAAATTGCCCGGTATCTGGGCGTATCAGTTGGTTCAGCCAAGGTTACGCGTTTTTGCGACGGTGAAATTCAAGTAAAAATTAATGAGAGTGTCAGGGGGGCGGACGTATTCATTATTCAACCCACCTGTGCTCCCATAAACGAGAACCTGATGGAACTGCTGATTCTGATCGACGCCGTGCGGCGTGCTTCTGCTAGGCGTATCACCGCCGTAATGCCCTATTACGGTTACGCCCGCCAGGACCGGAAAACCAGGGCCCGCGATCCCATCACCGCTAAGCTGGTTGCCAATATTCTTACGGCCAGCGGGGCCAGGCGGGTTATCTGTATGGACTTGCATGCCGGGCAGATTCAGGGGTTTTTTGACATACCGCTGGACCACCTGCCGGGAGTTCCCATCCTGGCCGAATATATCCTGCAAAGAAAACTGGAGAATATTGCGGTAGTTTCACCCGACCTGGGAGGGGTGACGAGGGCCAGGAACCTGGCCGAACGTATCGGGGCTTCTATCGCTATTATAGATAAGCGCCGTCCGGAGCCCAACGTGGCCGAGGTGACCAGCATCATCGGCAGCATCCGGGGTAAGACAGTAATCATTATTGACGATATAATTGATACTGCCGGGACCATTACCAAGGGGGCGGAAGCTTTGAAGGAACGGGGGGCGGGGGATATTTACGTTTGCTGCACCCATCCCGTCCTGTCCGGGCCGGCCGTAAAGCGGCTGGCGGAAGCTCCTGTTAAAGAAGTGATCGTAACCAATACGATTCCGATAGCCCAGGAAAAGATGCTTGACAAGGTTAAAGTTCTTTCCGTTGCGCCGCTTCTGGGTGAGGCTATTATCCGCATTCACGAGGACCTTTCAGTGAGCAAGCTTTTTGACTGATTTGCCACGGCCCGGTTTCCCGGAAGCCCGGGTTTGACCGGTTAAAAAGAGGGGGGTTACAATGACTTTTAAAAATATTATTTTTAACCGGGAAGGTTCCCTGGCGACAATAATCATGAACCGGCCCGACAGTTATAATGCCCTTGATTTGAGTATGTCCGGTGAAATTGTTACCGCTTTGGAAGTATGCCGCAAGGAAAGGGAAATCAGAGCGGTTATACTGACCGGTAAAGGAAGGGCCTTTTGTTCGGGTGGCGACATTAAGTATTTTGAGCGGTATGCCGGTTCTGATCCGGGTGAACCCGTGCGTCGCTTGCTGGAACCGCTGCACCGGATAGTGCTGGATATCCGGCGGATGCCCAAGCCGGTTCTGGCGGCCATAAACGGTGCGGTCGGCGGTGCGGGCATGTCCCTCGCTTTTTCCTGTGACCTGCGCATAGCTTCGCAAGCGGCTAAGTTTAAACAGGCGTATACCAGCCTGGGTCTGGTGCCGGATGGGGGTTGGAGTTTGTGGGCCGGCTTGCTTGCAGGCTTCGGCAGGGCCAGCGAGATGATTTTTTCGGATCCGGTATACGATGCGCATCAGGCTAAGGATATGGGCCTGGTCCACCGGGTAACCGGACCGGATCAGCTTATGGAAGAAGCATACCGGTGGGCGGGTCAGATGGCCGCCGGTCCCACGCGTTCATTTGCTGTCGCCAAAGCCGGTTTGAACAGTGCTTTTTTACACCTGTTGGAACACCAGTTGGAGACAGAGCGCCAAGGGGTGCTCAGCTCTGCATATACTGATGATTACCAGGAAGGATTGAAAGCATTCAAGGCAAAAAGGAAACCGGTATTCAGGGGCAGTTAATATTTTGGGGAAAAGGCAGGCTTGATGTGGAATTATAGGAATACAGCCGCCATTGATCAAGATCTTGGTTTATGGTACAATACAATACGTTTGTGGTATGTAATATTGGTATTATCCTGTAACGATTGTAATGTGCCGGAGCATATAATTGAATATAACTCATCTTTTGCTTAATTCTTTTCTAAGAAGCGGGGGAACCATTTTCCGGGGTGAATCGATTCCGTGGTTTGTTGCAACCAGACTACCGGATTCGTAGGGTTACTCTTTCGACCCGAATCCGTCAGCTAACTTCGCAAGCGTTGAAAGAGAGGGTGAAAAGGAAATAGCATTGTTGGTTATTGCCTGGTTTACCTTTTTCCCCCTGGACACCAGTTGGGGAATTTTTATGTGTCGGCTGACCTGATCAAAAAGGAGGTGGCTTTATGTCAATGCTTCCAAATAAGAATAAAGATCAATATTGCGGCAACGAAGCAAAAAGGGATATCGCTCTTATTCGGGCGGAGGAATTGAAGGAAAAAATAGTCGACTACCTGGAACAAAAAGACTTGATCAAAACCGGTTTTGATCTCCGGGAAACATGCGCATTAAATAAAGAAAGAATATTAAAATATTTTAATGCCACCGAAAAACAGTGGCAGGACTGGCACTGGCAAATGTCGCACCGGATTAGCGACCCGGTGGTTTTAGGCCGGTTGTTTGATTTTAATGATGAACAATGCGCCCGGGTGGAAGCGGTCGGGAAGCGCTATCGCTGGTCCATATCTCCTTATTATGCTTCACTGATGGATCTGTCCGGTGCGGACGATCCAATCAGGCTGCAATCAGTGCCGTCTTTGGAAGAACTGGACGAAAAAGGTTATGCGGACCCGATGGCCGAAGAATTTACTTCCCCGGCGCCTTGCATTACCAGGCGTTATCCCGACCGCCTGATTATCAATGTCACCAACCAGTGTGCCATGTACTGCCGCCACTGCCAGAGACGCAGGAACATCGGAGAAGTCGATCAACATCAGACGCGTTCCAACCTGACCGCGGCCCTGGATTATATTCGTGAGAATAAGGAGATTCGCGATGTTTTAATCACCGGCGGTGACGCTTTTCTGCTCAGTAACAATACGCTTGACTGGCTGCTCACTGAGCTTGACGGGATTAAACACGTGGAAATAAAGCGCCTCGGCACCAGGACGGTGGTTACACTCCCGCAGCGGGTCACACCGGAACTTTGTACCGTGCTTAAAAAACACCCGCCGCTCTATGTTAATACCCAGTTTAACCATCCCCGGGAAATTACACCGGAGAGCAAGCGGGCCTGCGATATGCTGGTTGATGCCGGCGTGATTATGGGTAATCAGGCGGTCCTGTTAAAGAAAGTGAATAACGACCCGCACATTATGAAAAAACTCAACCAGGAGCTATTGAAGCTCAGGGTCAGGCCTTACTATATATTCCATGCCAAACCGGTCAAGGGAACCCGTCATTTTATTACCACCGTGGACGAGGGAATGGAGATTATGGAAAAGCTGCGCGGCTATACCTCGGGTCTGGCCATTCCGACCTATATCATAAATGCCCCCAACGGGTACGGAAAGACTCCGGTGCTGCCCCGGTACGTACTTAAAAAAGAAGACGGCAAAATCACGCTGCGGACATGGGAAAACAGAGTTTTAGAATATTCTGTGCTGCCTGGCATTGAAAAAACAATTTAATTATTAACTTACTTTGTTGGAAGCATTATGTTGGAATCAATCATAACCAACCCGCTATTCGGTTGCCTGTTTGTCTTTTTGGCCAGAGTAACTGATATGTCGCTGGATGTTTTACGACTGCTGATGCTGACCCGTGGGTATGCCCTGACGGCAGCCGTGGTGGATTTTTTGAAGTGTCTGTTTTTGCGGTGGCCCTGGGATGGGTGTTGTACGGCGGGTTAATTACGGGGTCTTTAGCATCTCTGATATTCGTTCTATTCACGGCGGGGTATTCCCTCGCCGCAGCCTTAAGATCCGGTTAGGGCTTGTTTGAATATGAACTGGAAGCGCGGATATTTCAGGACTTCCAGTTCATATTGGATTGTGCCGGCAACACCTCGGGCAGGCAGATTGTTGAGCGGGCCCCCTGTTTGCAAGTCTTTTTTAAGGGCATGAGGGTTTAAGTTAAGGGTGGTGCGGGCGGGTCTTTACGGGGTTCGCTGTTGCTTTCAACAGGGGTAGGGTCTGCTTTTCGCGGTGTGCGCGCTTCTTGCCGGCCACCTGCTGCCACCGGTTGGCTTTGAGTCTGATGCTGCATTTCGTTAGCTTCGTTTGTATCGGCGCCATTATTTTCATCTTTTTTACTTTTATCCGGGGATTTATTAAAACCGGCACCCAGATTTTTTGTTTTTTGGATGGTGTTTTCCCAGAACTGGCCGGTAGATTCCCTGATATTTTTGACCGTTTCCTGCAGTCCCCCGTCCAGTTTAAGGATGTTTTCCGGACCTTCGTTGGAAATTATCACTACTTCTGTACCCAGGGTGCGCACATATGATATATCCAGAAAGGCGCGTCCACTTATCACACCGTTGATAAAGCTGCCCGAGAATTCCAGCCCGGTAATGTCTCCCGTGCCGGTATCCACATAATATTCATCGACATATCCCAGCACACTTCCATTTTCAGCAACCATTTTAGTCCCGGTTATATTTATTTTTTCTTTTAAAAGCTTAATAACGTCCGGCAGACCGGCGGCTTTATCCGCACCGGAAGTTTTTTCAATGGTGACGGCATCGTCGCCCACGCTGTGAATTTTATGAAAGGGAACGAATTTCTGCTCTTTAAACCATCCTTTTCCCTCAATGATTAACGCGGCCACTTTTTTTGATCCGGGATCCACCACCAGCCCTTTTACGGTTCCGATCTGCCGGCCTTCTTCCAGGCTGATCACCGGCATGGAGGCAAATTTCTTGCTTTTGCGCATCTTCTTACCCCCTCTGTTCAATCATATTCCTTGATAATTCATATTCCCGCCGCAGAATGATTATGACAAATAAAGGGAATAATATCTTTTAAAGGAGGCTACCGTTGGTATGGAAGCAAATTTAGAAGCACAGGTCCGAAGGGGAAAAAATAAAAGTCATATCCGCAACCTTAAGGAAAAAGGCCTGATTCCCGGTGTCGTGTACGGAAAAAAAATGAGCAGCATTCCGGTTGCATTGAGTGCCGGTGAACTGCAGAAGATTTTGGCTCAAGAAGGTTCTAACGCCCTGATCAACTTGAAAGTTAAAAAAAATGCCACCAGTAAAACCTATAAGGTCATGGTTAAAGCGGTTCAGTACGATCCGCTCCGCCGCACGCTTATTCACGCTGATTTTTACCAGTATTCATTGAAAGAAAAGATCCGGGCCGAAGTTGCAATTAATCTTACGGGCTCAGCCCCGGGAGTAGATGCCGGCGGGATCCTGAACCCGGTACTGCGCCGGGTTGAAGTGGAGTGCCTGGCAACAGAGATACCCGACTCCATAACGGTTGATATTTCCAACCTTGATCTCGGGGAAAGCATTACTGTATCCGGCCTCGTCCCGCCTCCCGGAGTTACGGTTATTGAAGACCCGGATGCCTTGGTGGTCGCCGTTACGGGTATGGAGACTCCTGCGGCTGAAACCGGCGCCCCGGCCGGGGAAGAAATTCCGGCCGAAGAAGCTGCAGGCGACGGGTCCCAATAGCGTCCGGTGACTGACTTTAACGGTCAAAAAAAGCACTTCCATCCCTAACCCCGCCAAGGTAAAATAGAGATACCGGTCCGGTTTTGGAGGTGCTGGGAATGAAATTGATTGTCGGCCTGGGCAATCCGGGTTGTAAATATGCCACCACCCGTCATAACGCAGGGTTTATGGTGCTTGACCGTCTGGTTGCAGGCTCGGACGTGACGGTAAAAAAGAAGCTGTTTAAATCCCTGGTTGGGCGGGGAAAAATAGGCAGTGAAGATGTGATCCTTGCCAAACCGCAAACATTTATGAATCTGAGCGGGGATGCCGTGGGTTTGCTTCTGGGTTGGTTCAAACTGAATCCCGCCGATCTCATTGTAGTTTACGACGATCTGGATCTGCCCCCGGGAAAAGTGCGCGTGCGTCCCGGAGGCGGTTCGGGTGGGCACAAGGGAATGGAATCAATTATCCGAGTATTGGGAACGCAAAAGTTTCCCCGGATCAGGATCGGGATCGGCAGGCCGCCGGAACCTGGTTTTGAAACCGCGGATTATGTTTTAAGCCGTTTTGGCCCCGGCGAGGCAAAAACTTTTGAGGAGGCCCTGGAAATGGCGGCGCAGGCCGTAAGATATATTGTACTGGACGGTGTGGAACGGGCGATGAACCTTTGTAATAACAGCCAGCGGGTACAGCAGGGACAGGCCGGAGACAGGCAAAGTATTGGCAAAGATTAATACCGGGGAACTTAATACCCCCTTGGTTAACTTTTTTAACGCTATTTCAACCGGTTTGATTTCCTTGTTTTTAGGCTTGTCTGCAGCGGCGCTGGCCTGGCAGTTGAATAAAGCGCCGGTTTTTTGGGTTCCGCGCGGGCGCGTTATTCTGGCGCCACTGGCGGAGGAGTTCGCCAAGACATTACCGGCCGTGGTCTTAGGAGCCGACATTTTTATGACCCACTTTTTTTTCGGGGTGGTCGAAGGGACCTGGGAATTTATCTCGGGGTACCGGAGCGGAATTTATACCGGTCTGGCGGCCGTGGCCAGTCATGCAATTTTTGGTTATCTCACTTTTTTTGTCTATGTGCGGACGGGACTGGTTCCGGCCCTGGCTGCCGGATACCTGGCCCATGCCGCCTGGAACTATGCCGTGGTGAAGTTTTTTGCCCCACCATAAAATATACTGGTATAAGCAACTATTATCAGAGTAAAAACTAAGTCCACGACATATTTTAACAAGGAGGGCCGGGTCTTGAAACTAACGTACATTTGTGAATGCTGTGACGCCGCAGTGGCAGAAGTAGAAATTCTCCTCCCGCATTCCGGCGGAATATCTGCCGGTTTAACGGGAGCGGTCTCTCAAGAAGAGATATTTAAAGCTGAGAAAAGGGGCGCCTTGATTTTGACCACCCTTTGCGATGATTGCCGGGAAATGGTTTACGGCGAGCCTGAAAATTCTTTTTTTGAAAGGCCCAGACTGCACTGAAAGACAAGTTAAAGTTCCGGAATCAGAGCTTTGGCTTTATACTGCTAAAGCTCTTTTTGTGATTGGATTTTGGAGGAATAACTTATGCGTGGTATTTTAGAACCACTGAAATCTTCAAGTGAGTTTTCAGTCCTAGTCAGAGGTTTGAAGGAAGATTTTATACGCCAGACGGTCATTGGTTTATCCGGTTCACAGTGTAGCTATCTCTTTGCCGGTTTGGCTGAAGCAGTCTCTCCGCTGCCGGTACTGGTGGTAGCTCCGAACGAGCGGGAGGCGGGCCGGCTGGCGGATGAAACCGCAGGTCTTTTGCCGGGGGTGCCGGTAAAGCTGTTTCCGGTTATGCAGCTTCTGCCTTACCAGGTTTTAGCTCACAATAAGGAAGTACAGGTGCTGCGGCTGCAAGTGCTGGAAAGCCTGGTCACAGGCAAGAGTTTAGTGGTGGTCGCGCCTGCCGAGGCACTGATGAGGCGCTTGATCCCCCCTGGTGTTTTCCGCCGGGCGGTCGTGCGTTTATTAGTAGGGGACCGGGTAGACCGGGAAGACTTGCTGTACCGGTTGTTTTTAATGGGCTACGAAAGAGTCGACCTGGTAGAGGACAGGGGGCAACTGGGCCTTCGGGGCGGTATATTGGATATCTTCCCCATGACCGCGCACAGGCCCGTACGGTTGGAATTTTTTGACGATGAACTGGATTCAATCCGTGGTTTTAATTCTTCCACGCAGCGCTCTGAAGAAAATATCAAAGATTTAACCGTCTACCCGGCCAGAGAATTTATTGCCGGCAAATCTGCCTGGAATGATGCCCAAAAAGGCCTGGAAAGAGAATATAAAGCACAGTACCATAAGCTGACCCGTTCAGGGGAACGCGAGGCGGCGCGGCAGCTCGCGGAAAAGTTTAGGGAAGTCCTGAGCGGAAATACCGGTTACTTCAGCGGGGTAGAACATTTTTTACCGTATTTCTACCGCGAGGTGGTCACCCTGGCGGATTATTTTCCGGAAGCGGCTCCGGTTTTTATAGATGACCCGGCACGGGTAAAGGAAGTCATAGAATCAATCCAGCGGGAACGTTCAGAAACTTACGCGGATCTTATGGGGAAGGGAGGGATTCTCCCTTCCCAGTTGTCGTGTTATGCGGATTCAACCCGCCTGCAGGAAGCCGTCAGCTGCCGGCGTGGTGTTTATTGCTCCTTACTGCCGCGCCAAAGTCAGTTGGTCAGGCCCGGGAAAGTAATCAACTTTCCCGCCAAAGCGATGCGCAGTTTCAGGGCCAACCTGAAACTGATTGCAGAAGAAATAACCTACTGGCGGAAATCGGGACGTGCGGTGGTTATCCTTATGTCGGGTCCCAAACGGGCCCGGCAACTGCTGTCTTCTTTAAAGGACTGTAATATAGACGCTTTTTGTACCGGTTCACCGGAGGGAAATGTGCGCAGCGGCAATGTGGTAATCTCCGTGGGGAATTTAAGCACCGGTTTTGAGCTGCCCTCCTGCGGTTTGGTGGTAATTACCGAGGGAGACCTTTACGGGCATGGTAAAAAGCCGCGCAAGATGCGGCAACCGCGCGGGCGCGGGCATCTGGCTCCGTTCGTTGACTTAAAAACAGGGGACTACGTGGTTCACGTCAACCACGGTATCGGGCGCTACCTGGGAGTGGTCCCGTTGACTATAGGCGGAATTCAAAAGGAATACCTGCTGGTCAAGTATGCCGGTGAGGATAAGCTTTACGTGCCGGTAGACCAGGTCGGTCAGCTCCAGAAATATCTCGGCGGTGAAGGTCAGGCGCCGCGTATGTCCAGGTTGGGCGGCGGCGATTGGGTCAGAACCAAGGGGAAGGTCAAGGAAGCGGTTAAGGAGATGGCCCGGGAACTGCTGGACCTGTATGCCGCAAGGGAGACGGTGAAAGGCCATGCTTTCGGGCCGGATACGGTTTGGCAGCGGGAGTTTGAGGATGCTTTCCCCTATGAGGAAACACCGGACCAACTGCGGGCCGTTGAGGAAGTCAAGGCCGACATGGAACGGTCCCGGCCCATGGACCGGCTACTGTGCGGGGATGTAGGCTACGGTAAAACAGAGGTAGCCCTGCGGGCGGCATTTAAAGCCGTCATGGACGGTAAGCAGGTGGCCGTACTGGTACCGACAACCATCCTGGCCCAGCAGCATCACCTGACCTTCCGGGAAAGACTGGCGGGTTTCCCGGTAAATGTAGAGGTTTTGAGCCGCTTCCGGACCCCCGGGGAACAGTCCCGGGTACTGGCAGGACTGAAAAGGGGCACTGTGGATATCGTTATCGGTACGCACCGCCTGGTCCAGAACGATATATTGTTTAAAGACTTGGGCCTTTTGATCGTAGATGAAGAACAGCGCTTTGGGGTTGCGCACAAGGAACGGTTGAAAATAATGCGTAAAAATGTTGATGTGCTCACTCTTTCGGCTACGCCGATCCCGCGTACTTTGCACCTGTCCCTTATAGGAGTGCGGGATACAAGTATCCTGGAAACACCGCCCGAGGACCGCTACCCGATCCAGACTTACGTGTTGGAAGAAGATCCGGTCCTGATACGTGAAGCCGTCCAGCGGGAGTTGTACCGGGGCGGTCAGGTGTTTTTCGTGTATAACCGGGTGCTCGATCTTGACCGGGTGGCTGTCTGGCTCCGGGGACTGGTTCCTGAAGCCAGGGTTTCCGTAGCTCACGGGCAGATGAAGGAAAGCCGTTTGGAACAGATCATGGTTGACTTCGTTAACCGGAAAATTGATGTTTTGGTCTGTACCAGTATTATTGAAAACGGCTTAGACATACCCAATGTAAACACCCTGGTGGTCAAGGAAGCCGGTATGATGGGCCTGGCCCAGCTCTACCAGCTCCGGGGCAGGATCGGCCGTTCCAGCCGCCTGGCATACTCCTATTTTACCTTCCGTAAGGACCGGGTGCTGGGGGAAGCTGCGGAAAAAAGGCTGGCGGCCATTCGTGAGTTTACTGAACTGGGATCGGGGTTCAAGATTGCCATGCGGGACCTGGAGATCCGGGGTGCGGGAAACATCTTGGGAGTTGAGCAGCACGGACATATTGCCGCGGTCGGTTTTGACCTTTATTGCCGTCTTCTTGAGGAGGCGGTCCGGGAGGCCAGGGGCGAAGAGACGGTCCGGGCGGTAGAAACCAACGTGGAGCTGCCGGTCGAGGCTTACATCCCGGATGACTATATTCCCGACACCAACCAGAAGGTTGAGATTTATAAGCGCATTGCCGGGCTTTCGTCGGAAGCAGAGCTCTCGGAATTGGCCGATGAGCTGGTGGACCGTTTCGGGGACCTGCCCGGAGCGGTGCAAAGCTTGTTGGCGGTAGCCAGGGTCAGAGTCCTGGCGGGTCGTTTGAAAATAAAAAATATCAATCTTTTGCCGGGTCAGCTGCGACTGTTGTTTGCCCCGGACCATGCTCTTACCGGGGAAGATCTGGTGGCGCTGAGCGGGGAATACCGGAACCTGGTTAAGTTCAACAACCTGGGTCATGAATTTGAGATCAAGCTGCGGGTGGCCAGGACCGGGGCGGACCGGCCGGTAACCCCCGGATTGTTGGAAATGCTGGAACGCTTTTTAATGAAGCTGCAGGACCGGGACCGGAAAGCCGCCGGGAAAAATAATCAAATAACCCGGAAGGTGCGGGACCTGTAAAAATGACTCCCGTCTTACCGGATCCTCTTGAAGAGTTGGCTCCCATAAGATATAATTGGACCATCTTGGGGCAGGGAGATGAGGTAGTGCATAAAAAGACAAAAGTGTTTTTCCTGGGATTGGTGTTGTTGGTATTGACGGTTGCGGCGGCCGGTTGTGGTGAAAATGTGGTTGCCGCGGTGAACGGTGAAAAAATAACCGCGAGTGAACTGTCTCAACAGGTTGACCAAATTAAGGCCGGGCTGGAAGAACGGGGATTGGATTTCAGCGGGGAACAGGGTAAGATACTCATGGATTCCCTGGAAAAAGAAATCCTTAACCGGATGATTAATAATAAGTTAATGATCCAGGAAGCCAAGCGGTTCGGCACGCTCACGCCTGAACAGGTCAAGGAAAAGGTGGCGGAAGTAAAAGAGCAGTTTGCTTCCGGGGAGGAATATAAAAGCTTTTTGTCTCAAGCGGGAATGACTGAGGAAGAGGCGGCGTACGTCATGAATTTACAGGAACAGTTGACCAAAGATATTGCTCCTGTTTCCGAGGCTGAAGCCAGGGAATATTATGAAGCGAACCAAGAACAGTTTTCCCGGCCCGAACAACTTAAGGTCCGGCACATTTTATTCTTTGTAGACGACGGAACTAACAATTATCCCGTAAAGCATACGGATGCCGAGGCCAAAAAGATGGCCGAGGAGGTAATTGCCAGGCTGAATCAGGGCGGGGATTTTGCCGCTTTGGCCAGGGAAAAATCAGAAGATGAAGGCACTAAGGTCAACGGGGGGCTTTACATCTTCAGCAAGGGGCAGGCGGTTGAAGAATTTGAAACTGCCGCCTATGCCTTGAGTTCCGGGGAATATACCGGCACACCGGTAAAAACGGAATACGGTTACCACGTAATAAAAATGGAGGGAAAAATACCTGCCGGTCAGGAAATCTTCGCACAGGTAAAAGAAAGTCTTATGGAACAGTTGCTGCAACAAGCCGGGCAGGAAAAGTTCAATCAGTTTATGCAGAATGCCAAAGACAAGGCCGATATAGTAAATAATCTTGACGTAAAACCGGATAGCTTGTCTGAGAAATAAAAAAGAAGTTGAAAGATAAAATATTTTTTTTGTGATTGGAAAAAAATGAATAATTGTTCCCTTCCTGCTATATACTATCATAGAAAGTTAATCCGGTAATCAGCTTAAAGAAGGAGGGAAGGGAATTTAATGAAAGCAACGGGCATCGTCCGACGTATTGATGATTTAGGGAGAGTCGTTATTCCTAAAGAAATAAGGAGAACCCTAAGGATTCGTGAAGGTGACCCCCTGGAGATCTTTGTGGACAGGGAAGGTGAGGTTATTTTAAAAAAGTATTCACCAATCGGTGAATTGGGTGATTTTGCAAAAGAATATGCCGACTCATTATACGAGGCCCTTGGTCATATTGCATGTATAGCAGACCGGGATGCAATAATTGCTGTTTCAGGCGCTCCCAGGAAAGAGTTTTTGAATAAACCCATTAGCAATGCAGTGGAAAAAGTGATGGAGGAACGAAAAGCCATAGTTATCAATAATCCCGGTGAAGATTATTTATGTAAAGAATGTATGATTGTTGAAGACGGGGAATGCAAGTATTCTTCTGAAGTAATAGCACCAATTATTGCTGAAGGGGATCCGATCGGAGCAGTGATACTGGCATCAAAGGAACCGGATGTTAAGATGAGCGAGATGGAGCTGAAGTTGGTCGAAACGGCAGCCGGTTTTTTGGCTAAGCAAATGGAACAGTAGTTCGAGTGGCCTTGAAGGGCCACTTTTTTTTGGGGGTTGGTCCCGCGAAAGGAGATAAATCAAAAGTGACATTGAAACCAAAGGTTATTATTGCCGGTCTGGGTGCCGGGGCCCCGGGGGATATTACTCTGGCCACCTGGGAGGCGCTGAAAACTTCGTCACGCATCTTGCTGCGTACCGAGAAACATCCAGTGGTAGATTGGCTCCGCCAAGAAGGGTTCTCTTTTTCTACCTTTGACCATTATTACGAGAGTGCCGCCGGTTTTAGTGAAGTTTACGAGCGGATCGCGGAGGCGGTACTTGCTGAAGCCTGCCGGGGGCCGGTGTTGTACGCCGTTCCGGGCCACCCGATGGTTGAGGAGGAATCGGTGAATCTAATCGTGGAAAAGGCCGGGTTTGAGGGGGTTGAAGTAACGTTCTTACCGGCGGTTAGTTTTCTTGATGCGCTTTTTTCAGCAATCCGGCTTAATCCGGGAATTGGCCTGCAAATTATTGACGGTTTGCGACTTGACGGAGGATTATTAAAGCCTGGCGGGGCGGTCGTGATCACCCAGGTTTACAGCCGCCTGACAGCTTCGGATGTTAAACTCGCACTGCTTGAGGTTTATGCTCCGCAGCACCCGGTTACAGTGGTAAGAGGAGCAGGCATACCCGGTGAAGAGAGGATCGAGACGGTACCTCTTTATGAGTTGGACCGGCTGGAATGGATCGATCATCTTACCAGCCTGTATCTACCGGCGACCGGTAGATACAGGCTGGGTGCGGGGGAAAATGAAGCGGCCGGCGCCGGTGTGGAAGCTGTGGACAGGCAGGAGGAGCAGGTGGACCAGGTGGAAGTTATCCAGGTATATGAAGATGAAGATCTAAACCGGGATCCGGATAATTATACAGGAGGACAGGCAGTGCCCAGGGAATATGATGATTACCGTACCTGCCGCTTTCCCCTCGATTCTCTGGTGGACGTAATGGCACGTCTGCGCGGCAAAGAGGGTTGTCCTTGGGATAGGGAACAAAATCACCACACTTTAAAGCCTTACCTGCTTGAGGAGGCCTATGAAGTTTTAGACGCTCTTTCCCAGGAAAATATGTATAAAACATGTGAGGAATTGGGAGACTTGTTACTACAAATAGCATTTCACGCCCAAATCGCATCTGAAAACGGTCACTTTGACCTGAACGACGTGATAGCCGGAATTACTGAAAAAATGATCCGCCGGCATCCACATGTATTTGGTACGGTAAAGGTGCGTGACAGTAATGAGGTAGTACTGAATTGGGAAAAGATAAAGCAAGAAGAAAGGGCGGGGAGCGCCCCCCGAAGCCTGCTGTCGGACGTTTCCCAATCGTTTCCGGCACTGATGCGGGCGACAAAGATCCAAAAAAAGGCTGCCCGGGTGGGATTTGACTGGCCGGACTACCGGGGGGGACTGGAGAAAATCCGTGAGGAACTGGTCGAGCTGGAATTAATAATTCCAGGCAATGACAAAATGCTTATTGAAGGGGAATTGGGGGATCTGCTTTTTTCTGTGGTAAACCTGGCCAGATTGCTGGGGGTAGAGCCGGAAACAGCCCTGTCGTCAACCATAGAAAAATTTATCAGGCGTTTCGGTTATATTGAAAAAATGGTACAGTATAAAGGCCGGGAGTTTTCACAATGTACTCTGTCTGAAATGGATGCGTGGTGGGAAGAAGCAAAAAAAATGGAAAATATTTAGGAAACATTTTCTTTAAGGGAGGAGTTGCCGGGATTTTCGCGAATAGGTAGGGGAATTAGTATTTAAATTTTTTAGGAGGGATTTTATGAATAAGGCAGAATTAATTTCTAACGTTGCTGAAAAAACTGAGCTTACAAAAAAAGACACTGAAAAAGCGGTAAGTGCAATTTTGAATACCATTGAAAAAGCATTGTCAAAGGGAGATAAGGTTCAGCTGGTAGGATTCGGTACTTTTGAAACCAGAGAAAGAGCGGCCCGCAAAGGGAGGAACCCGCAGACCGGCGAAGAAATCGATATCGCTGCGGCGCGCGTTCCCGTTTTTAAAGCCGGAAAAGCGTTTAAAGATGCGGTAGGGAAATAACCGGCAGTAAATACATAATCAGACTATGTAGTCTGATTTTTTTTCAAAAGCAAAGGACGGTGCGGCCGAATTGCGCCTGGACAAGTTTCTTAAGGTTTCGCGGGTGATCAAGAGGCGCACCCTGGCAAAGGAAGTATGCGACCGCCGGCAGGTATCGGTGAACGGTCGGTTGGCAAAAGCGGGCACAGAAATAAAACCGGGTGACGTTCTGGAGTTAAATTTCGGACACCGGGCGCTGAAGCTGGAGGTCGTTTCTGTTCAGGGTAACGTTCCGGCCAAGTTGGCGGCCGGGTTGTATAAAATCATAGAAGATAAAACTACATAAATGAAGTCCCTCCTGCCAAGAATAAATAAAAAAGCAGGAGGGTTTTTATATGTATATGTATCGTAAATTATTGGTCAAGACGGGTTTGCTTTTGTTAGCGGTTTTCATGTTGAGCACCGGCTGCACCGGTATGCAGCCGGCGCCGAAACCAGCACCGCAGGGTGAAGAACCCAGCATTTCCGTGTTTATCAACGAAACGGGTGAAAAGAAGAACCTGAAACTGGAGGATTATATTCAGGGTGTGGTAGCGGCGGAGATGGATACCGGTTGGCCGGTTAATGCCCTGGCGGCCCAGGCTATACTGGTCCGTACATTTGCCATGAAGAACATTGAGTCGGGCCGGGTAAAAAAGCTTCACGGGACCGATGTTTCCACAAACGAAAAGGAATCCCAGGCCTACGACCCGTCCAAAATTAACGATAATGTTCGTGAAGCGGTGAAACAAACCAGGGGGCAGGTAGTAACTTATAAAGGAGATTATATCAATGCCTGGTTCTCTGCTTGTGACGGCGGGATTTCCGCCACTGCCGACGAAGGGTTGGCTTATAAAGAAGAGTCTACTCCTTATATTAAGGGGAGCGTGAAAGACGGCTGTCTGGCAATTACCAAGCCGGAAAACAAGGCGTGGGAGGCTAAAATACCTCTCGACCAGGTCAGGAACGCGGTACAGAAAATAACCGGCAAAGATCCCGGTTCAATTACTACGGTTGCAGTTCAGAAAAAAGGACCTTCAGGGAGAGCCGAACAAATTAAGGTGGGCGAGGCGGTTGTAGGAGGTCCGGCCTTGAGGAAGGCACTGGGCAGTGAGCGGGTAAGGTCCACGCTTCTTTCGGAAATCAGCATAGACAACGGTATGATGATCTTTAGCGGCAAAGGTTTCGGCCACGGAGTGGGGATGTGTCAGTGGGGGGCAAAGCTGATGGCGGAGAAAGGCAAGTCCGCCGAGGAGATCATCAAGTTTTATTTTAAAGACATTAAAATCGAGAAAAAATGGAGTTAACGGGCCTTTAAAGGCCTTTTTTTTTTGGAATATGTAAAAATATACGGCATATTTATTTACCGTAAGGGGTGATAGCTGTGCATGAACATGTTTCACACAGTGTTTCCATTAACGGGAGAAAAGAATTGCTGCTGCAGGGAGTACAGCATGTGGACAGTTTCGACGAGTCCGAAATAACCCTGGAAACCAATTTGGGCATACTGGTGCTGAAAGGTGAGGGACTGCACATTACTCAGCTCAACCTGGAGACGGGCAGCCTTGCCGCGGAAGGGTTTTTTATCGCTGTCCAGTACGTCGAGAGCAAGGGCAAAAGAGGAAAGGGATTAATCAACCGGATTTTAAAATAACCGCTTGAGAGCGCACCACCGGCGTACACCGGGCAAAAAAGAAGTGTTATTCCCGGGAGACATGATACATGGTAAAAGCGCTTTTTTTTCAAAGGGGGATATTTTTTTGGAGCCGCTGGTGGGCCAGGTTTATGCTTTTATTGCCACCGTTATCATCGGTGCGGTGGTAGGATTTTGTTTTGATTACTACCGCGTGATCAGGGAAATATACCGGCCGAAAAAAGTGGGTACCTACCTGGGAGATATCATTTTCTGGTTCATTACCACGATACTGGTATTCTTTATGCTTTTAATGGGAAATTGGGGAGAAATGCGCCTGTATGTATTGATCGGGTTTTCCTGGGGCGTTATAGTTTATTTTTGCTTTTTAAGCAAAGTAATAAGAAGATTGATCAGACTTAAATTTTTTTTATTTTATAAAATCTGGTGGTTAGTGGCCAAAACGGGGTTGTTTATTTGGTTAATGGTAACATTTCCCTTGCGCCTGGTACTGCTGGTTCTGTCTTACCCGGCCGGATGGTTGAAGTCTTTGTTGACCAAAGCGCACCTGAAATTGAGCCTGGTTTTCTTCAAGCTTGTGGGCAGCAGGTTGAACCGGTTAACGGCAAAACTAAAATCAAAGCTGGCCGGTCTGCAGTTTTGGAAGAGAAAATGAGCTGCGAATCGCCGAAGTTATTCTGTAAATGTAATTAAGTCAAGGTCATGAGGAATACAGACCGTTGTTGCTGTTGGGAAATTCCCTGGCAACCCCTGTTTCCCCGGCCGCTTCCCTGACCGCTTTTGCCACTGCCGGAGCAACGTTTTCGTTAAAAACCGAGGGGATAATATGTTCAGCCGTTAAGTGTTCCCTGGAAATAATACCTGCCAGGGCATATGCCGCGGCCAGACACATTTTGGCGTTGATGGTCCTGGCATGACAATCCAGAGCGCCCCTGAACACACCGGGAAAAGCAAGGGCGTTGTTGATTTGGTTGGGGTAATCGGACCGCCCGGTGGCAACAACTCCTGCAACATCAAATATTTTTTCCGGCTCCACTTCCGGCTCCGGGTTTGCCAGGGCGAACACCACCGGCTTTTCAGACATTTTAAGTATGTCCTCACGACTCAGCAGACCGGGTCCGGATACTCCGATGAACACGTCGGCCCCGGAAATAACCTGGTTGACTTTGCCGTGAACGCACGGTTCATTGGTGTTTTCAGCCAGCCACTGCTTCGATGGCGTTCCGGGAAGGCTGTCCCGGGCTATGGCGCCCTTCCGGTCGCAAACGATGATTGAGCGGACCCCGGCATCCTTCAGGATCTTGGTAATGGCGACTCCCGCGGCACCGGCACCGCTGACCACCAGTTTTATGCCGGCCATATCCTTGCCCACCACCTTAAGGGCGTTTATCAGTCCGGCCAGGGTAACAATGGCGGTACCGTGCTGGTCATCGTGAAAAACCGGAATGTCCAAAATTTGAGCTAAAGTTTCTTCTATTTCGAAACACTTGGGAGCGGAGATATCTTCCAGATTGATGCCGCCGAAGGCAGGGGCGCAGGCCGCCACGGCGTCAATTATTTTCGCGGGCTCGTAAACGTCCAGGCATATGGGGATGGCGTCGATGCCGGCAAATTTTTTGAACAGGACCGACTTGCCCTCCATCACCGGGAGAGCGGAATACGGGCCGAGGTTGCCGAGGCCCAGTACTGCCGAACCGTCCGTTACAATGGCCACGGAATTTCCTTTCATAGTCAGCTTGTAGGCCATGAGGGGATCCCCGGCAATGGCTTCTGATATTCCGCCGACTCCCGGGGTGTAAACCAGGGATAAATCCTGCCAGTTTAACAGGGGGCGCTTGGGACTGATTGCTATTTTTCCGCCCAGGTGATTCATAAACACCCGGTCGGCAATACGAATTACCTGTACTTCGGGGACGTTTTCCATGGTTCTGACCAGGTGCTCAAGGTGTTCCCGGTCGCGCAACCGGATCATTAAATCCCTGACTATATGCGTATGGGAAGCCGATATTTGGTCGATTGCTCCCAGGCTGCCACCCTCCCGGCCGATTAAGGTCAGCACTTTGGCCAGCGTACCCGGCCGGTTGGACAACTTCAATCTCATTACCATATTCATAACCGGCATTTATTTAAAGCCTCCTTTACCATTTCCCGTTCGGGCATCGTACCCAATAATAAAATCCCCCTTACCGGGGGATTTTATAACCGTTACCGGTGGGCCGTTTTTGATGAAACTTGGCCGCACACCCGGGGACCATTGACGAGCTGTTTATTTTTCCTGAAAAATAGGCTGAGATGAAAGGAGCCGGGTTATTGTGCTCAGTAGCAAAAGCAATCCGGAGGCGACCGAAAAAAAGGTCGCTTTGACATTTGATGACGGGTCGGACACGGTTTATACAGTTTCAATACTGGAGATTTTAAAAGCTTATGGAGTCAAAGCTACTTTCTTCCTGACCGGAGAAAACATGGAGCAGTATCCGGAGGTAGTGAAAAAGATTTATCGCGAAGGCCATGAAGTGGGTAATCACGGTTATAATCATGTCCGGCTCAGTAAATTAACTAAAGAAAATGTTTATAGTAACCAGATTAATAAAACAGCGGTTATTTTTAAAGAAATCCTTGGGTTCAGCCCCCGGTTATACCGGCCTCCTTATGGTGCTATAACTAAGGAGCAAATAAAATATTTAGAAAAGAAGGGATATCTCCAGGTTCGGTGGCTGTCGGACTCTCTGGATTGGGACCCCCGGGAAAACGCTCCGGAAAAAATTCTTTACCGGATTGTTACGGAGCTAAAAAACGGCGGTATCGTACTGTTGCATTCAGGCAGGGGTGACCGGAGTAATACTGTAACCGCGCTGCCGCGCATCATTGAGGAACTCGGCTCAAAAGGATATCAGTTCTGCACGGTTTCAGAAATGCCCGGAGAGGATTATTTCAGTCATATAAGCAGTTAAAACCGCACTCAACTGATAGTCCGGCCGGGTGCGGTTTTTTGGTTGGGAAGCAAGAGAACTGTCCCTTTTGTTTTCCTAATAATATTTCTTAGCGGCCATCATGGCCTGTACGTCGTTCAGCGCTTCCCCGAAGCGCTGGAAGTGGACCACTTCCCTTTCCCGCAAAAACTTCAAAGTATCTTTTATCCCCGGGTCATCGGTAAGCTGAATCAAGTGTTCGTAAGCGGTTCTTGCTTTTTGCTCCGCGGCCATGTCCTCGGTTAAATCCGCGACAGGATCGCCGGTAGCCTGGATATAGGCGGCCGTCCAGGGCACCCCGGCGGCATCGGCCGGGTAAAGAGCCCGGTCGTGCTGGGCAAAATACGCGCCCAGGCCGGCTTTCCTGAGCTGTTGCGCCGGCAGTCCTTTAACCAGCTTATAGATCATGGTGGCCACTATTTCCCAGTGGGCCATTTCCTCCGTGCCGATATCGGTCAGCAACCCTTTGGCTTTATTGGTAGGCATGGTATAGCGCTGGGTCAGGTACCTTACCGCGGCGGAAAGCTCGCTGTCAGGTCCGCCGTATTGGGCCAGCAGGTATTTAGCCATTCCGAGGTCATTTTTATAAACCCGTACGGGGTATTCGAGTTTTTTCTCATACATCCACATGCTTGGCAGTCCTTTCTCAATCGTATTCTATTTCCCACGGCCAGGGGCATTCAACCCACTGCCAGCAATCAGTACGGGCATCACCCGCAGCGGTCAGGGGACCGTATTTTTGTTCGAAGGCTTGTATGTGGTTCAGCAGTTCGTCCCTGACGGTGTAAAAATATCTGAGTGCCGCCTGATCCTGGGGGTGGGTATCCAGATATAAATTCAAATCTACGGCCGTAAACTCAAGTGCTTGAATTTCTTTTAACAGGGCCGGCATATTGTTCATTCCCGTTTCACCTCACTTGGTTTAGTATTGATACGGTTGGTACAATTCCGGGAAAACGGTTCCTTTTTCAAGAGCTTCCGCCGGGTTAAAGACAGGCCCGTACTTTTGCCAGATCACGTAGGCCATGGCCAGGCGGGGAGGCGGATAGAGTCCGGTTGCCTGGAAATCCTGGGCGGCAGCTTCTGTTTTCAGTTTTGCCGGGGTTCCTTTTTGGTTCTGGTTGGTTGTTTTCCGCCCGGTTTGGTTACCCGTTTGCATGTTAAATTGCGCCTGAAAATCTTTTTGAGACATAAAACGTCCCCCTTGTTTGCCATAATTGATCATGATATTTAATTTATGGACGGATAGAGAAAAATGTGAAAAAGGACAAACGATATATTTTTTAAACGGGTAAGGTAATTTTGGTAAAATACTTACGGCCAATTTTTATTTTTTAGGTTAAATACAACTCTTGAAAAACTTGTCTAGGAAGAGTATAATAAACTTATCGTTATGCATAACAAAACATATCAAATCTCCGAGTCGTTGCCCCTAAGGTAATATACTATGGGGTAGCGGCCTTTGCTTTTAGCTAATGGTAGGGCTGGAAACGGTTTTGCCACCCCATAGCGGAAAGGGGGCTTGAATAAAGGTTAGTGGTTTAAACCTGGGTTCAGTGTCCGAACTCATTTTTTTTATTGTATGGGCACAAAAACATATGCAAGGGGAGAGAGGTAAATGAATAGTTTGCTGAAAAAATTTTTGGTATTGATAACCATATTATTACTGGCCTTCGCTGTGGTTGGTTGTAGCCCGACCGGTCAGGATACCGGCAGCAGCACTAATAACAGTGCTGATAGTGATAATACAGCAACTGAGCAAGATTCAGTAGTGATGCTTGCAACTACGACCAGTACTTATGACACCGGGTTGCTGGATGTTTTGGAGCCTGATTTTGAGGAAAAAACCGGTTACGACTTGCAGATACTTTCCAAAGGCACGGGCGCTTCTCTTGAGTTAGGGAAAAACGGAGATGTGGATGTCTTACTGGTTCATGTTAAAGACCGGGAATTGCAAATGGTGGAAGAAGGCTATTTTGTAAATCGTCATGATGTAATGTATAACGATTTTGTTATTCTCGGCCCGAAAGATGACCCTGCGGGAGTTAAAGGAATGAAAGATGCAGCAGGGGCCTTTAAGAAAATTGCTGATGCTGAATCTGAATTTGCATCCAGAGGCGATAATTCGGGGACTAATATGAAAGAAGTTTCCATCTGGGAAAAGGCTTCCGTTAAGCCGGAAGGTGACTGGTATTTGTCATTAGGACAAGGTATGGGAGATACTTTGCGGGTTGCTAATGAAAAAGCCGCCTACACCTTAGCTGACCGGGGAACATTCTTAGCTATGAAAGACAAAATTAATTTGGTGGTATTAGTAGAGGGGGACCCGATTCTTTTTAATCAATATGGTGTTATGTCTGTTAATCCGGAAAAGCATGATAACGTGAACTTTGAAGGGGCGGAAGCGTTTGTTCATTACATGATCGATGCTGATACACAAGAATCAATTGGTCAGTTCAAAAAATATGGCGAACAGTTATTTGTTCCTAACGCTGAGTAGTATTATATTAAGAACAGTTACTCGTTCCTAACGCTGAGTGGTATTATATAATAGCCGACCCGGTCCAATTGGCCGGGCGGCCTTTTTAATGTGGACGATTAAGGTACAAATTTATTGTTTTGGGAGCATCTGTTGTGAAGATTAAATCATTTGAATTACGATTCAAGCATTAAAAATGCTCTCAACTTGGTGGTTGCTTGGGACATTATCTATTATAATAGTAATTGCCTTACGTAAAAACCGTTATGCGCCGGCTGTCATTGTCTTAATACTGTTGGGCATGGCATTGATCTGTTTTAATGGAATTAATTTGTGTATTAATCAGCAAATGTTAAGCTGGGAGTGTTAAAGTTTGGCTGATATTTGGACAGGCTTACTGCAAGCGGCAAAGTTAATAGTTAGCCTGGACAGCGAGTTGCTGGCCATAGTATTTCTTTCCCTCAGGGTTTCCGGTGTAGCCGTTACAACTGCTGCGTTAATTGGTATTCCATTAGGAGCTTTTTTAGGAATGAGACTGCCTGCTTCGGTGCGCTGGTTGGAAAAGCTGATAAATACCCTGATGGGGCTTCCTCCGGTGGTAGCAGGCCTTGTTATTTACCTGTTGTTATCTAATAAGGGCCCCATCGGTCACATGGAGTTATTATTTACTCCAATGGCAATGATTACTGCCCAAACAGTGTTGGCTATACCGATTATCACAGGTTTATCTTTGGTTGCTGTTCGGGATAAGCACAAGGAAATCAGAGATACGGCCGTTACTTTAGGTGCCAGTCAGCAGATGGTCATTTGGACGGTTATTAGGGAGGCTAAAAGGGCTATTGTGGCTGCTGTAGTAGCCGGGTTTGGCAGAGTTATTGCCGAAGTAGGGGCTGTAATGATGGTAGGTGGCAATATTCAGGGCAGTACTCGCGTCATGACCACGGCAATAGTTTTGGAAACCCGGAAAGGAAACTTTGAATTCGCTTTGGGGCTGGGCATAATTTTACTTACTATTGCTTTTATTATTAACTCTTTGTTATACCGAGTTCAAGGGGAGGTGCGTAACAATTAACCCCTTTGTTTATCAGCTTGAGGATATAAGTAAATCATACGCAGGTAAACAAGTTTTAAGTGTAGATAAATTGGTTATTGAAAAAGGCAAATTTTACGGCATTATTGGTCCAAGTGGAGCCGGTAAAAGCACTTTATTACGGATCCTTAATCTCTTAGAGCCGCCTAGCCGTGGCAATCTGTTTTTTAACGGCATACCGGTAACTAAAATGGGAAAACATATCTTAGATCTGCGCAGAAAAATGACCATGGTGTTTCAAAAACCGATTTTGTTTGACACTTCTGTCTACAACAATGTGCAATATGGACTTAAAGCCCGTGGTTATACCAAGAAAGATATCACGAAACTTGTCCATATTGCATTAGATGAAGTAGGTTTGACGGAATTTGCCAATAGAAATGCCCGGTCTTTGTCAGGCGGTGAGGCACAGAGGATTGCTTTAGCAAGGGCAATGGTTTTAAAACCGGAAGTAATTCTATTAGATGAGCCTACTTCCAACCTTGACCCGGCCAATGTAGCCATGATGGAAAAAATCACTAAAAGATTACATGAAAAGCAGGGAACTACCGTGATTATGGTAACTCATAATATTTTTCAAGCCCAACGTATGGCAGAGGAAATATTATTATTTTTTAAAGGAAAACTTATTGAGCGGGGCTCGACGGACAAAATTTTCAATAATCCCCAGGATGAGCGTACTGCTGCTTTTATAAAAGGCGAAATGATCTATTAATTGAGGGGGCAACTCTTTAACTCCTGGAACAAGTCCCATAATTTAAAGCGGTATTCAATTTTAGGATTGATTTCCGTGTTTGGGCCGGGGATGCTGGAACCCGGTTCAATTTTTCCCCCCTGCTGGGGAACTGCCGTTGCCGTGGCCTGCGACAGGTCAACGAAGCACAGGGGCGGGAAAAGGACACACCACCAGTTGGCCCCTCCGCCGTTGCCGAGCACCACGCGAACCGCCTCGTAGTCGCCGGCAGGCAGGATAAAGAGGCCGTAATGTTTGGTTGGGAAAGCGTACCGGTCCAGCTGCACATCGACCGGGTAATCCTTACCTTCCGCTTTTATTGTGCGTGCGGCGATTTCCCGGATGCGTCCTAAATTGGCCCCGGCAGTCATCCTGGCCGAGTTAATATTTTCCGCTGTCATAAATTCAGGCGCCACGTTACGTATGATTTCGTCCCTTACTTTTCTTTTCAGTTCCTGATCTGAACCACTGTCGCTGTTGGCGATGACGTGTAGGCGGATCAGGGTACCGGGGCCGTATACCGGACCCGGTTTTTCTTTCAGGAGGTTTATAATAAGAATAACTGCCGCTGACAACAATAATACGGTTAAGGTTGTTTTTATTTTTTCGCTCACCGGACCTTACCTCGTTTACTATAAATTTAAAAAATCGTTTACTCCATTATTCCCATATTTTTCATGTTGTAAGCTGGGTAAAAAATATTTTAATCCCGGGAGGAATTATTTATTACTTGTAGAAATTATGTACTTACTTTGTATAAATTTTGTGTATAAATACCAGTTTGATTTTTAAAATAACCCGGAGGCATTTTGGTCATGAAAATTGAAATCAGGGGAGCGGAAAGGCTCAGCTTCCGGGAACGGCAGGTCGTAACGCTGAAAGAAATGGGTTGCTCAACCGGCCGCATAGCCGGGCAGCTCGGATTAAGCTCGGGTACCGTCTCTACTTTATATAACCGCGCCAAGGGTAAGGGCTATGAGGTGGTTATAGTGATTTCCGGCCACAACCTGGGCATTTTCGGGGTTGAAGATGAAGAGGAGGGTAAAGAATGAGCCGGGCGTTAAGAAAAGAAAATCAAATAATTTTACCGCTGCCGCAAGACAACCCGGCGAAAAAGACCGTCCGGCGGCGGAGGATTTTTAACCTTTATAAAAGCAAGTTGCCGCTCCTGGTGGTATTATTACTCCTCTCCTACCTGGCGGTTTTATTCAGCAGCCAGTTCAGCAGGTTGTCCGTCATGCAAAAAGACGTGCAGGTTATTCAACAGCAAGTACAGGAATTGAAGGAAAAAAATTCCGCGTTACGGGAGGAACTGCGTTCCGTCCAAAGCAATGATTATATTGAAAACACTGCCAGGGAAGAACTGGGGTTGATTATGCCCGGTGAGACCAGGGTAGTGCCGGTGCCTCCGGGAACCGAATTGGAGAAAATAGAGGCACCTTCCCAAGAAAACATGGTACCCCATTAGTTTTATGGTACGGACAGTATAATTTGGCATGAAGTAGTGTATCAAGGCTTTTTAGCGCAGGAGTTAATACTTAAAATATATTTTGAAACTACTTGTTTCTTGACACTCTTCACCCGCATCGCGTATAATTACACTAGGTTTCGGGCAACTTAAGGGAGGAATTTTTTCAATTATGCCGGTAGAGCTGGGGAGCGTGTTGGAGGGCGTTGTCACTGGAATCACTAAATTCGGTGCATTCATTGAGCTGCCCGGAGGGGAAACTGGACTGGTACATATTTCGGAAATAGCGGAAGTTTACGTAAAAGATGTCAATGATTTTTTAAAAACCGGTGACAAAGTGAAGATTAAAGTAATTTCTGTGGACCCGAAAGGTAAAATCGGCCTTTCTATAAAAAAGGCCAAACCTTCACACCGTTCAAACAAGAAAAAATTCAACGCGACTTTTGAAGAAAAGTTGTCCAGGTTCCTCAAGGAAAGCGAGGAACGCCAAATGGTTTTGAAACGGGGGCCGGAGACTAAAAGAGGAGGCCGCGGTTCCGGGAAAAAGGCGGAACATTATTAAAAAAGCAATTCTGTCCGGAATTGTTTTTTTTACGCCGGCACAAAGTTGCGTTATTTTTTTGTTTTCAAAGGTGGGTTGTAGTGGAGCGGGTTGCTGCTATTGACGTGGGAACAAATTCCGTCCGGCTGCTCGTTGCTGAAAAGGACGGGTCCGGCCTGAAAATATTAAAATCAGGATTGATCACCACCAGGTTGGGGCAGGGGAGCGGCAGCGGGGTACTGCAGGCCGGTGCCGTGCAAAGGACCGTAGCAGCCGTCTTTTACTTTTACCAAACCGCGCGGCAGTTCGGACCGGAAAGGGTGGTGGTCGCGGCCACAAGTGCCGTGCGGGACGCCGGCAACCGGAATGAGTTCGTAGACATGGTCAAGGAGAGGACCGGACTGCCGGTAAGAGTGCTGAGCGGAGCGGAAGAGGCGGGTTTAAGTTACCGGGGGGTGCTTGCGGGTTTTCCCCTTGAACCTCAAGGCACTGCCGTGGTGGATATCGGGGGCGGCAGTACGGAAATAATCTGGATGCAGGACGGGAAACTGCACCTGGACAGTGTAAACGTAGGAGCGGTGCGGGTTACGGAGGCCGGTACGGGTGAAAATGAAATCGCCGCCTGTTTGAATGCCACCCTGGAAAAGGTTCGCCGGGCGCCGGTTAATACCCTGGTGGGAGTGGGGGGGACGGTCACTACCCTGGCTGCCGTGGACCGGGGGTTGCTGGTTTACGACCCCGGAAAGGTGCACGGTCACTGTCTGAAGGCGGAAAATGCGGCAGCGATTTTGGCGAGACTTGAGCGGATGAGCACCGGGGAACGCAAACAAGTACCGGGCTTACAGCCGGAAAGGGCCGACATAATAGTGGCCGGTGCTGTCATTGCGGTTGTGATTATGAAAAAACTGGGCCTGAAATGCATGTTTGTAAGCGAATACGATCTTCTTTGTGGCCTGGTGTTGGAAGAAGTCGAAGGAAAATAACCTTAAAGCTACTAAATATAACATATATTTCCACCTCTTTATACTATAATATAGCCATTGGGGAAAAAGGTATGAGGGGTGGATTTGTTGTTTGAAAACATCGAGACCTATACTTATCAAAGGGTTGCGCAAGACAAAAATAAACACCGCCGTACAGCAGGAGGGAGGGACGACCGGAAGCGGAGGCTGCCTTTTGGGGTAAAAAGCGGACCGGTTGATACACCTGAAATAGTTGCCGTATTCTGTGCCGCTTTTTTTCTTGGGCGGGCGGTATTGCTCGGCGATCTTTTCCCCTTCGGGACATCTTTCATTGCGGCTTCCGTCCTGGTATTCAGCCGCTTCGGGGTACCTGCGGCAGCCGGGGTTATCCTCGGCCTGATTACAGTAAGCGAAGGTGCACCCCTGGCAAGTTCGGTTGTTACCGTTCTGGGCACCTGGATTTTAGCGGGATTAGTTCCGGCGGACATTAAAAGACCGTGGCTGGTCCTGCCGGCCCTGGTGCTTTCTGTAACCATGGCAGTAAAGGCTTCTTTTACCGCCTTTACCACTCCTTCTGATTATAATTATTTTGCGGTTTTATTTGAGGCGGTTTTCGCCGCGGCTCTTACGCCGGTCATGATTTACGGTTTTTCGGCGCTTAAGAGGAAAGCAAAAAATTTTATTGCCTTCAGCGGGGAAGAAGTCTGCTGCATTTTGCTTATACTCGGTGGAGTAATAGCCGGTACCGGCGACCTTGAATTCGGGGTGGTAAGCATTAAGGGGGTTTTAAGCAGACTGACCATTTTAACCGCCGCTTTTATGGGTGGAACCGGGACCGGTGCGGCTGTCGGTGCCGTAGTGGGCATCATTCCCGGCCTGGCTTATGCCGCCGCCCCGGCCATAGTGGGCGTTTATTCCTTTGCCGGACTTCTGGCGGGTGCCGGCAGAAGCTTCGGTAAGGCCGGTGTCGCCGTCGGGTTTGTCCTGGGCAATATTATTCTTTCCGTTTATGTTAACGGCCGGGAAGATATTGTTTCACCCCTGGTTGAAACGGGAATAGCGGCAGCAATATTTTTAATGATTCCTTCAAGTTTGGTGGAAAAGTTAAAGGTTTCCCTGGGATTGAGCACGGAAAAGGCGGTGGCGCCACCGGACAGGGGGTTAATGTTCAAAGAAATTTTTGAGCACCGCATTAAAGTATGGTCGCACGTATTTAAGGAAATGTCCCGTACTTTTGAACAGGTTTCTTCAACCACCGGGCAGAGCCAGGAGGAACGAAGCCTGCAGGCGTTTTTAAATCAGGTGGGAGAAAAGGTGTGCAGTGATTGTTCGTTTTATAAAATCTGCTGGGAGCGGGAATTTTATAAAACCTATCAGGGACTGATTGATATCCTGGCTTTTATAGAGATGAACGGGAAAGTTACTCCTGATAACCTTTCCGGAGAAATTAAAAAGCGTTGTTCACGCACCAAGGAGTTTGCCATTACTATAAACTGTCTTTATGAAGCATATAACCTTAACCGCTACTGGTCACGACGTCTCCTGGAAAGCAGGGAAATAGTTTCGGAACAGTTGAAGGGAGTTTCCGAAGTAATTGCCAATCTCCCCAGTGAACTGGATTTTGCCCTGGAAGCCGGCGAAGCCGGCCCGCGCCTGCGCAAAAAATTGAAAGAAGCCGGGGCCCAGGTTGAAGGACTGTCGGTATACCGCCGGGAAGACGGGGGGATCGAAATATCTCTTTCCCATGCTCCTTGCGGCGGCAGAAAAGAGTGCCGGAATATTGTCGTACCGCTGCTTGCTTCCATGTTGGATCAGCCGGTGTACCTGCCTGCAAACGCCTGCACCGCAAGGGAAGGAGATGATTACTGCCATTTAAGGTTTTATCCCCACCTGAAATACCGGCTCAGCCTGGGTACTGCGGTGATGGGGAAGACCGGGAGTTATGTCTCGGGCGACGGGCATGCCTTTTTTCACCTCAAGGGAGGACGGATGGGCCTGGTTTTGAGTGATGGGATGGGCACCGGCCCGCGTGCCGCCCTGGAAAGCGGTATTACTATCTCTCTTTTGCGCTACCTGCTGGAATCGGGTTTCGGACAGGAACTGGCCATAAAAACTGTAAATTCAATCCTGCTCCTGCGCTCGCCGGGTGAAAGTTTTGCCACGGTAGACCTGGCGGTGGTCAACCTTTATTCCGGCCGGGTTGATTTTGTAAAGATCGGTGCCGTTCCCACTTTTGTGCTCCATGACGGGGAAGTGAACTGTATTAAAGCCAGTTCCCTGCCGGTGGGTATTATCGAGGATGTCGAAGTGACTTCCTTAAACGGCACTTTGGAACCGGAGGACGTGCTGGTGATGGTCACGGACGGAGTGTTGGATGCCTACCGGGGCGCGGAGGACCGGGAGGAATGGTTTGCCCGGACGTTACTGGAGGTAAAGGACCTGCCGCCCCGGGACATGGCGGAGTTAATTCTTAAGCTGGTTCAGACAGGAGCCGGCGGGGCCTCACGGGTGAAAGACGATATGACCGTGGTGGTGGCCCGACTGAAAAAACAAAAACAGGTGCCGAAGAAGACCGGATTAATATAAAACCGGCCTTTCTTTTTTTGCAGTTATTTTATTGTTTTATATGTGCAAACATAAAACATATTTTAAGGGAGCGGCAGGAAAAGTTTTCACATGCGTTGAATACGAATGTTGTTTAAAGAAGGATTATTTAGATTGAGCCTGATTGATTAAGGTGGAATTATGGACCTGGTCCGGCAAGTCAAGGCCGATATATGCAGTCATAAGATGATTAACCGGGGTTGTAAAGTGCTGGCGGCCGTATCAGGCGGCCCGGATTCGATGACTATGCTGCACATCCTGTACCTTCTGAGAGAGGAACTGGGAATATCCCTGCACGTGGCCCACTTAAATCATATGTTCCGGGGCGCCGACTCCGAGGCCGACGCCCGTTTTGTGGCCGGTATGGCACAACGCTATGGTTTGAGTGCGACCATTGAAGCCCGCGACGTTCCCGGTTACAAAAATAAGCACCGCCTGTCCGGTCAGGTGGCGGCCCGTGAAATGCGTTATCGTTTTCTGCGGGAAACGGCTGATCAGGTGGGTGCCTCCAGGATTGCGCTTGCCCACCAGGCGGATGACCAGGCAGAAACTGTTCTGATTAACTTTTTGCGCGGCACGGGCCTTACGGGGCTTAAAGGAATGTTTTCCGTGCGGGAAGGCCTCTATATCAGGCCCCTGTTGCAAGTCAGGCGTTCAGAGATCGAGCGTTACTGCGATGAAATTAAATTACCTTACCGCCAGGATTATTCCAACTTAAAGACTTATTACTTCAGAAACAAGGTCAGGTTGGACTTGATGCCGCTTTTGGAAAGTGAATATAACCCTGCTCTGGTACCTGCCCTGCTCCGGCTGTCTGAAATCTGCCGGGAGGAGGACGTTTATCTCGAAGACCGGGCGGAAACGGCTTTCCGTAGTTGCCTTCTGGAAAAAGACGGGGTCCGGGTGGTTCTGAGTCTTGGCGGTTTAAAAGAGCTGCCTCTTGCCGTCAGGCGCAGAGTCTTGCGCCGGGCCTGGCAGTCTCTGGATGGTAAGCAGAAAAACCTTGCCTTCAGGCATGTGGAAACAATACTGGATTTAATCCGGTCGGGGAGGACCGGAGCCCGGGCGGTTCTGCCGGGGAACGTCTCTGCGGTGCGGTCGTATAAAACCTTAGAGTTAACGGCAGAACTTGAAAAGCCGGCAGTGCCGTATTATATTTACCCGGTAAAAATACCCGGTTCCACCTATATTCCCGAGATCGGCCGGACCGTTTATACTGAGCTGTTCCGCCGGGACCCGTCACATAAGCCTGAAAACCTGCCGCCTTCCGAAGCCATGCTGGATTTTGACAAGCTTCCGCCCCGGGTATTTGTGCGCCGGCGCCGGGAGGGGGATGTTTTTAAGCCTTTTGGTCAGACAACCGAGTTGAAATTAAAGGATTTTTTTATTAAACAAAAAGTTTCCCGTAAAGAGAGAGATTGGGTTCCGCTGATAGGCACACCGAATAAAATATTATGGGTTGGAGGGATAAGAACCGGGGAAAGTTATAAAATAGATCAAAAAACCGATCAGGTGCTCTACCTGAAGCTGTTGTCCTGAAAAAAGTTCCAGTATAATTAATAAAACCTGGAATAAGGTTTTTATTGGACTATTTGGCTATGATTGAAACCTATTTTGAAGTGTGGTAGAATGTTCATCACGGGCCGTTAAATTTCGGCTTTTTGAGAGGAGTGGAATGGTTGAACAAGGTTGCTAAAAACCTTAGCATTTATTTGTTGATTGTACTGGTTATTATTGCCTTGATTAAATATACCGCCCCCAACGAAAATGTCCCCACGGCGCTGTCATACAGTCAGTTCTACGAAGAACTTAACCAGGACCAAATTGATGAGGTTGTAATTCAAACTGAAAATATGACTAATATCATTACCGGAGTTAAGAAAAACGGGGTCAAGTTTGAAACCAAAGGACCCGTGGCCGATGCTGAACTATATGACGTGCTGAAAGAGAAAGGGGTTAACTGGAAAAGCGAGTTGTCTCCCGAGCCTGGATGGTGGGTCGGGCTTCTTACCAGCCTGTTGCCGATATGTTTGTTTGTGGTCCTGTTCTTTTTCCTGATGCAGCAGACCCAAGGAGGCGGTAACAGGGTGATGTCCTTCGGTAAAAGCCGGGCTAAGCTGCATTCCGAAGAAAAGAAGAAAGTTACTTTCGCGAATGTGGCGGGCGCGGACGAAGTAAAGGAAGAACTTGAAGAAATAGTGCAATTTTTAAAGAGCCCCAAAAAATTTCAGGAATTGGGAGCAAAAATACCGAAGGGAGTACTTCTCTTCGGTCCGCCCGGAACGGGAAAGACTCTCCTGGCCAGGGCTGTGGCCGGCGAGGCGGAGGTTCCTTTCTTCAGTATCAGCGGCTCCGATTTTGTGGAAATGTTTGTGGGTGTGGGGGCGTCCAGGGTACGTGACCTGTTTGAACAGGCCAAGAAAAACGCACCCTGCATTGTTTTCGTGGATGAGATCGATGCTGTAGGGCGGCAGCGGGGTGCCGGCCTAGGCGGAGGTCATGACGAGCGGGAACAGACGTTAAACCAGCTCCTGGTGGAAATGGACGGTTTTGCCGCCAATGAAGGGATTATTATCCTGGCGGCCACCAACCGTCCGGACATTCTGGACCCGGCGTTGCTACGGCCGGGACGCTTCGACCGCCAGGTGGCGGTCGATACACCGGATGTAAACGGCCGTAAGGAAATCCTTAAAGTTCACGTCCAGGGCAAACCTTTGGACGAAGGGGTGAATCTCGAAGTGCTTGCCCGCCGTACCCCGGGCTTTACCGGTGCCGACCTAGCCAATTTGACTAACGAAGCGGCACTGCTGGCGGCCCGCCAGAACCGGAAAAAAGTTACCATGGCGGACATGGAAAATTCCATCGAAAGGGTGATTGCCGGTCCGGAAAAGAAAACCAAGGTAATCAGCGAAAAGGAAAAGTGGCTGGTCTGTTACCACGAGTCCGGGCACGCCATAGTCGGATACCTGCTTCCCAATACCGACCCCGTACATAAGGTCTCCATCATTCCGAGGGGGCGCGCCGGCGGTTACACGTTGCTGCTGCCCAAGGAAGACCGCTATTATGCTACCAAGTCCCAGCTTCTGGACCAGGTTACCATGTTGCTCGGCGGACGGGTGGCCGAGGCAGTGGTATTGAAAGAAATCAGTACCGGGGCACAGAACGACCTTGAGCGCGCTACCGGTATTGTAAGAAAAATGGTCATGGAGTACGGCATGAGCGATCTGGGGCCGCTGACCTACGGGAGTAAAACAGACACTCCCTTCCTGGGCCGGGACCTGGCCAGGGACCGTAACTACAGTGAAGAGGTGGCAAGCGCCATCGATCTCCAGGTACGGGAAATTATCGAGCAGGCGTATGAAAAGGCCAGGAGTCTTCTGGAACAACACATGAGCACTTTGGAGCTGGTGGCGAAGACGCTTTTTGAGAAAGAAACCATTGAAGCCAAAGAATTTGGAGAATTGATGAAGCAGGCCGGCGAAGGGGAGCCTAGAAAATAAGTGATATTTAAAGGCACCCGCGGTTGAAACCACGCCGCGGGTTTACTTGTCAAGAACTATAAAGATATAACGGTTGTAAATTGAACCTTGGAGGTGGCCAAATGGAACGTACCTATCTTATGGTCAAACCCGACGGGATTCAACGGGGTCTCATCGGGGAAATTATTGCCATGTTTGAAAAAAAGGGATTTAAAATTGTCGGTCTCAAAATGCTGCGGATTAGCCGGGAACTGGCGGAAAAGCACTACGGGGAACATAAGGATAAACCTTTCTTTGAACCGCTGGTGGAGTATATTACCTCGGGGCCCGTGGCGGCAATGGTTATTGAGGGTAAAGCTGCAGTAAGTGCGGCGCGGGAGATGATGGGGGTCACTGACCCGCTGAAAGCGGCTCCCGGTACCGTCAGGGGTAAGTACGGAATAGATATCGGGCGCAACGTGATTCACGGCTCGGATTCACCTGCCAGCGCCCAAAGAGAAATCGCCTTGTTTTTCCGGGAAAATGAGTTGGTCGCATATAGCCGCGACGTGGACCGGTGGGTTTACGAGTAGATGAAGTTTTTAGTTGTAATAAAAGCATTGTTTTAATTGACGTGGTTAAGTAATGCAATGCTTATTTTTTTTTTGTGTTTTCGGGATAAACTTATTTTATAATAAATATTATCTTACGTTAAACCGGAATAAGTATGAAAATTTTAGATAAAAAGCGGTAAGGAGTGTAATTGTTTTCATGGCTTATGACCCAACCACGATGAAAGATTATGAAATTGCGCGGCTGGCGGAACAAAATTTGCCCACCCCGGAAGAATGGCGGGAAAGGTTTGGTCTGCATCAAGAGGAGATTATCCCTTACGGCAAAATTTGCAAGCTCGATTTTTTAAAAACCATAGAGCGCCTCAGGAACCGGCCTGACGGTAAATATATAGAGATTACCGCGGTGACTCCCACGCCTATGGGTGAGGGAAAGACCACTACCACCCTGGGGCTGGTGGAAGGCCTGAGCAAGAGAGGGGTCAATGCCGGTGCGGCTATACGTCAACCTTCAGGCGGCCCGACCATGAATATAAAAGGTACGGCTGCCGGGGGCGGCAACGCCCTGGCAATTCCCATGACCGAGTTTTCCCTGGGATTGACCGGCGACATCAATGATATTATGAATGCCCATAACCTGGCCATGGTGGCGCTTAATGCCCGGATGCAGCATGAAAGAAATTACGGTGATGCGGAGCTGGCCGGACGCAATTTGAGGCGGCTTGAGATAGATCCGACCAGAGTGGAGCTGGGCTGGACCATTGATTTTTGCGCCCAGGGCCTGCGTAATATTATTATGGGCATCGGCGGCAGGCGGGACGGTTATATGATGAAGTCCAGGTTTGACATTGCGGTCAGCTCCGAGCTCATGGCGATACTTTCCGTGGTCACGGATCTTAAAGATTTACGGGAGCGCATCGGAAAGATTATTGTCGCTTACGATAAAAAAGGCCGTCCGGTCACTGCTGCGGACCTGGAAGTGGCGGGTGCCATGTGTGCGTTTATGAAAAATACCATTAATCCAACTCTGGTAAGCACGGTAGAATACCAGCCCGTCCTGGTGCATGCCGGTCCTTTCGCCAATATTGCCATTGGGCAGTCTTCAATAATTGCCGACCGGATCGGGTTGAAAATGTTTGATTACCACGTGACGGAGAGCGGTTTTGCCGCCGATATCGGGTTTGAAAAGTTTTGGAACGTTAAATGCCGCTTAAGCGGCCTTACCCCTGACGTTTCGGTGATTACTACGACCATCAGGGCTTTGAAGATGCACGGGGGCGGGCCGGAGGTGGTGCCGGGCCGGGCTCTGCCCGAAGCATACCGGAAGGAAAACCTGGCGCTTTTGGAAAAAGGGCTGGCCAACCTGCTGCACCATATCGCAATCGTTAAAAAATCGGGAATCAACCCGGTGGTTTGTATCAACGCTTTTTATACCGATACCAGGGACGAAATCAACTTGGTTCGTCGCTATGCCGAGCAGGCCGGTGCCCGGTGCGCCCTTTCAGAGCACTGGCTTAAAGGCGGTGAGGGCGCCCTTGACCTGGCTGATGCGGTTATTGACGCCGGCAAGGAAAAAGTGGATTTCAAGTTTCTCTACCCCATGGAGATGCCTTTCAAGCAAAAGGTGGAAACAATTGCCCGGGAGGTGTACGGGGCGGACGGTGTATCCTGGACGCCGGAAGCCGCAACCAAGGCCGGTTATTTTGAGGCGGACCCTGCCTTTAAAGGATACTCCACCATAATGGTGAAGACGCACTTAAGCCTGTCCCACGATCCCGGTATCAAAGGAGTGCCCAGGGGGTGGGTGCTTCCGGTGCGTGATATCCTGGTCTATGCCGGGGCCGGGTTTCTCTGCCCGGTGGCCGGCGCCGTCAGCCTGATGCCCGGCACCGGTTCCGATCCCGCCTTCAGGAGAATCGACGTGGACGTAAACACCGGGGAGGTCCTGGGACTGTTTTAGAGTAAGAAACAAGGAGGGAGGACATTGGGAATCAGGGCATACAACATTTCCGTTGACAATAAAGCGGAAGCATTAAGAGCGATTGCCTCCGTGGGGGCCGACGATGCCGGCTGCCGGTGGATGGCACCCAAGGCGGTACACCGGTTGGTGATGCTTGAGGGAGTCAAACCGCACCAGGCCAATATTATCAAGCAGGAAATGCTCGGTAAGGGTGGCGAGGCCGCCGTGTCCAGGGGGGTAATTGACGGCTCGGTTAAGGAAACCAAGGTTTTGCTGATGGGCACGCTAAAACAGTATGAGGCTTTTTTAACCAAACTCAAGGGCCAGCCGTTCGGCCTGGCCCCCCTGGCCGGACAGATCAGGGAAATTCTGGCCGGCCGGGAAGGCTTTGGTCCTTACAACCTTTACTGCCGGGATAAAACGGTTCGCCTAGGGGAGAAAACCTTGGTGATGGGGATTCTGAATGTAACCCCGGATTCCTTTTCGGACGGGGGGAAGTTTTGCGATCCCGGTTTGGCGGTGGAAAGGGCGGCCCAAATGGTCGAACAGGGGGCCGGCATCATTGACCTGGGCGGAGAGTCTACCCGCCCGGGGCATACCCCGGTACCGGCAGACGAAGAACTGGACCGGGTTCTACCGGTCTTGAAGCGGCTGGTGCGCGAGATACCGGTGCCGGTATCAATAGACACGACGAAAGCGGCCGTTGCCGGGGAAGCGTTGGCGGCCGGAGCCCACATCCTCAACGACCAGTGGGCGCTGCGGTCCGACCCGGCGCTGGCCGCGCTGGCGGTGGAATACCAGGTTCCCGTGGTGTTGATGCACAACCGGAAAGACATTGGTTACGGGGATTTAATCGGTGACCTGGTGGCATACTTCCGGTTTAACCTGAATGCTGCTGAACAGTTCGGAATAAGCAGGGACAAGATTATTATCGACCCGGGGTTCGGTTTCGGTAAAACTCCACGGCAGAATTTGGAACTGTTGCGGCGGCTGAAGGAATTGCGTTGCCTCGGTCACCCGATCTTGCTCGGTACTTCCCGCAAATCTACCATCGGCAAGGTTCTGGACCTTCCCGTGGACCGGCGGGTGGAGGGCACCGCGGCCACCGTGGCAGTGGGAATCGCCAACGGGGCGGATATAGTACGGGTGCACGATGTAGAGGAAATGGTGCGGGTGGTCAGGATGACCGATGCCATAATGGAACGGGGAATAAAATTTTAAGAAGGGGTTTTAACGTGGATAAAATTATGCTCGCAGGAATGGAGTTTTACGGGTATCACGGGACCCTGCCCGAAGAACGGGCACTGGGACAGCGCTTTATAGTGGATGTGGAGCTTTACCTGGATTTAAGCCGGGCGGGAAAATCCGACAACCGTGATCACACGGTAAATTACGCCAGTGTCTTGCGCCTGGTGGAGTCAATCGTCAGCGGGCGCCCTTGCAATTTAATCGAATCAGTGGCGGAAGCGATTGCCGCCGCTGTATTGGAGCGCTTTCCCGTGACAGAAACACTGGTGCGCGTAAAAAAACCCCAGACGCCGGTGCCGGGGCACTTTACCTGGATGGCCGTGGAAATAAAGCGGAAAAAACCATAATTCACCCTTGACAAGATAATTATTTTTTTCTAATATACATTTATGGGTAATGCATATAGGATATATGTATGGGGGTGGTGATTATAAAGTACCAGTCGGAACAATACTGGAACAGCCTGATCAGAATGAGTTTATCCCGTTTCTTTATCTTAAGGGTGTTGTGCTGCCGATCTTTGCACGGTTACGAAATTACCAGGGAGGTAGCCTCATTAACAGAAGGCTGTTGCGCACCGACCGAAGGCAGCTTGTATCCTGTTCTGCACGAGTTCGAGCGAAACGGTTTAGTTGTTTCTCAGCTCCAGGTAGTCGATAACCGGGAGCGCAAAGTCTATACCCTGACCAAACAAGGGGTTGCCGCCTATGAAACCGCTGCCGGGGCTTGGTGCAGGGCAGCCCGCTATATTCTTGCAGATGTTAAAGATGTTGATAAATAAGAAGTGAAAATTTTGGGGGCAATGATATGTTTGCATTAAACAATCTTACTGAGGCGGGGAGGTTTTTTCTGGTTATTTCCGGGGAACTGGTCCTGCTGTTTATCGGGGTTACTTTTCTGGTAGGGTTGCTGCAGGAATTTATTCCCCCCGAAACTATTCAAAAGATGCTTACAAGGCAGAAAAAGTTCGTGGGGAACATTATCGGGACGGCATTGGGAGCGCTGACACCTTTTTGCTCCTGTTCAACCATCCCCATCCTGGTCGGTCTGTTAAACGGGGGCGCCCCCTTTGGGGCAGCCATGTCTTTCCTGGTAGCATCCCCGTTGCTGAACCCGGTCATTTTGGGCTTGTTTTTAAGCCTGCTGGGATTGAAAATCACTGCTATTTATGCAGGGATCACTTTTTTAGCTGCCGTGGGCACAGGCATGTTGTGGGAAAAAATGGGGTTGGCCGATCAATATAAGAAAGTCATGGTGCGGCGGGGATGTTGTTCCGCTGCCGGTGTGGGGGATATTGCTGCTGTTGCGGATACACCTGCATTAGGAGACAAGTTGAAGCGGGCCGGTGAAATGGCCTGGTCTTTGTTCCGTCAGGTTTTTCCCTACCTGTTGTTGGGTGCGGCGATCGGGGCATTTATTTACAGTTTTGTGCCGGAAGCGCTGGTAGTCAGGGCGGCCGGACCCGGTAACCCACTGGCGGTACCGGTGGCGGCCCTGATCGGTATACCGATGTATATAAGGGCGGAAACCATTATCCCCATCAGTGCCGTACTGTTGGGTAAAGGAATGAGCATCGGGGCGGTGATGGGCCCTGATTGTCGGTGGTGCCGGGGCCAGTATACCGGAACTGATCATCCTGGCCTCTATCTTTCGCCGTAAATTATTAGTTTGGTTCATTGTGACTATCCTGGTGGTGGCTGTTTTGGCCGGGTACGGCTTTAATTTTATATTTTAAACTAATGACTTCAAAAGACTTGGGATTGGAGGAATTGCCAATGGCCGACATAAAAAAAGAAAAGCGTAAAAGTCTGTGGGAGTTGTTTAAGAAGAAGAAAAAGGGTTGCTGTGACCTGGAAATAGTAGAGGTCGAGGATAAGCCCAAGAAAAAAAAGGGTTGCTGTGAAAATGAAATATTGCCGGCAGAAGACGGAAACAACCAGTAAAGAACTTACCCGGAGGAAAGCTTATGTTAAGTAGGGCCTACATCGGAGTTGGCAGCAACCTGGGTGATAGAGAGGGCCATATAAAAAAGGCCCTGGAGTTGTTGCACCGGTCACCGGGGATGAGGGTGAAGCAGGTCGCCTCTCTTTACCTCACCGAACCGGTGGGTTATGCCGGGCAGGAATGGTTCTTAAATACAGTGGCCGAGTTGGAAACCGGCCTTGAGCCCCGGGAACTGCTTGTCCTCCTCCTGGAGACAGAAAAAAAACTCGGCCGGGTACGTACCGTGCGTTGGGGTCCGCGGACGGTCGACCTGGACCTGCTGGTTTTCGGTGAGGAAAAGATCGCTCAACCCGGCTTGGTGGTGCCGCACCCCCGCATGTGCGAGCGGGCCTTTGTCATGGTGCCTTTGGCCGAACTGAAACCCGGCTTGAAGATTCCGGGGGCCGGCAAAGCGGCCGAATTGGCTGCGGCGCTGGCCATGGAACAGCCGGTAAAAAGAGTGGGTCACATTCAGTTTGATCAAAAATGATAAAGATAAGGCAAATAAAAAGGGACAAACCGCCTTCCCAGGCGGTTTGTCCCTTTTCCGGTTTATAACTGTATTAAGAAAGATTGTTTCCTGCTAGCTGTGAATAAGTAATTGCCATGCTATTATAAAACACCAAGGTTATAAATCGCCCGTAGGGTGATTTTGTTCAGGTATTAGGAAAATATGCTTTTGTAATTGTTGTGGATAAGTAATTGCGTTACTATGATGAAATACCTTGGTGTTGAAGGTAGCGAGCGATATTGCGAGAGCGTCGCAAGTGAACTAGGCGAAGTGAGGAAGCGATATTGGATGAGCGGCCAAGGATGGCCGCGAAAGCCTGAACCGTAACAGGATGTGAGTTGAAGGCGGTCCAATATCGCCCGAAACGAGCCTTTAGTTCACTCGACGCGAAGCACTCTGAGCGAGCGAGTTTCAACACCAAGGTCTATAAGTCGCCCGCAGGGTGATTTTGTTCGTATATAGATTCGGGTCCGGTACATCATAAGTTTATATGATAGGCGGTGATAAAAATGGTGTTTGTACCGAAGAGAGTCATTTTGAACGGGAAGCCCTGGAATATCCCCTCGGGAAAAAACTTTTTGGTTATTTCAAGGATAAAGGTACGGAAACAAGTTTTACCTCCTCGCATAACCGGGTTACCGGCATTTCCGGGAAAACCCGGGCCGAAGGATATTTTGAAGGGAAAAGGACGCTGGTGGTAGGGGTGCGGCGGATCATGACTTTTGAAAAGTGCCGGCCGTCGGCCCATTTCCAGCTGCCCCTGGCCACGTCCTGTCCCGGTAAGTGTAAATACTGCTACCTTATGACCAACCTGGGGAAAAAACCTTACCTGCGGGTTTACGTGAATGTTGAAGAAATATTAAGCTCGACCCGGGGGTATATTGAAAAAAGAATCCCCGGAATTACTGTTTTTGAAGGAGCCGCCACTTCCGATCCGCTTCCGGTGGTGGATGAGGAATCCAGAACCTTTAAATTCGGCCAGTTCGGGTACGGCAAGTATGTATATGCCCGGGAATTATATCAAGAAATTAACGCGTATTTTGCCGGCCTGGTGAAAGAGTTTTTACCCGGTGCCCAAATCGAGTATTTGGTTTAAATCACGGTTTTTCTTTTAAAAGCAGGCGGGCATAGGAAAGGGCTTCTTTCCTGTTTGTGACCTCGCTGCGTACCTGGGCTTCGGATATTTTTTTCAATAGCTCGCCCAGTTTTTTAGAAGGAGGGAGCCCCAGGGTTTCCATCAGTTCGGTTCCTTTTACCAGGACCGGCGGATTTACGTAGGTTTCCGGCTCAAAGTAGTATTTGTTCAAAAATTCCCCGATAAAGGTGCGGTACAGGGCCAGGTCCGGTTCATTCCCGCTGGAAGTGTAGGTAGCGGTGACATCGGCCAGGGAAAGGAGCAGCACATCGGTGGAGTCCGGGCCCAGTTTTTTAAAAAAACGGTGCCTAGAAACCGGGCAGACCGGTTGGTTAATGAAAAGGTACAGCGGGTACATGTGGTTTTCCACCAGTTTTTTCAGGTATGATGCTTCCGACCGGCTGATTTTGAGCCTCCGGGCGAATTCGTCCACATATACGACGCCGGCACCGTAGTGTTTCGGGAAGGTTATGCGTCCGTCTGCCAGTGTCTTGGCGGTATCTACCTTGCCTGCGTCGTGTAACAGGGCGGCGAGCTTTATTAATTGGATGCGCCGGTGTCCGGCGGGAAGCTTGCTGTCCAGGTGGTTTAAAATTTTTTCCCGTAATTCTTTACCGCGATTGGTGGTCAATATGCCGTCAGTGTTTAAATCAAGGCACATATCCTCGAGGAATTTATACGTTTTCAAGGTATGGATCCAGACTGTATCTACATGGTAATTATTCTGCTGCGTAAGTTTCATTTTTTCCGTGACCGGCAGGACTTCGAACAAAACCCCGATCGCGTCCATTGTGGCCAGCCAGGGGTATGACTCCGGAACGGCCAGGATGCCCAGCAGTTCTTCCCATATTCGTTCTCCCGCCACTTCGTGAAGCAACCAGCGGTCGCGTTCCATCATTTTAATCGTTTCCGGCCTGATGAAAAAATTAAGCTTGCACGCCAGGCGTAATCCCCGCAAAATGCGGACCGGATCGGACTCAAACACATAATCGCTGACAGTTCTGATAAGCTTGTTGGCTATATCTGCCAGTCCGCCGTGAGGGTCAATGATTGCTTGGTGCCAGTGCCGGCGTGCGGAATTTTTCCGGTCCGGGTTGCCCCTTTCCGCGCGTAAATAAGTAAGATATTCAGAAAGTTCCAGGGCCATGGCATTAATGGTAAAATCCCGGTGGGACAGGTCCTCTTCCAGGCTCCATCCCTTCAGGGCAGCGAAATCGATTTGCCACTTTGCTTTACCGTGTTCAAGCACCACCCTGGCCACGCCGTTTATTTTGTCCAGAGGAATATAGGTAGCTGCTAAAATTTCAGCTATTTTACGGGCGAAGCTTAGGGCATCGCCGCTTACGACAAAATCCAGGTCATGACCGGGGTTTCCCAGGTACAGATCCCGTAAAAATCCGCCGGTTAGGTAAATCACTTTATTTTCACCGGCCGCCAGGCCGGATATTTTCGTTAAGACGCTGTTCATGAACAAAGAAACGACCTCCACTGTAAGATTATTGAGACTGTTTATTTATTATAACATTTTTTTTGCCTGGTAGATAAAGGCGGTACTTTATTATGAATTTTAATTAAAAAGTAAAATTGGCTAGTTAAATGCTAAATAGCCATAATGATACCAGAATACAAGTTATTTACCCACATTTATACATATTAGAGGTTAAGATCGCGCCGGTACTTGTATTATTTGCCATAATAAATATATAGTGTTCAAGTTTCCTTTGGTATGCAACATACATAGCTTGGAGAAATGAAAAATTTAAGAGGAGAGAACTAAATGATTCGGGAAATAACGATCTTGCCGGGTCTGGATAAATCAGGGGTAAAGGAGCATTATGCCAACATTACCTTAAGTGCCGGTGAAACCATATCCATCGTGGGACCGACCGGAAGCGGAAAAACTGCTTTTATAACCGATATCGAACTTTTGGCCCAGGAGGATACTTCCACCAGGCGCAGCGGGTTGGTCAATATGGCCTTGCAGAAGAGCTGCGGTCTGTACGTGCGTATTGAGGACATCCGGCTCCTGGCCGGGAAGGATTAACCGGGTGCAGGATATAAAAACGGCTAAAATTTTTCTAAAACAATTGTCCAATCCGGGGGTTTATGATAAAATGAAAATTACTTCAGGGTGGTATCCACCGGAACCACACCTGTGAAAGGTTGTTTGACCGTAAAAATCAGTGTTGTTTACCGCTTGGAGCCGGAACGGACCGAGACGGGAGGTATAAGGGGTAACAATGCCTTTCGGGCTTTCCGGAAGGTATTTTATTTTTGTTCCTCCCTGACGGAAAATGATGAAATGCATCGGCTTTCATCGAATACCTGAAACATGGGAGGTATGCTTTTGAATAAACCTAAAATTGCAGTGGTAGGAGCGGGAAAAGTAGGTTCCGCCCTGGCTTGCTTGTTACACCGCCGGGGATACCCGGTGGCGGGCATTGCCAGCAGGAGTATTTCCTCGGCCGGACGTGTAGCGCGGGAGTTGCATGCCGGGTATACAGACCGGCCCGAAGAGGTAACCCGTGAAGCCGGTATCGTTTTTATAACCACCCCTGACCGGGAAATCGCGGGGGTTGCCGCCGGTATTGCCCGGCGGGAAGGTTTCCGGCCCGGGCAGGTGGTTTTCCACACCAGCGGGGTGCACTCAGCCGACGAAATTGACGCGGTGCGCCGTTGCGGTGCTTTCGCAGCCTCACTGCACCCGCTTCAGTCTTTAGCCGATTTTAAAACGGCCCTGGAGCATTTACCCGGATCATATTTTGCCCTGGAGGGTGACAGAGAGGCCCTGCCCGTGGCGGAACAAATTGTAAAAGACCTGGGAGGGAAAAGTTTTTTTATCGCTCCCGAGGACAAGGCATTATACCATGCCGCCGCCGTGATAGCCTCGAACTACCTGGTATCCTTAATGCACCTGGCCACCGGGCTTTACGGGCGTTTCGGCCTGACCCGGGAAGAGGCGTTTCGGGCGTTATCCCCGCTGGTTCTGGGTACAATAAATAATATTGCGCGGGTAGGTCCCGCTGCGGCACTGACCGGACCGGTGTCAAGAGGTGACGGTACTACGCTGGAAGGACACCTGGAAGTTTTAAAAGAGGTGGGCGGCCTGGAACTGGAGATCTACCGCCGGTTGGGCCTTTATACCGTCAAGGTGGCGCTGGAAAAAGGAAGCATCAGTGCCGGGCAGGGGGAGACCCTGGCCGGTATATTCGAGGAGGTTAAAAATAATGAGTAAAGACAAGGTAACTACTGCCGCTATCAGGCGGATGAAAGCGGAGGGTAAGCCCGTTACCATGCTGACCGCCTATGACTATTCCCTGGCCAAAATAGTAGACGAAGCGGGTATCGACATGATCCTGGTGGGGGATTCGCTGGCCAATGTTATGCTTGGTTACGACTCCACGCTCCCTGTAACCATGGACGATATGATTCACCACGTCAAGGCTGTCTGCCGCGGGGCCGGCTGCGCCATGGTTGTAGCCGACCTGCCCTTTCTCTCCTACCAGGTTTCGGTCGCGGAGGCTGTACGTAATGCCGGACGTTTTTTGAAAGAAACGGACGCTCAGGCGGTTAAGCTCGAAGGCGGCCGGGAAATAGCCGGTGCCGTGCGTAAAATTGTGGACGCCGGAATCCCCGTAGTGGGGCACCTGGGACTTACGCCCCAGTCCATCCACCAGTTGGGTGCCTTCAAGGTGCAGGGTAAGGATGAGCAGGCGGCCCAAAAACTTATTGACGATGCCAGGGCGCTGGAAGAGGCCGGGGTTTTCGCGGTTGTTTTGGAGTGTGTTCCCACACTCCTGGCAAAAAAGGTAACGGAAGTGCTGCAGGTGGCTACCATAGGTATCGGCGCCGGCCCTTACTGTGACGGGCAGGTGCTGGTTATCCACGATATGCTCGGCCTGTACCCCCGTACTTCCCCGAAATTTGTCAAGAAGTACGTCCATTTGCATGCCGACATTGCTGCCGCTTTGAAACAGTATAAGAAAGAAGTCGAGGAGCGCTCCTTCCCCGGACCCGAACACAGCTTCAGCATGTCCGAAGAAGTACTGGCTAAAGTATATTAACCGGCCGGACATGCCTTCAAAGGAGCACATTGCTTAAATTTCAGCACTTGGAGGTTATCATGCAGGTTTTTCACACGATTCCGGAAATGCGTAATTTTGTCCGGCAGGCCAGGGCCGGGGGGCGTTCTGTCGGTTTGGTGCCGACCATGGGCTACCTGCACGAGGGCCACCTGGAACTGATGCGGCAAGCCGGGAAACACTGCGATGTTGTGGTGGTCAGTATTTTTGTTAACCCGGTCCAGTTCGGCCCCAATGAGGATTTTGCCAGCTATCCCAGGGATCTGGAACGGGATGTCCGCATGTCCGAAAAAGCCGGGGTGGATGCTATATTCAACCCTTCCATACAGGAAATGTATCCGGCGGGTTTTTGCACTCAGGTTGAAGTGGGGCGGATTACGGAAAAGCTGTGCGGGCTTTCCCGTCCCGGCCACTTCAGGGGCGTAGCCACAGTGGTGACCAAGCTTTTCAATATAGTAAAGCCGGACCGCGCTTTTTTCGGGCAGAAAGACGCCCAGCAGGCACTGGTGATTGAAAGGATGGCCGCTGACCTGGACCTCGACCTTGAGGTGGTGACGCTGCCCACCGTGCGGGAGGTTGACGGGCTGGCCATGAGTTCCCGCAACCGGTACCTCGAACCCGAAGAGCGCCGGGCGGCGCTTATTCTATATAAAAGTTTGCAGCAAGCAAGGGAGCTTTACCGGGCGGGGGAGCGTGACGCGTCCAGGCTGCGCCGGCTGGTTGCCGCCATGATTGCAACCGAGCCCCTGGCCGGCATTGATTATGTTGAAATATACAGCTATCCGGAACTGGAGGAGGTGGCAGAAATACAAGGTCCGGTGCTATTGGCCCTGGCCGTTAAAATAGGAAGGGCCAGGTTGATAGATAATATTATTTTGGAATGATCGATTCAGTATTATCAAGGCAATGGAGGTATGGGTTTTGTATTTAACCATGTTGAAATCTAAGATTCACCGGGCCGTTGTAACCGGTGCCGATTTGAATTATATGGGCAGTATTACCATAGACGAGGCGCTGTTGGAAGCCGCTGACATACTGCCTAACGAAAAGGTGCAGGTGGTCAATAACAACAACGGTTGCCGTTTTGAAACCTATGTGATTAAAGGACCCCGTGAATCAGGGGTGGTTTGTCTGAACGGTGCGGCTGCCCGCCTGGTCCAGCCGGGTGACCTGGTGATCATCATTTCATACGCCCTCATGGAGCAAAGAGAGGCAAGCAGTTATAAACCGGCCGTGGTAATGGTCGACGGTAGGAATAAGATTACGGACGTGAAACAGGGTGAAACCTTTGACGGCGTTGAACCCGGTCTTGACAGTATAAAGGAAGGTAGGTAGAATTATATAAAAGATTTTAAGCTTGACTAAACTTTCTTTGTTTTTTCGCCGTAGTTAGTTATAATATATTACAGTCCAAATTTTATACAGACCAAATTTTTTTTGTAAATTATGCAATCATTTTAGAAAGGATTGAAAGCTTAGTGTCAGGGCAAGAACCGGTGCAAAAGCTGTCGGAGGAAATAACCAGGCTGAAAAAAGAACGCAATGCGATAATTTTAGCCCACGTATACCAAAGCCCCGAGGTGCAGAATGTGGCGGATTATGTCGGCGATTCTCTCGGCCTGTCACAGCAGGCCGCCAGTACCGGCGCCGATGTGATCGTTTTTTGCGGAGTTCATTTTATGGCCGAGAGCGCGTCTATTCTATGTCCGGATAAAGTTGTGCTCCTGCCGGAGAAAAGTGCGGGATGCCCAATGGCGGACATGGTTACTGCAGAAGAACTGAGGCAGAAAAAGCAGGAGTTGCCCGGATCTGTAGTAGTATGCTATGTAAACACTTCCGCTGAAGTCAAGGCGGAAAGTGATATCGCCTGCACCTCGGCCAATGCGGTGGAAGTCGTGTCCTCTTTACCGGAAGACAAAACGGTGTTGTTCGTGCCGGATAAAAATCTGGGAAACTATATTTTTTCCAGGACCGGAAGAGAAATGCTCATGTGGGAAGGATATTGTCCCGCCCATGACAGTTTGACCCGCGCGGACGTATTAAAAGCAAAGGCAAAGCACCCGGGGGCCCCGGTTCTGGTTCACCCCGAATGCCGGCCTGAAGTAGTAAAGCTGGCCGACCTGGTAACCAGCACCAGCGGGATGATCCGTTTTGTCAGGGATAATAAAGCCCGTGAATTTATCGTTTGTACCGAGGCCGGCATACTTTATCCGTTGCAGAAACAGTGTCCCGACAAGAGATTTTACCTGGCGTCCGATTCGCTGTTTTGTTACGATATGAAGGTGACTACCTTGGAAAAAGTGCACCGGGCGCTGGTAAGCCTTGAGCCGCGGGTCAAGGTGCCGGAAGAAATCAGGGAACGGGCCTTTCACTGCCTGGAGAGAATGCTGGATATATAAAAGCAGAAAGCCGGAAGCCATAAAAATTGTAAGTCGGTTGCAAAATAAGTTTTACGGTTATTAAGCAAGGTTTGTGAAACCGGTGCCGGAACAACTTGGGTTAGGATAGGTTTTAAGGGTAATTGAATTGTTTCGATGATGGTTACCGGCGATTGAATGGAGGGTGCCCTTTGCCCGGAAAATACATGTTGAATTTTGACACCTCGGAACTTCCCCAGGAAGAAGACGAGTATATTATACTTGGAAGCGGGATTGCCGGGTTATATACTTCACTGGCGGCTTCTTGCGCCGGCAGTTCTGTAACCGTCCTGACCAAGCACGCTATGATGGATACCAGTACCGACAAGGCACAGGGAGGTATAGCGGCGGCACTGGGGGACAATGATTCTCCCGCCCTGCACCAGGAAGACACCCTGGTCGCGGGAGTAGGTCTGTGCGATTCAGAAGCAGTGGTGACCCTGGTTAGTGAGGGTCCCGACCGGGTCAGGGAGTTGATTGAGCTCGGCGCTATTTTTGATTGTGACAGCAACGGTTTGGCCCTTACCAGGGAGGGGGCGCACAGCCAGCGGCGCATCCTGCATGCCAGCGGCGATGCCACCGGAGCAGAGATTCAGCGGGTGCTTACCCATCACGTTAAGGAAAACGAAAAAATCAGAGTACTGGAGAACCATTACGTGGTGGACCTCCTGGTGCGGGAAAATACTTGTTACGGGGTACTGGCATATGACCAGGAAGCAAAAATACTGAAAGTTTTTCGCGGCAAGGTGATAGTACTGGCTACCGGTGGACTGGGTCGTCTTTTTGAACATAACACAAATCCGGAGATTGCCACCGGAGATGGTATTGCCATAGCCTTTAGAGCCGGGGCCGAAGTGATGGATATGGAATTTATTCAGTTCCACCCCACGGTGCTGAATATTACGGGAGCCCCGCGTTTTTTAATTTCTGAAGCAGTGCGCGGAGAGGGGGCTTATCTGCGCAACAGCAAGGGATGCCGCTTTATGACCGGCTACCATGCCCAGGCCGAACTGGCGCCCAGGGATGTGGTAGTAAGGGCGATCTTAAAAGAGATGGCTCTTACCGGATCAAACAAAGTTTATCTTGATTTGACCCACCTGGACCCGGAAGTGATCAAGTTGCGGTTCCCCAATATAACCAAAACCTGTTTGGATTACAATCTGGATATTACTGTAGACTGTATACCGGTTGCTCCCGCGGCACATTATATGATGGGCGGGGTTAAGACCAACCTGTTGGGGGAAACCAGCATCAGGAGGCTTTATGCCTGCGGCGAGGTTGCCTGTCCCGGAGTTCACGGTGCCAACCGGCTGGCCAGCAATTCCCTGCTGGACGGACTGGTTTTCGGTGGCCGCATTGTCAATGAAACCAAGCATATTTTGCAGGATTACCGTCCCCAATACCGGGAATTTGCCTGTGACCGGCTACTGGAACCGGTAGATATAGATTTTGCCGCCGTACGTGCTGAATTAGAAGTACTGATGGGGCAAAAGGTCGGTCCTGTCCGCAGCGGTACCGGATTGAAGGAAGCCCTGGATTTCTTCGACTATTGGAGTTGCCTGTACCGGCACGAGGTAGAGAATACCGGCCAGATGGAAGTAAAAAATATGCTTTTGGTGGGGGAACTTGTGGCCGAAGCGGCTCTCGCCAGGCGGGAAAGCCGGGGCGGGCACTGCCGGGTGGATTATCCCGACACCCTCAAACGATGGCAAAAGCATATAATTTTCAGGCGGTAAAGATAAATGAGGACGGGATGCCCGTCCTCATTCAGCATCAGGGAAACTTTACCGGCGCAATATTTTTCTGGCTCTTTCCAGTTCCGGCTGTTGCACCGCCAACCTTACCCCCCCGATTATAAAGGGTGTGTATGCCGCTGCGTGTTCGTCGAATATCCAGGTCTTGATGCCCGCGCTTTCCAATAACCCCTTAATGATATACGCTTCATTAAGGTCCAGATAACAGCCGACTGTAACTAACTTGTCCAAGAGCATTCACTCCCTGTTACCGCTTAGAAGTATTATATCAAGATCCTTAAGCTTAATGATCCACTACAGCGTAAATTAAAGGTTAGCGGAGCCATGGGGACGGTTCGAGCGTCCCCGAAGCGTAGCAAAGGGCCGAAGGGAAGACGATGGAACCGTCCCCGTGGCGTAGCGGTCCCCGTGTAAATTTATAAATTTTAAAGTGCAAAGGAATGATATTGTGGACATCAACCCTTTGGAACTGCAAAAATTAGTTGAAGTTGGTCTGAACGAAGACCTGGGTTCCGGAGACCTGACTGCCAACGGCATTGTACCGCCGGATGATGTCTCGACCGGGTATATTGTAGCCCGGGAAGCCGGCGTGGTGGCGGGACTGCCTTTAGCGCAGGCGGTGTTCCGGCGCCTGGACCCAGCCGTTGCATTTCGGGCCGGGTTACGGGACGGTGGAAAAACAGAGCCGGGCCGGGTGCTGGCTGAGATCAAGGGGAACACGCGGGCCATTCTCACCGGCGAGAGGCTGGCCTTGAATTTTCTCCAGCGTCTGTCGGGAATTGCTTCCGCAACGGCGAAACTGGTTGAGCTGGTAAACGGGGAAAAAGCACGCATCGTAGACACCAGGAAGACGACACCGGGGTTGAGGGTGCTTGAAAAATACGCGGTGCGGGCCGGTGGCGGCGGTAATCACCGGTTTGGCCTGTATGACGCGGTGATGATCAAAGACAACCACATTAAGATAGCCGGAGGAATAAAGGCCGCGGTAGAGAAGGTAAGGCAGGGTTGCCCCCATACGGTTAAGATAGAAGTGGAAGTGGAGGATTTGGACGGGGTTAAAGAGGCCCTGGCCGCCCGGGCCGACATTATTATGCTGGACAACATGAAGCCGGCGGATATGCGCGAGGCCGTGGCACTCGTGGCCGGCCGTGCCCTGGTGGAGGCATCCGGGGGCATCAACGAAAGGAACATTCGCGCCGTGGCGGCGGCCGGGGTCGACCTGATTTCAGTGGGGGCGCTGACCCATTCGGTAAAATCCCTCGACATCAGCCTGGATATAAAAGAACTCAAACTTAAACGGTAAAAGGTCCTTTTAGTTAATCAAATCTAAATTTTAGGTTGACATATTAAACGGCCGGTAATAGAATAAAACAAGATCAATGTGTTTTTGCGGTGAGGTGAAATTTTGAGACAGGCAATTCTACGGTTGCTTAAAAAAATGATGCCGGAATACGTGTCCGGGGAAGAAATTTGTAAAATTCTTAATGTAACCAGGACTGCTGTTTGGAAACACATCCAGGCCTTGCGGGAAGACGGGTATGAGATTGAGGCACGGCCCCGGGCCGGTTACGCGTTGACCGGTATACCGGACAGGCTTTTTCCTGAAGAAATCGGGGACGGGCTTGCCACGCAATTTATCGGCAGGAAGATTTTTTACTACGATCAGGTTGCTTCTACCAACGACCGGGCAAAAGAGCTGGCGCGCGCAGGTGCCGTTGAAGGGGCCCTGGTGTTGGCCGAGGAACAGACGGGCGGCAAGGGGCGGTTGGGGCGGTCGTGGTATGCTCCCAAATACAAGGGAATCTGTTTTTCTCTGATCCTTTACCCGCGGGTGAGTCCTTTTGGGGCCTCTCAGGTGACCATGATGGCTGCCGTTGCCCTGGCGGCGGCAATCAGGAGGGAGACGGGAGTTGCAGCGGGTATCAAGTGGCCTAACGACCTGCTGGTAGGCGGCAGGAAAATATGCGGCATCCTGACTGAATTGAGCGCGGAAATGGA
>DFAQ01000061.1:0-10248 GCA_002365865.1 Pelotomaculum sp. UBA3102
TCAAAACATCGCAAAATGCTCAAGTCAATAAAAAAATATGTTATCATTCTATTAATTCAATATCCGCACAAAAATATATTGGGAGGGCTATACCCTCCCTAATCCTGTCCCATAATGGAATGTGCACCATGAGAATAAAAATGATCTTTTAAATGATAAATAAGCTTTTCTGATACAGCAAGTTCTTCTGCCATTTCTGAATCGCTTTTATCTTCTTTAAGCCCCTCAATAAAGCTATCGAAATCCACACCAACTTCAACGGCCATTTCTTTTAAACTGGGTTCTTTACTCCAGGAAACCCGGCTTTGAAAAAAATCCTTTTCACTCATAATAACACCTCCGTTATTATGTATTTTCCCCGGCTAAGACCGATAAATGCATGTTTTCATATCCTGCTTTATGTATAAATCAATCATTTTGTATTATTGAATAACCAATTGATTGAGAACTTTAAGTGGGAACAATCATTAAAAAGCATAAGAATACCCTTTCCCCATGCGGGAAAATCTATAATATTCAGACAGGCGTTATCTAAACGAAGACGCCAGTATTTATTTAAATCCATTTCCAGCACCGAACCCACGATACTTCTGATAACACCACCATGGGTTACTACTAAAACATTTTCCCCTTCATGTTTTTCTACGATTTTTTTGATTGCCCTGACACTTCTTTCCACCATTTCACCCAAGGTCTCACCACCCGGAATTCTGGTTGAAAGTGGATTCCCCCACCATTCGCTTGTTTCATTAGCAAATATTTCTTTTAATTCCTTTTGGGTAAGCCCTTCCCAGGCGCCAAAATTAAGTTCCCTCAATTCCCGAACCGTCTTCACCCTCAAATCATGATGTATTGAAATAATATTTGCCGTTTCATACGCCCTTATAAGGTCACTTGCATAAATACTTTGAATTTTTTCACCGGCCAAACGCTTGCCGATAAGCTCCGCCTGCTTGCGTCCATTTTCGGATAAAGGCACATCGGTCTGGCCCTGATATTTCATCAATGTATTCCATTCTGTTTCTCCATGCCTGACTAGGTAAATACAGCAACTCATGCGCATTATCCCTCCAATACGGACTTAAGAGCCAGAAGCATTTTTTCATTTTCAGGCCGGGTCTTCACCGCCACTCTGATGAAGCGGCCTTCTAAACCGGAAAACCCATAACAATCCCTCACCAGTATACCACGCTTCCCAACAAGGTCCGTTATTTCTTTAGAAGTCAGTCCGGTCCGGATAACATTTACCAGGATGAAATTAGCTGCTCCGGGTAACGGCCTTAATCCGGCAATACCTTCCAATCCCTGATAAAGATAGTTTTTTTCCCTTTTTATCAACCGCCTTGTATTTTCCATATAAACCTCGTCCCTTAAACCTGCCACCCCTGCCACTTGGGCCAGAACATTTACATTCCAGGGATCTTTTGAAGCATTCATTTTTCCTACCAGTTCCTCGGTTGTAACAATAGCTCCCAGTCGCAAGCCGGGTATGCCAAAAAATTTAGTCATTGAATAAAGCACTGCCAGGTTAGGGTGCTTTCCTGCCAAGGACATTACTGAAAAATAATTCCGGTATGACATAAAGTCCATGAAAGCTTCGTCTACTAAGACAAAAACCCCTCGAGTTAATGCTTCCTTAAGGATTAGTCGCACCACCCTTCCGGTTACCACCCGCCCGGTAGGGTTGTTGGGATTACAAAGAAAGAGAAGTTTTCCGGGGGAAAAATGATTGACAATTTTATTTATAGGCAGTCTAAAGCCGTCTTCCTCATTCAGGTTAATTTTAATAACCTCGCCTCCCTGGCTCAAAACCGCCAGGCTGTATTCACTGAAAGCAGGTACTGGAATTAAAGCCTTCTTATAACCCGCAATACGTACAAAAAGGTAAATCAGCTCCGCTGCCCCGTTCCCCATTAAAATATTCTTGTCATGAACTCCCAGGTAAGATGCCAGCGCAGTCTTCAGTTCATTACAGTCCGGGTCGGGATATTCGCTGATTAAACCCAAATTGTTTTCAATAGCAATAATGACTTCTTTTGATGGACCCAGGGGATTGATATTGGCACTAAAATCTATAATTTCCTCTCTTGGCAGTCCATATTTCAAAGAAGCGCGGGTTAAGTTACCCCCGTGAAAGTGTTCTAATTGCTGCACATTTAAAAACTCCTCTCTAAGAAAAATCTAATACTCATTTTATTTTGAGGCTATTGCTGTCACAAAAAGAGGATATGCGGCAACGAAAAGAAATACTTCAAGTAATTCATTAATCAAGCCGTAAATATCTCCGGTAAGTCCGCCCAATTCACTGGTTATTTTCCTTCCCAGCAGATAAGTTAAAAAACCACCTGATACCATTAACCATATTCCTTGTAAACCTAAAAAAGCACCCGTCACAACGGCTGCAACAGCAGTAGACCAAAACAGTTCCTTGGTACCGGTATAGTAAACAAAGACTTTACCCAAACCTTCCTGCCGGGCATAAGGAAAAAACGTAATTGCAAGAGTCATACACCAGCGACTTAAAGCCGGAACCACAGGAAGTAGCTTCAATAAAGTCTTGACAGGTATTACCAGGAAAAGATTATATTTTAACAATAAAAGACAAACAACACCTATGACCCCGAATGCGCCAACCCTGCTGTCTCTCATAATTTCAAGTTTTCTTTCCCCCGGTCTGCCGCTAAGCAAACCGTCAATACTGTCCATAAATCCGTCCAGGTGAATACCACCGGTGAGCACAACCATTCCCACAACTAAAATGGCTGATTGGACCTGAACCGGAAAAATAAAATTTACCACCCATACCAGAAACGCCAGTACTACTCCCAAAAAAAGACCCGCTGCAGGAAAATACATGGTCGACCGGCCACAGGCTCTCTCATCAAAACTTAATGGCGGCAAGGGAAACCTGGTCAACTGATATAAAGCATACAAAAAACTTTTCAAAATTCAGGCTCCTTAATTAAGGTTCATTATTCTATAAAAAAACACATCTTTGCGCAACAAACAGAATTAATAAACCGGCTGCAACAGCTAATCCGAAAGTAATATACATCAGATTTACCACCTGCTTTATATGATCCGGCTCAAGAGGTTTCAGTTCTTCTCCCAGGTAAGGCCGAAAAGACATTTGGCCATGATAATAGTTTAAACCTCCCAGTCTTACTCCAAGCGCTCCGGCTACAGCGGCTTCAGGAATACCGCCGTTGGGGCTGGGATGCCCGGAAGCATCTTGTAAAACAGCTGATATTGCTCTCCCGGGACTCTTCCCGGTCAAAAAAGCGGCAACCGGCAGCAGTATTCCCGTCAAGCGGGCCGGTATATAATTAGCCAGATCATCTAACCGGGCAGAAGCCATGCCGAAATCGATAAATCTTTCGTTCTTATAACCAAGCATAGAATCAAGAGTATTAACGGCACGATAAGCCATAGCCAGCGGTGCACCTCCGATGAAAGCATAAAAAATTGGTGCTGCGATTCCATCCACAATGTTCTCAGCCACAGTCTCTATTGTGGCCCTCGTTACATCTCTGACATCCATATTACCGGTATCCCTGCCCACAATCCAGCCAACCTTCCGGCGAGCCTCGGTCAGATTACCTTTTTTAAGTAAATCATAAATTTCCTTCGCGGCACCAGCCAATCCTCGGGCAGCTATAGTGGTCGAAATAAGCCAGACCGTCAGGACGGCTCCCAGCCAGTAATTAACCCGAAACGCTCCCAGCAGCAGTAAATAGGTTAATAACCAACTCCCTCCTGCCAGCATGACAGCCGTAACCATGCCTGCCGTACGCAAACCGGCAGGACTGCTGGTAATACGTCGCATTAAACCCTCCAGAAATTCAATTGCCTTTCCCATTAATACTACCGGGTGAGGAATTGCACGCGGGTCACCCACCAATAGATCAACCAGGCAGGCCATAAGAATATATGCCTCAATATTTATCGACATAAAAGCCTACTTTCCTTTTTGATAACCATTAAGCCCCAACAGGCTATATATTTTCTCCATTTGTACACTGCTTCGTACCAAAGCAGCCAGCTTATCAAAATCCCTGTTGCGCTGCTCCGTTACCGGAATTGCACCCGTAGCCGAAAGCGGTTCAAACCCTTTTTTCTTGCGTAATATATTGACTACGTGTCTTCGCAAACAATCGTTATCAAAAATACCGTGAATATAAGTGCCGAATACTAAACCGTCCCGGCTGACGGCGCCGTCCGGGAAAGACACTTCTTCGCCCGATCTCCTTAATATATTAAAAACAGGACTGACACCTTGAGCCAGCTTAGTCTTTCCCATATGAATTTCATACCCGGTAACCTTGATATCCTGTGCCCCGTTGAGAAGCAAACCGCTCCCATTCAAACAAGCTTCTACTTGATTGGTTACTTTTTCCGAAGCAAAAGTGGTTGTTATATCCAGCAGTCCCAGGCCTTTTATTCTTGGAAACTTTGATTCAGTATGATGAAAATCAAACAAATCATTTCCCAGCATCTGGTAACCACCGCAAATACCGATTACCGGTATTCCTGCCCGAGAAAACTTAACGATCTGAGCCGCTAAACCGGAACGGTACAGAAAGACTAGGTCTTCCATTGTATTTTTACTGCCTGGTAAAATAATTAAATCCGGATCACGCATTCTGTTTACGCCGTCTATGTAACGGAGCCTGACATCCGGCTCGTCTTCCAGTGGATCAAAATCAGTAAAGTTAGAGATATGAGGCAAATGAATAACGGCAACATCCACCCAACTGCCAGGTTTTTCTACCGGCACCCCCCTGTTTTTGTCCTCAGAAATCGTATCCTCTTCCTGAATACGTAAATCATGAAAATATGGGACCACCCCTAAAACCGGTTTTCCTGTCTTTTTCTCAAGAAAATCTACTGCCGGTTTAAACAGGTTCAAGTCACCGCGAAATTTATTAATAATTATCCCGGCAACCCGCTCCCGGTCATCAGGGGAAATCAATTCTAAAGTACCGACTACAGCTGCAAGGGCTCCGCCTTTATCTATATCCGCAATTAATAATACCGGAGCTTTGGCCATTCTTGCAATCGTCATATTTACAATTTCATTATCCTGAAGGTTTACCTCGGCCGGACTGCCGGCACCTTCAATTACAACCAGATCGTATAATGCAAAAAGACGGTTTAAAGACTCATTTATTATTTTTAGTGCCCCCGGCGCATATTCATTATGATACTTTTGTGCAGTAAGGTTACCTATGGGCCTTCCCATTACTATTACCTGTGATGAAGCATGACCATACGGCTTAAGCAGTATCGGATTCATGTCAACTGATGGTTCTACACATGCTGCTTCAGCCTGAACAACCTGGGCGCGGCCCATTTCCCCCCCGTCTCTGGTAACAAATGAATTCAGGGCCATGTTCTGTGACTTAAACGGTGCGACACGGTAACCATCTTGAACAAAAATACGGCAAAGTGCCGCTACCAGTATACTCTTACCTACATGGGAAGCAGTACCCTGAACCATAATTGATTTTGCAGCCATCTTTTATCCACTCCATTCCGATCTGGTTAGAGACTTGATTTCCACAGGGATTCCTGCAATTGTTAAAAACACTTGGTCTGCTTTGGCTGCAAATACCTGGTTGACCTTTCCGGCCAAATCCCGAAAGACCCTGCCCAGAGAGGATTCAGGCACCAACCCCTGTCCAACTTCATTCGCTACTGCTATTAAATGCAAACCGGTTTCCACTGTACTTATCAGTCTAACAGCTTGTTCTAAAATATAGTCCATTTTTTCTGCTGGATTTACCCCCGGACTTGGAACATTCTTATCCAACAACAGATTTGTAAGCCAGATGGTTATACAGTCCAGGATAAAAACATCTCCCTGACGCCCTTTTTTCAGCACTGACAGGATGTCTTTTTCCTCCTCAACTGTTTCCCACAGCTGAGGCCTCCTAATACGGTGCAATCTCACTCTTTCTGCCATTTCACCGTCAAGTACCGCCGCAGTAGCTATATAAACTACCCGCTCTCCCAATCTTCCGGCAATTTTTTCGGCAAACTCACTTTTACCGCTACGGGAACCACCTAATACTAAGATAAGTTTTCCTTTCATCTTTCACCAGCCAAATATTGATCCAGGTTTATATAATAAACATAATTTTATTATTCTAGAACATTAAATAAAATCCTTCACTAAAGAACTTTTACCTTAGCTCCCCTTATTATTAATAATATCTTTAACTCTACTGACTAATTCCTCTATTAAATGTGGTAGTGGAGCTGCTTTTAAACCAACAATTTCAACTCCCGCCCGGCTTAAAGGCAAAAGTATCTTTTTGGCTGTACTGGAAGCAAGCGCCTCCGCCATTTTTGGGGACAATTCTCCTTGCATGGCATTGGGTAATAGAATACTTATCGGGCCTACTATTATATCCACCCTTTCCGCATTATAAATAACTGCGTTTTCACCGGTAGCACCTTCATTTGCCCCGGCCCGGAGCATTACTGAAGTAGCGAGCGCGTTGGTACCCAGCGCCAGGAATTCTACATCTTCAGGCGGCAGTTCCCGGCGAAATCGTTCCATAATGTGTTTACCGATACCTCCACCCTGCCCGTCAACCACTGCTATACGCAATGCAATCACCGCCTATTCTGCACCAACTTAAAAAGCTTTTCCTTCTACACGTATTAAAGATATTTAGCGCATATCTGACAGAAAAAAAGTCCCCTGGGACTGTGTCGATATAAAACATAAAATGTCATAATATATTAATATTAACAATAACTGCCATTATGTGTATAATACTGTGGATAAGTTATTTATTTGATGAACTATGTGGCATAACGTTCTGTAGTCTTAATTCAAGTTCAACTATTTGTTGGTTCTTTCGGAGCAACCGCCGGGCATAGCGATAATTATTCAGGTGAAGCTTACGGTTTTCATTTTCCAGGCGGCTTAAAAACCTGCTCTTATCTTTCTCGATTCTCTCAATCAAATTCATTAATACTCTCCGGCTCAGCCTGAGTTGCTCGACTCTTTCCTCAAGTTCCTGTACCCGCCTCTTGAGGTAAGTTATATCTATAATTTGCTCCACAATCACCACCATCCTTGCCTGGCATCTCGCTTTTAGTATATGCCGGGCAAATGGTAAATAGACGATATAGCGCCATTTCAATGATTTTTAACTAATCAAGTAAAATCAAAATGCTGAGAGATTCGTTGAACCACCTCTTTCAGAACTGCTTCGTCTTCAACCAAGGCAATCCTGACATAGCCTTCTCCTTGCCTGCCAAACGCCGTTCCCGGAATAACAACCACACCAGTTCTTCTCAATAGTTCCATAATAAACATTTTTGAGGATGTAAACCCCGGAGGAACAGGCGCCCATATAAACATAGAAGCATTGGGTTTAGGCATGTGCCAACCGATTTTTGCCAAGCCGTCTACCAGTATATCCCTACGTTTTCGATAAGTTCGGACAGTTCCAGCCACATAATCCTGGGGACCGGCCAAGGCTGCTATTCCTGCTTCCTGGATGGAACAGAAAACTCCGTAATCAATATTTGACTTAATCAATTTTAAGTCTGAAATGACCTCAGGATTTCCCACGGCAAAACCAATCCGGCAACCTGCCATATTGTATGTTTTAGAAAGAGAGTAAAATTCCACTCCCACTTCTTTTGCACCCGGCACCTCCAGAAAACTCATCGGTTTAAAACCATCAAAAGCAAGTTCCACATATGCGGCGTCATGACATATCAATATATCATAATTACTAGCAAATTCTACCGCTTGTTCATAAAATCTCCTGTCTGCAGAAACAGCAACCGGATTATTAGGATAATTTAAAAACATCATCTTTGCCTTCCTGGCAACATCTTCCGGAACAGCGGTGAAATCAGGCAAAAAACGGTTTTCGGCTACAAGTGGCAACGGATATATTTCTCCCTGGGCCATGAAAATACTGAAACTATAAATAGGGTAACCCGGATCCGGAACCAGCGCTACATCGCCGGGGTCAATATATGCCATACTCAGGTGTGCCAGTCCGTCTTGAGAACCCATTAAAACTAGCATCTCTTTGTCAGGATCCAAATCAACCTCAAAACGTCTCTTATACCAGTCTGCCAAGGCTTTGTAAAGACGAGCCAAACCCACCAGGGGATAAGAATAATTGGAAGGCTTTCTTACCGAGGAAATCAAGGCATCTATGATATGGGGAGCAGGAGGCAGATCTGGACTTCCTACTCCCAGGTCAATTACCTTTATCCCTCTTGATTCAACTTCTTTTTTTCTTTCTTCCATTTCGTTAAAAACTCCGGAAGACAGACTACCCATACGCTTGGCCTTTCTCATCTTTTCCTCCTGTTATACCAGTTTATTTCTTTGACTGAATCATAAGGTACCGTTACCGCACCCAGGCGGTTGCCTGTTTTATGACCGGGCCCGTGATAATCTGAACCACCGGTTATAATTAACCCGCGCTCCCCTGCCAGTCTGAGAAAATAATTTTCCTGTTCCTGTGAGTGAGCAGGGTGGTAAACTTCCAGACCGGCCAGGCCGGCATTTATAAGCATATCTAACCGCTCATGCGCATTATTTTGGCCGGGGTGGGCTAAAACCGGGACCCCTCCGGCCTCACTTATTATTTTAATTGCTTCCACTGGCTTAAGCTTATAGCGCGGCACATACGCAGGACACCCAAATCCAATATATTTACTGAATGCTTCGGCAATATTTTTAACAACCCCTTCTTCAACCAAGACCCTGGCCAGATGAGGTCGACCGACAGAACCTGACCGGGAAACAGCCAGCACTTTTTCATAATCAACCGGAATACCAAGATTTTGAACTTGTTGAGTCATCTTAAGGATCCGTTTTTTTCTTTCACTCATTAACAACCTTAATTTATTTTTCAAACTATTATTGTCTATATTGATGAAATATCCCAGTAAGTGTAACTCCTTACCCAGGTATTCGGCTCCCAATTCCACTCCCGCAACTATTTCCAGATCATTTAGGTATCCCGCGGCAAGGGCTGGTTCAACTCCCTCCACAGTATCGTGGTCCGTGACGGCAATAGCCTTAAGACCAAGCTCCTTTGCCCGGAGAACTACTTCCTCCGGGCCGTCGGTACCATCAGATGCAGTAGTATGCACATGTAAATCTGCTGACATTAAGGTTCACCTTTTAAAAATCTTTCTACATATTTCATTTTAATACCTGCTTTATTATCCGAAGAAAATTTTCACCAAGAATTTTTTTAATGGCACTTTGATGATACCCTCTTTCTATTAATCCTCTTGTAATAATAGAAATCTTTGAACAATCCTCTAGTCCGGACGGAGGTTGAACCATACCATCAAAATCAGATCCCAGTCCTACACATTCCACCCCGCCAATCGAAACGGCATGATCAATGTGATCCAGAACCTCCTTTACAGAAGCTTCTTTCCCGCCGAGAAAATCAGGAACATAGGTAATACCCATAACCCCTCCTTTTTCAGCTAAAGCTTCTATCTGTTGATCGCTTAAATTACGGGGGTTGGCACATAAGGCCTTACAGTTAGAATGCGACGCCATGACCGGTTGCCCGGAAATTTTCAGAACCTCCCAAAAACCCTTCTCAGCTAAATGGGAAATATCAACCAGCATACCAAGACAGTTTAACTCCTTTACAACTGCGAAACCAAAACTGGTCAGACCCCCACCTGCTTTAACTTCGAATACACCGTCACCAAGTTCGTTGCGGTTGTTCCAGGTCAGCGTAAGACTGCGTACTCCAAGACGATACAACATTCTCAATACTTCCAGGCTGCATTCAAGGGCCTCGCCCCCTTCTACTGAAAGCAGCGAAGCAATTTTACCTGCGGCAAGGGCATCATAAATTCCGGTTGAATTCTCTATGTGAACAATATCTTTATTATTAGCTTCTATTTCCCGATAATACAAATCTATAAGCTCAAGTGTCCTGCGCAAAGCAAAACTTTTAAATTGCGGGGCAATAAAGGCAGCAAAAAATTGCACTTTTATACCACCGGTTTTTAAGCGCGGCAGGTCAAGATGACCCTTACCGGAATATTCTCCAAGGTGCCTTTGTTGTTCCAATATGGCAGTAAGGGTATCACAATGGGCATCTACCACGATACTTTTACTGTGTAACATCATATACTCCTGTTTACTCAAGACCTCCAGGTTCATAAATCAAACCCTCCGCCACAAATTTGCCCCATTATTTATATTATAATAATAAAACCTGTTTATTC
>DFAQ01000061.1:10573-14368 GCA_002365865.1 Pelotomaculum sp. UBA3102
GAATAAACAGGTTTTATTATTAACTGGAAGTTAGAAATAAATTTAACGGGGCTCAACAATTAACTTTATGGCTGTTCTTTCCTCACCGTCAATCATGATATCAGTAAATGCGGGAATACAAATAAGATCAACGCCACTCGGTGCTACAAATCCTCGCGCTATAGCTACTGCCTTTACTGCCTGATTAAGGGCACCAGCACCAATAGCCTGCATTTCTGCGCCCCCTCGTTCCCTGAGTACACCTGCCAAGGCACCGGCTACAGAATTTGGATTAGACTTTGCTGAGACCTTTAAAACTTCCATTCAACTTAAACCTCCTTCATTACTGTGTAAAGACTAATTCCCTGAACTCCTCTGTTTGAACTCCTCTGTTTGAACTCCTCTGTTTGAATAAATATTTCGCTAAAGGTTGAATGATTCCTTTTTTGACTGAAATATTTTTAAATACTTTTTAAAAAACAAAATATTACTCATAATTCTGAATGCGTGTGATTGCAGTTGCTTTACCGCTATTCTCATCAATATCGACAACCACTCCGTTAAATTGAAAAGGACCGGTTGCAACCTCAAAACGCTGGGGTATTTGAGTTATGAAACTGTCAAGAACCATTTCTTTTTTGACTCCAATTATAGAATTAAAAGGGCCGGTCATACCTATATCTGTTATATATGCCGTTCCACCGGGTAAAATGCATTCATCTGCAGTCTGCACGTGAGTATGGGTACCTATCAATGCCGATACCCTACCGTCCAGATACCAACCCAGAGCAACCTTTTCTGAAGTTGCTTCTGCATGAAAATCAATTATTACAACCCGAACCTTTCCCGCAAGTCTTTCCAATATTTCATCCGCCTTACGAAAAGGGCAATCTATAGACTGGAGGAAAACCCTCCCGGCCAAATTTACTACCGCAACTTTAGCTTTTTTACATTTATCAAAGACACCAGCACCGATACCGGGAACTCCCGGTGGATAATTGGCCGGTCTAATTATTCTAATTTCCCCGTCTATGTATTCAAAAGCCTCTCTTTTATTCCAAACGTGGTTACCCATGGTAAGAACATCTACTCCTGATGCAAATAACTCATGAGCAACCTCTTTTGTAATACCTTTGCCTCCGGCAGCATTTTCACCATTGGCAATAACCATATCCAAAGCTAATTCTTTTTTTAGCCTGCCCAAATTTACTTTAACGGCTCTACGACCGGAACGCCCGACAACATCACCGATTATTAGAAGGCGCAAGTACTAAACCTCCCACTACTTATTGAATACAAAAACTCTGCCTTCTTCACGGAAAGCAAAAAGAAATTTATCCTGGGTGGAACTCTTAATGCTTTCAAGCATATGTTCAATAATCTCTTCCTGGACAAGCAAGTCTTCTTCAATAAGTTCATTTTCTTCCGTAACCAGATTGTTGTTCAGAAACTGGCGGAACAACCCTACGATCAAGGTTATCTCTTCCTGTACCAAAGTATCCACATCACGCTGAATTTCTATCATGGTAAGATGGTCACAAACATTGTGTTCAAGAGAAACCACTCGGGTTTCTTTTCCCTCAAGAAAATTATAAACTTCTATACTATCCATCATTTTTTGTTTTAGACTTTTCAATTCCTTATTCTGTAATACCTGTGAATAAATAAATGTAAACTTAAGCAACTGGTTTTCCGGGTCAAAATTGATCGTAGCCACTTCCGGATAACGTACTAAAATTGAAATCAACAAACCGACACTGTCGGTCAAGTTACCTTTTTTCCCTTTATAACGAAATCCCAATGAAGTCACCTTCCTTAAGCCGCTAAAACCTGCTAAACAATTATGAATTTCTGTTTCAAATAGATTATTCCTGCTTTTTTTTATTCAAGAAGAACGAAAATTTATTCCAATAAAATAGAATACGGCCTTTTCAGGCCGTATTCTATTTTATTTTGCATACTCCACTACCCTTGTCTCTCTTATGATCACAACCTTGATCTGCCCCGGGTAGTCCAGTTCTCTTTCAATTTTTTTAGTTATATCTTTCAGCAGATATACAGCACCAAGGTCGTCAACTTTTTCAGGCTTGACCATGATCCGAACTTCCCTGCCTGCTTGGATGGCAAAGGATTTTTCAACACCCTCAAAAGAGTTGGCAATTTCTTCTAGTCTTGCAAGGCGCTTGATATATGCTTCCAAGGTTTCCCGTCGGGCACCCGGTCTCGCTGCAGAAACGGCATCCGCCGCCTGCACCAGAACAGCTATAATACTTTTAGGTTCTTCGTCTCCATGATGGGAAGCAATTGCATGAATTACCTCTTGTGACTCGCGGTATTTTTTAGCCAGGTCAACCCCTATTGCTACATGCGGCCCTTCAACTTCATGGTCTACCGATTTGCCGATATCGTGAAGCAACCCGGCTCTTTTTGCTATTTGAACGTCTGTACCAATTTCTGCGGCCATTAAACCGGCCAAATGAGCTACTTCAATAGAATGTTTTAACACATTTTGCCCGTAACTGGTACGGAACTTAAGACGTCCTAAAAGCGTGATCAACTCCGGGTGCAAACCATGCACACCTGTTTCAAAAGTAGCCTGCTCTCCGGCTTCCCGGATTTGGGTGGTCACCTCTTTTTGAGCCTTGTCTACCATTTCCTCTATACGTGCCGGATGAATCCTTCCATCGACAATTAGCTTCTCTAGGGCAATTCTTGCTGTTTCTCTACGAATCGGATCAAAACCGGATAAAATTACTGCTTCGGGTGTATCATCAATTATAAGGTCTATTCCGGTTAAGGTTTCAAAAGCACGTATGTTTCTGCCCTCTCGTCCTATAATACGCCCCTTCATCTCATCACTGGGCAAAGGCATTACGGCCACGGTAGTCTCCGCTACATGATCAGCGGCACATCTCTGTATAGCCAGAGATATAATGTTACGTGCACGCTTTTCTCCTTCTTCTCTGGCTTTGTTTTCAATGTCTTTGATTAACAGCGCTGCTTCATGCTGACTTTCTTTTTCAATATCTGAGAGCAACATCTGTTTTGCTTCTTCGGAACCCATGCCCGATATACGTTCCAGTTCACTTATTTGCTGGTTATATACTTCCGATAATTTAGCTTTAGTCGCCTCTATTTCAGCTTCCTTCCGGTTAAGTGTCTCCTCTTTTTTCTCGTTCAAATCAACCTTGCGGTCCAAGGACTCTTCTTTTTGCAATAGCCTGCGTTCTAATCTTTGAAGCTCCGACCTCCGCTCCCGGCTTTCTTTTTCAACCTCGCTGCGGAATTTTAAAACTTCTTCTTTAGCCTCCAGGACGGCTTCCCTTTTCTGGGCCTCGGCCTTTTTTTCGGCTTCTTCCAAAATTCTTTTCGCTTCTTTTTCTACAGAAGCAATCTTCGCTTCGACTAGATACTTTCTAATTGAATACCCTACTACAAAAGCAACCAGCGCAGTGCCGGCAACAATAAAAATGGTAACATCCATAAATCTCACCTCCTTATCTCAAATAAGTCTTCATTTAGTTTGACAAAAAAAACACCGAGTATAACTCGGTAGAAAACGAATTAGATACTACTTATTTTATTTATTTAGAAACGGTAGAAAGCAAGCCTAAAAATGGGCACCACCTAAAATTTAGCCGTATAAATTACCGGCTAAATTTTAGCTCCGTATCTATTTGGTTTTATCTATTTATTTAAAACCCTGTACTTAGTAGTATCTTAATTCTATTTTCTCCCAGCATTTATCATTTATTGTACAAGCTTTTTTAAAAAATGTCAAGACTCAACCTCTCTGAGCATTTTGCTTTGTAAGCA
>DFAQ01000007.1 GCA_002365865.1 Pelotomaculum sp. UBA3102
CAGGGTTTTTGCACTGGAATCACAATTAAATTAATCAATAATTAAAATCACCGTTTTTAGACGGTGATTTTAATTATTTTCATAATAATAAGGTTTTTAATGAATTTTGCGCACTAAACCGACTACCTTGCCAAGAATCTGAGCGTCTGTAGTATAAATTGGATCCATCAGGCTGTTTTCAGGTTGAAGGCGGACACGTCTGCTTTCTTTATAAAGTCTTTTCACGGTAGCCTCCTCTTCCATTAAGGCGACTACAATATCACCGTTATCGGCATCATTCTGTCGTCTTACGACAACCATATCACCGTTTAAAATTCCAGCCTCAATCATGCTGTCACCACGTACTGTAAGCATAAAAAAATCACCGGTTCCTGTAAAGTGAACAGGTAGAGGAAATATATCCTCTTTATTTTCGACAGCCAAAAGAGGCATGCCCGCGGCTACCCTGCCGAGGAGTGGAACATTAATATATTCAGTCTTTTCTCTTGTCAGGTCATCGAGAACTTCCATGGCTCTGGGTTTGGTTGCATCGCGTCTGAGATAACCTTTTTCTTCGAGTTTTCTTAGATAGCCGTGTACAGTAGAACTTGAGCTTAAACCTACAGCCTTGCCAATTTCCCTGACCGACGGAGGATAGCCTTTTTGACGGATATTTTTCTTAATAACTTCCAGAATGGCCGCTTGTTTAGGGGTAAGATCCATTATTTATTTCACCTGCCTACTTAATCATATTTAAAAAAAATTATAACATAAATTTATAATATAAAAAACACTTGTTCGCCAAGTATTCATTTATATATTTTTTAAATTAATATTTTTAATATTTAGAAGGAACATTCGTTTTGTCGTCGAAAATTATAATAAATATAAAAGTATTTTTGGGGGGGGAGAGGCCGGAATGCAGAAGGTCAAGGTTGCCATAGTTGGAGCCGGCCAGGATGGTATATCTGTTTATAAATCGCTTAAGTCAATGAAAGAAGTAGAAGTTGTCGGAATAGCAGATGTTAGTCCAACGGCTCCCGGTATTTTGACCGCTCGTGAAAATCATAGGTTGGCTGCAGATGATTTCATTAAGATTGTAAAAACACCTGAACTGGATTTAATTATAGAAACAACTGGAGACCAAGAGATAAAGAAACGTCTCAATCAAGTTAAACATGTAAAAACATCTATTGTAGATTTCCAGGGCGCAAATTTGATAATAAATATTCTTAAGGAAAAAGAAGAATTATTGGAATTTAAGAAAATTCAGGGTGAGTTATCCGCCATACTTAATTCTATGCAAGAAGCTATTGAAGTAGCCGATATAAATGGAACCATAAAATACGTAAATCCTGCCTTTACGAGGATCACCGGTATTCCTGAAATGGACAGAATTGGTAAAAATATTTTTAAAATATCGCCTGACGGTGCCCTGGCAACTGTAATCAGAACTGGTAAAATGGTTTTTGGACAAAGGATTAAAGTAGGAGGATGTAAAGCAGATGTTGTTTCATTTTCTAACCCAATAATTGTTGACGGAAAAATGGAAGGCGGTGTCGTTGTCTTTCAGCATTTCACCGACATGATGAATTTGATGGAGGAGTTAAAAAAGAGTACCACTATTATAGAAAATCTTACTAATAAGTTAGGGCAGGTAACCACAAGTAAATATACCTTCAGTGATATTATTGGTACCAGCGCTGAAATGAAAAGATGTATTAATTTGGCTGAAAAATCTGCTCAAAGCGACTCAACAGTTCTTCTTCTAGGTGAAAGCGGTACCGGTAAGGAGCTTTTTGCACATGCCATTCATGCCACATCAATACGCCGTGAAAATCCTTTCATTAAGGTGAATTGTGCGGCAATACCGGAAACATTACTTGAAAGTGAATTTTTTGGATACGCGAAAGGAGCCTTCACCGGGGCAGTCAAGTCAAAAATAGGTAAATTTGAGCTGGCTCATGGTGGGACTATCTTTTTAGATGAAATTGGTGACATGAATCTCTTGCTACAGGCTAAATTTTTAAGAGTCTTGCAGGAGATGGAATTTGAGCGTGTTGGTGGAAACCAGACCATAAAAGTTGACGTCAGGATTATTGCAGCTACAAATCGAAACTTACGCAAGTTGATTAGAGAGGGTAAGTTCAGGGAAGACCTTTATTACCGTTTGAATGTAGTTGAGATTACTGTGCCGCCGTTAAGAGTGCATAAGGAAGACCTGCCGGCCCTGGTTAATAATTTGATTATTAAATTAAACCGGAAATTAGGTAAAAGCGTCAGGGGGCTTTCTAAAGATGCCGGAGAAATACTTTTCAGTTATGACTGGCCAGGTAATGTCCGGGAGCTTGAAAATGTCATTGAACGGGTAATAGTTACATCAGATGATAAACTGCTGACAAAAAAGAACCTGATCCAGCATCTCAATCAATTTAGGATTTCACCGGAGCGTAATATTGATTTAATACCTATTGACCAAATGGAAGAAATGCTGATACGTAAAGCAATGGCTAAGTACGGAAATTCAGTTGAGGGGAAGCGACGTGCGGCACAAGCTTTAAATATTTCCCTGGCAACCCTTTATAATAAGTTAAAAAAAGTTAAACCAGCTAATAGTTATAAAAATTAGAATCCTTATAAATTTCAGAAAAACCACTTATATTAAGGTATGAGCACGTGTTCGTTCTATAAGTTAGAATACTGCCTGACATATAAGAAGCTTGTTTATTGTTTTGTATCCAGGTTATTAAAGCTTGTTTGGGTGTGCATATGTTAATAATAGAAGGGCTTGCACGGATTAGTGGAAAATAAAGGTGAACTTCTTTTGCAAGATTTGTGTTGATGGTACGAATCTTGCTTTTTTATATTTTATAATTTAGATTTAGGTAGAAATAGTTTACCACATAGTAAAGGGGGGGGATTTGCAATTAAAACTGTTAACACTGCTGCTATAACAGAAGCTGTAACCAGGCTTTGCCAGGAGGCTAACTTTAACTTGGGAAATGATGTTTTAGAAAGCTTTAAAGGGGCTTACGAAGCGGAGGTATCGCTTACCGGGAAAGAGATACTTCAACAACTGGTTAAGAATGCAGAAATTGCCTGTGAAGAGAAGGTACCGATGTGTCAGGATACCGGGTATGCAGTTATTTTTGTAGAATTGGGACAGGATGTCCGTATTGAAGGCGGTGATTTTTACGAGGCAATTAACGAGGGAGTAAGGAAAGGTTACACTGAAGGCTACCTCAGGAAATCAATCGTAAGTCATCCGCTAGAACGGAAAAATACCGGTGATAATACTCCGGCGGTTATCCATACTAAAATTGTCCCGGGAGATAGCTTGCGCATTATTATTGCTCCTAAAGGTGGCGGGAGCGAAAATATGAGCGCAATTAAGATGTTAAGGCCGGCTGATGGTATTGAAGGGGTTAAAAATTTTGTGATTGATACCGTAAAAAAAGCCGGACCGAATCCATGTCCGCCGATAGTTGTCGGGGTGGGTATTGGAGGAACGTTTGAAAAGGCTGCGCAACTGGCAAAGGAATCACTGTTAAGGGAGTTGGGGGAAAAAAGTAAGTATCCTGATATTGCAAAATTGGAAGAAGATTTGTTTGAGGAGATAAACAAGCTGGGGATAGGTCCGCAGGGTCTTGGAGGAAGAACAACCGCCTTGGCAGTGCATGTAGAGATTTATGCCGCTCATATTGCCAGTCTGCCCGTGGCCGTAAATCTTAACTGTCATGCTGCAAGGCATAAAGAAGTAATTTTTTAAAGATATTTAAAAAGCCCTGGAAATTGTGATTTTTTATAAATAAGGGAAGGTGAAACGCTTGACCCAAATTAAGCTTACAACGCCGTTATCCGATGATGTAGTAGAAAAATTAAGGATAGGACAGCGGGTATCTATAAGCGGTACGATTTATACCGGACGGGATGCTGCTCATAAAAGGCTTGTTGAGCTAATTGAACAAGGAAAAGAGTTACCTTTTGATCCGAAAGGACAAATTATATATTATGTTGGTCCTACTCCGGCGAAGCCGGGAAAGGTTATTGGTTCAGCCGGTCCTACTACCAGTTACCGGATGGATCCCTATGCTCCGAAGCTTTATGAAGTGGGGCTTAAAGCTACCATAGGTAAAGGGCGCAGGTCATCGGAAGTGATTAATACCATGAAGGAATACAAAGGGGTTTATTTAACCGCAGTAGGTGGAGCAGCAGCATTGATTGCCAGGAGTATCAAAGAGGCAAAAGTTATTGCTTATCCCGACTTGGGACCTGAAGCTGTTCATGAGTTAGTCGTGGAGGATTTTCCGGTAATTGTGGTAAATGACACCCTAGGTGGCGACTTGTATGATGAAGGTATCAAGATTTATGCAGCCAAGTAGCAACATTTTTTATTTTACATTGATAATGCCGCGGTAGTTTATGCGGTAGTTTATATTGAGAGGTATATAGTTCTTACCAGAGAAATTTAATGTCCAGAGAGATAATTTTTTATTAAAGCAGAAATTGTTGTGCCCGACCGGTGAAAGCGACAGGTTGGGTTAGGCCTTTTTGAAAAAGCTATCATGTGTATAAATTGTTGCTGTATTGTGTATAATGTGTATAAATTGTTGCTGTATAAAGTACTGCCATGATATCTTGCCAGGTTACCCAGTCTTTTCATAAAAAACATTTAACTAAAAGCAGGCAACGGAAGGGAGGGAGTTGAAAAATAAATAAATTTAGGAGCAATGGAGCTAAGAGCCCGGCATTCTAAAAGATAAAACTGTTCGGGTTATTGTGTGGTGTTTTATTTTTATTTTATCAAGTGGGTAAAGAGATTAATCGTAAAAATAAGATACAGATGTTAGTATTAACCTGTTACTACCTGATAACTTAAAGCGTATAAACGACTAGAGGGGAGAGATTAGCCAGTGAAAATGTTCGAGTACATGGGGAAGGAGCTTTTTGCACAATTCGGCCTTCCGGTGCCGAAAGGCAGAATGGTTACTGACCCGGATGAAGCGGCTAAAGTAGCAGCGGAAATTGGAGGGTCCGTAGTAATAAAATCTCAAGTTTTAATCGGCAAGCGGGGAAAAGCAGGTGGCATTAAATTCGCAGATAACCCGGAAGGCGCCAAGGCTGCAGCTGAGGAAATTTTGGGCATGACCATACAGGGCTTACCGGTAAATATACTTTTAGTGGAAGAAAAGTTAAAAATTGATAAAGAACTATATATGTCCATAACCGTTGACGGGGCGGCTAAGGCACCGGTGTTGATTGCATCTGCTTACGGCGGCATGGATATTGAAGAGCAGCCGGAAGAATATATCATAAAAAGGCATATTGACCCCGAGCTCGGAATGCAGGCATTTATTGCCCGCGATGTTGTAAGAAAAATGGGTTTTCCGTTAAATACTCCTCATGGTAAGCAAATAGTGAAGATTATTCAGGTCCTTTACAAGATTTTTATAGAGAAGGATGCCGAGTTGGTTGAGATAAACCCACTGGTATTCAGTGACGATAAAGTTATCGCAGCTGACTCCAAGGTTACTATTGATGACGATGCTATGTTCCGCAGGAAAGAATTGCCGTATGTTGAAGAACGCTCTGCAACGGAAAAAGCAGCTAAAGATCTGGGTCTTTCATATGTCGACCTCGACGGAGAAGATATTGCTGTAATGGCCAATGGTGCCGGTATTACAATGGGAACGCTTGATACCATCGAGCACTTTGGCGGTACCCCGGCCAATTTCCTTGACTGCGGCGGCGGGACCGGCAGGGAAGCTACGGGTAAGGCGTTGGAAATTCTGTTTGGCTTAAATCCTAAAGTTGTCTTTGTAAATATCTTCGGTGGTATTACTCGTTGTGACGATGTTGCCGGCGCGGTTGCAGATGTTTATAAGGCGAGAGGAGGTTTCCCGGTGCCCTTGGTTATACGCTTGGTAGGCACCAACCAGGAAGCCGGCCGGGCTATTTTGGAAGAAATCGGTGTTGAAGCCTATGACTTTATGGAGGATGGCGCGAAAAGAGCAGTCGATATTTCCAAAGGGCAAGCGTAATTTATAAAAAATACTTGCCTGCCGGTTTACGGCTCTGTTAAAAGTTTTTGACAAGGAGGAGTAGTTAAATTGGCTATTATCATAGATGAAAATACCAACGTATTAGTCCAGGGTATTACAGGTAACCAGGGTGTCTTTCATACCAAACAAATGTTGGCTTATGGCACCAAGATTGTTGCAGGCGTTACACCCGGTAAAGGCGGTAATGTCGTTGAGGGTGTGCCTGTATACAATTCGGTGCGTGAAGCTTGTGAAAATCACCGGATAGACGCTTCAGTATTATTTATACCGGCGCCGTTTACCAAGGATGCCGCCTTTGAATCTTTGGAAGCAGGCGTGGGGGTAGTGGTTGTGGTTACTGAAGGGGTTCCGGTTCACGATGAAACGGCAATAGTGGCTTACGCTAAGCGTAAGGGAGCTATCGTTCTGGGCCCGAATACATTTGGCATTGTATCCTCTGGTAAGTGTAAAATGGGGATACCGCCAAACCAGTACTTCGTAGAAGGAAATGTGGGAGTAGTTGCCCGCTCCGGCACCCTGACCTATGAAATTACCGGTAGCCTTACCGCCAATGGCCTCGGTCAGTCCACCGTAGTCGGTATGGGCGGTGACCGGGTAGTTGGCTTAACCTTTATTGATGTGCTTAGAATGTTTGAAAAAGACCCGCAAACTGAAGCCGTGGTATTAATCGGTGAAATCGGAGGTAATGCTGAAGAAACAGCATCCGAATATATTAAGGAAATGACCAAACCGGTTGTTGCCTTTATTGCGGGCAAGAGTGCTCCTCCCGGAAAGCGGATGGGGCATGCCGGAGCGATCATCGAACGGGGCAAAGGTACCTATAAGGGCAAAGTCGAAGCATTGACCGAAGCAGGAGCCAAAGTAGCAGCACTTCCCTTCGAGGTACCCGCAATTGTTAAAGAGGTACTTGGGAAGTAACCGAAGAGGAAGGGGGAGATCTTTTGTTTAAACAGGAGCAACTGGACAAAATTTCCGCCAAGAAAAAAGGATGGGAGGAAAAACTGGAAGCCACGAAAAAAAAGCGTCCGGAAAGAAAAGAAGAGTTTGAAACCCATTCTGCTATCAAGGTGGATACCGTGTATACTCCGCTGGATGTCGCTGATATGGATTACGAGCGCGACCTGGGGTTACCGGGGGAATACCCGTATACCAGGGGAGTACAGCCCAACATGTACCGTGGGCGTCTCTGGACTATGCGGCAATATGCCGGTTTTGGTACAGCAGAAGAAACTAATGAGCGCTTTCGCTACCTTCTGAACCAGGGTCAGACAGGCCTTAGCTGTGCGTTTGACCTTCCGACACAGATTGGGTATGATTCCGACCATCCACTTGCACAGGGTGAAGTAGGAAAAGTTGGTGTGGCGATTGATTCTTTGCAGGATATGGAAACTCTTTTTGACCAGATTCCTCTGGGCAAGGTCAGCACGTCAATGACTATTAATGCTCCGGCAGGTATCCTTCTGGCCATGTATATTGCTGTGGCTGAAAAACAGGGAGTGGAAAGGTCTAAGTTAAACGGTACTATTCAAAACGACATGATTAAGGAATATATTGCCCGTGGCACGTATATTCTTCCTCCAGAGCCCTCGATGAGGCTCGTAACCAATATATTGGAATTCTGTTCCAAGGAAGTTCCAAGCTGGAATTCCATTAGTATAAGCGGCTACCACATTCGTGAAGCAGGCTGCACAGCCGCCCAAGAAATTGCCTTTACCCTGGCTGACGGCATTGCTTATGTTGATGCAGCTATTAAGGCGGGGTTGGATGTTGATAAGTTCGCGCCCAGGCTTTCCTTCTTTTTCAACTCTCACTTGAATTTCCTTGAGGAGGTCGCTAAATTCCGCGCTGCCCGCCGTCTCTGGGCGAAGATTATGAAGGAACGTTTCGGTGCCAAGAATCCTCGTTCCTGGACGCTTCGTTTCCATACTCAAACTGCCGGTGTCAGTCTGCAGGCACAGCAGCCGATGGTAAACATAATACGGACGGCATTCGAAGCCATGTCTGCTGTACTCGGCGGTACCCAGTCCCTGCACACCAACTCGTACGACGAGGCCCTGGCCCTACCGAGCGACGAGTCGGTGCTTATTGCATTGCGCACCCAACAGGTAATTGGTTATGAAACTGGAGTGTGTGACACCGTGGACCCGCTGGCCGGTTCTTATTATGTCGAGAGCTTGACTAACGGGGTTGAGGCTCAGGCTCAGGATTATATCGATAAAATAGATGCACTTGGCGGGGCGACCAAAGCCATTGATTTTATGCAAAAAGAAATTCATAACGCCGCATATAAATACCAGGTTGAAATCGATACCCAAAAAAGAATCGTCGTTGGTTTGAACAAGTTCCAAATGGAAGAAGAAAAACTGGAGGGTCTTTTAAAGGTAGACCTTTCTGTGGGTGATAACCAGGTTAAGAAACTTAAGAAATTGCGCGCCGAAAGGGATAATGCCAAGGTCGAATCCATCCTGGCCGCACTGCGTGAAGCAGCGCAGGGCGATGCCAACCTGATGCCAATATTTATTGATGCTGTTAAAGCCTACGCGACTCTCGGTGAGATATGCGGCGTACTGAGAGACGTTTTCGGCGAATACCAGCAGCAAATTGTATTCTAGGCGAGGAGGTAGGCAGATGAGCGAAAAACGCATTCGTGTCCTGGTTGCTAAACCGGGCCTTGACGGGCACGACCGGGGCGCTAAAGTAATTGCACAGGCCCTGCGTGATTCCGGCATGGAGGTTGTATATACAGGTCTAAGGCAAACCCCGGAACAAATAGTATCCGCGGCATTGCAGGAAGACGTAAATGTGATCGGTATGAGCATTCTTTCGGGAGCTCACGCAACTCTGTTCCCTGAAGTAGTTAAATTGCTTAAAGAACAGGGTGTGGGGGATATTCTTGTAGTAGGCGGAGGAATTATTCCTGAGGATGATATTCCGGAGCTTAAGGCGGCAGGTATTGATGAGATATTTACGCCGGGTACTCCGCTGGAGAATGTCGTTAATTACATTAAGGAGAATGTAAAGAATTAGTTCGTATTAAATGCACTGGCGGGGTATGCAGCTTGCCGGTACCCCGCCCGGTGTTAGAATGTCTTAGGTGTTTTAAAGGGAGAGGTCCAAATATAGAAACTGGAGGGATTACCTCATGATTAAAAAGATTGACCACATCGGAATAGCGGTCAAGGACCTTACAGAAACCCTGAAATTGTACGAAGGGATGCTAGGATTGAAGGCTGTTGATACAGAAGTCGTGGAAGAACAAAAAGTAAAAACAGCTTTTTTACCTATCGGTGACAGTGAAGTAGAGTTACTTGAATCAACGGCGCCCGATGGTCCAATTGCTAAGTTCATAGATAAGAACGGTCAGGGAGTACAGCACATTGCTTTTAGAGTGGATAACCTGGAACAGCGACTTGCTGAATTAAAAGAAAAGGGTGTTCGTTTGATTGATGAAAAACCACGGCGCGGGGCAGGTGGTGCGAAAATAGCATTTCTACATCCTAAATCCACTTATGGTGTCCTAATCGAATTGTGCGAGCGTGACTAGATTGGAGGTAATCACATGAGTATGCAGGAGAAACTGGATACGCTAAGCAAACTAAGAGAGACCGTTGAAGCCGGTGGCGGTCAAAAAAGAATTGATAAACAGCATAGTAGCGGCAAAAAAACCAGCCGGGAGCGGATAAATGATTTATTTGATCCCGGTTCATTTAAGGAAGTTGATGTTTTCGCCAATACTGAGGTTGATTACAGGAAGGCGAAAAACCCCGGTGAGGGTGTTACCTGCGGTTATGGAACCATTAACGGCCGCAGGGTGTATGTTGCCTCCCAGGACTTTACGGTAGTTGGTGGTTCATTAGGACGGGTTCATGCCGCTAAGATTTGCAAGGTGCTGGATATGGCGATGAAGGTCGGAGCCCCGGTAATCGCCATCTGTGACTCCGGTGGAGCACGGATTCAGGAAGGTGTGGACGCCCTTGACGGGTATGGCCAAATCTTCTACCGCAATACCATTGCTTCAGGCGTAATTCCTCAAATATCCGTAATTATGGGGCCATGTGCCGGTGGTGCGGTTTATTCGCCGGCCCTGACGGACTTTGTTATGATGGTTTCCGGAACCAGCCAGATGTTTATAACTGGTCCGCTGGTTATTAAAGCCGTTACGGGTGAAGACGTTAGCATGGAAGCTCTTGGCGGTGCGGCTACCCATAACCAGATCAGCGGTGTGGCTCACTTCATGTCTAATAATGAAGAGGAATGCATTGCTCAAATTAAATCCCTGCTCAGTTACCTGCCGTTAAATAATCTTGATGAACCGCCGGCATATGATCCTGTCGAACCGGCAATTGCTAAGGAAACACTGGTTGATATTGTACCAGTAGATCCTAATAAAGGTTATGATGTTCGTGATGTCATAAATGCTATTGTAGATGCCAATTCATTTCTTGAGGTACATCAGTATTATGCTACAAATGGTGTAGTTGGTTTTGCCCGGGTTAACGGCCAGTCGGTAGGGATTATAGCTAACCAGCCCAAAGTACTGGCCGGCTGTCTTGATATAAACGTATCCGATAAAATTGCCCGTCATATTCGTTTCTGCGATTGCTTTAATATACCGATTATAACATTTATGGATGTGCCTGGTTATCTGCCTGGCGTGCAGCAAGAATACGGCGGGATTATAAGGCACGGTGCAAAGTTGCTCTACGCTTATTCTGAGGCAACCGTACCTAAGATTACAATTATTACCCGTAAGGCTTACGGCGGTGCATACCTGGCAATGTGTACAAGTGCTCTGCGCGCAGATACCGTATATGCCTGGCCCACAGCTGAAATTGCGGTTATGGGGCCTGAAGGTGCTGTCAATGTTATCAACCGTAAGGAAATTGCTGCAGCTGAAAATCCGGTTGAGATGCGTAAAAAATTAGTACAAGAATACCGTGACCGCTTTGCTAACCCATATATTGCTGCTGCCAGGGGATACGTTCAAGACGTGATCCACCCGCAGGAGACACGCGAAAAAATTATAGATGCACTATCTGATTTGTCTACTAAACGCGCGTCCAGGCCCAGGAAAAAACACGGAAATATCCCCTGCTGAAGTTTTAAGTACCGGCAAGAAGGAGGAACAAGTATATGTCAGCTGCAAAAAGTAAAGCAAAAGCCGGTATCAAACCAAAAGTGCTGGCAGCTATTACGGCGGCACTGGCTCTTTATGGTTATTCGGCGGATAAATATCAGGTTACAAAGGTTGCCAAAGGGTTTAATCCCTGGCGAAAGGCCGGCATAATGGATATAATGTTTGGTCGTGACCTGAATAGGGAATTTAATTAAATTAGTGGCATATAAGATCAGGCTAATGTTTATAGGAGGGAAAACTAAGTGAAAAAATTCAATATTAAAGTAAACGACGAAGTCTACGAAGTAGAAGTAGAAGAAATAGGTGGCAATCCCGCGGCGGCACCTGCTCCGGCAGCGG
>DFAQ01000064.1 GCA_002365865.1 Pelotomaculum sp. UBA3102
TGTGAGGTATATGTGGCGCCGCGTACTATGGATGACCGCACTCCGAAGGTAGATGACACTCCTTACCACCTGGTTCTGCTGGCCGAAAACGGAGAGGGTTACCGCAATCTGTTAAACCTCGTTTCCCTTGGTTTTACCAGGGGATTTTATTACAAGCCCAGGGTGGACAAGGAGGCGCTGGCCCGGTACAGCGGGGGGCTGATTGCCCTGAGCGGGTGCATTGCCGGTGAAGTTGCCTCAAAAATTCTGGCAGGGCAAAACGAGAAGGCACGGGAGGCGGCAGCAAATTACCGGGACATCTTCGGACCGGAAAATTTTTTCCTGGAGCTTCAGGATCACGGTTTTGAAGAACAGCGGAAAGCCAACCGTGAACTGCTGAAGATTCATAAGGAGTTGGATATCCCGCTGGTGGTCACCAACGATGTCCATTACGTACGGCGTGAAGACGCAGAAAACCAGGATGTGCTTCTGGCTATCCAGACCGGTAAGAGTGTGGACGACCCGGACCGGATGAAATTTCAATCGGAAGAGCTGTACTTGAAGAGTCCCGAAGAGATCAACCTCCTGTTCGGCGAATTCCCGCAGGCAATCCGGAATACGGTGGAGATTGCGGACCGCTGCAATGTAGAGATGGAATTCGGCAAGTACTTTTTACCGGATTATACCGTGCCGGAAGGTTACAACGCCGATACCTACCTGGTAGAGCTTTGCTATGGGGGCGCGCGCAGGATTTACGGCGGGCTGGACGACGAAGTGAGGGAACGGTTGGAATATGAGCTCGGTGTCATCAAACAAATGGGTTATTCAGCCTATTTCTTGATCGTCTGGGATTTCATCCACTTTGCCAGGCAGAACGGGATTCCGGTGGGGCCGGGACGCGGCTCCGCAGCCGGTAGCCTGGTGGCGTACAGCCTGGGCATTACCAATATCGACCCCTTGAAATACGGGCTGCTGTTCGAGCGTTTTCTTAACCCTGAGCGTGTGTCGATGCCAGATATTGACATCGACTTTTGCTATGAACGGCGGGGCGAGGTTATCGATTACGTGGTCCGGAAATACGGCGCCGACCACGTGGCGCAAATCATTACTTTCGGTACCATGGCGGCACGGGCGGCCATCAGGGATGTGGGCCGGGCACTGGGTATGCCTTACGGGGATGTGGACAGGGTGGCTAAACTCGTGCCCATGGAGCTGCATGTGACGATCGAGAAAGCCTTGAACGAAGCCCCTGAATTAAAGGAACTGTACGACCAGAGGCCGGAAGTAAAGAAATTAATTGATACCGCGGCTGCTCTTGAAGGGATGCCGAGGCACGCCTCAACTCACGCCGCCGGTGTGGTAATTACAAAGGAGCCGCTTACCCATTATCTTCCTTTATACAAGGCCGGCACCGGACCGTTAACAACCCAGTTTTCCATGGGAACAGTTGAAGAACTGGGCCTTTTGAAGATGGACCTGCTTGGCCTGAGGACTCTGACGGTTATTAGCGATGCCGCCCGCCTGATTGCTGAAAGGACCGGGAAAGAGCCGGAAATTGACCGGATACCAATTGATGACCGGGAAACCTATGAAATGCTTTCGCGGGGTGAGACCGCGGGGGTATTTCAGCTTGAGAGCAGCGGAATGCGCACCATCCTGCGGGAGCTTAAACCCGAGGTTTTTGAAGACATTGTTGCGCTGGTGGCGCTTTACCGTCCCGGCCCGCTGGGCAGCGGCATGGTGGAAGACTTTATCAAAAACAAGCACGGAATTAAGAAGGTAAAGTACCTGCACCCCAAACTGGAACCGGTCTTAAAAGATACCTACGGAGTAATTCTCTACCAGGAACAGGTCATGCGTATAGCCAGCGACTTGGCCGGTTTCACCCTGGGTGAAGCCGATCTGCTGCGCCGGGCCATGGGTAAGAAAAAGCCGGAAATTATCGCAGGCTTGCGGGCCCAGTTTATTAAAGGTGCGCAAAACAACGGTGTTAACGAAAAGGTTGCCGCTCAAATATTTGATTTGATGGAATATTTTGCGGGTTATGGTTTTAATAAAAGTCACAGCGCGGCCTACGCGATGGTTTCCTATCAGACCGCATACTTAAAGGCAAATTATCCTTTGCAGTATATGGCGGCCCTGCTTACTTCAGTCAGGGATAATACCGACAAGGTAGCGGCGTACATTGAAGAGTGCCGGCGCCTTGAGATCGAAGTGTTACCGCCCGATGTCAATGAGAGCCGGGAAAGTTTTACCGTAGCGGGAAACAAAATACGTTTCGGCCTGGCAGCAGTAAAAAATGTCGGCCTGGGGGCGGTGGAATCTATTATTCAGGCCAGGGAAAAGGACGGCCCTTACAGCGGTTACGCCGATTTTTGCCGGCGGCTTGATACCAGGGTCATTAACAAGCGGGTGCTGGAGAGCCTGATTAAATGCGGAGCCTTTGATTCTATGGGTCATCACCGGGCCCAATTGATGGCTACGGTGGACACAAGCCTGGGACTGGCCCAGCAGTCACAGCGGGAACGGGAGAACGGGCAGCTTTCCCTCCTGGATTTTTTTGGTGACGGGGCCCGGGAATCGGCAAGCATTAACCTGCCGGAGGTAGGTGAATACCCGGAGGAGCAATTACTGGCCCTGGAGAAAGAAACGCTGGGATTGTATATCAGCGGGCACCCTCTTTCAAGGTACCGCGACGAACTGAACCACCTCACCACGGTCAACGCCGCGGAAATTCCGGAGATGTCCGAAGACAGCGAGGTGGTATTGGGAGGGTTGATTACCGGGGTTAAAAAAATCAATACCCGTAAGGGAGATACCATGGCCTTCCTTACCCTGGAAGACCTGACCGGTACGGTTGAAATAGTGGTTTTCCCCCGCTGTTATCTTCAATACCGTCCGGACATCCGGGTTGATGAAGCGGTCCTGGTAAGGGGACGGACAAGTAAAAACGATGATGAAGCAAAAAAGATAATTGCGGAGGAGATTTCCAGTCTTGAAAATCACTTACGCGGAGAACTGCATTTAAAAATAGACAGTGTTAATTCTCCCCTACTGGACCAGGTGCAGATCATTCTCGGTAGTTTTAAGGGTGAATCCCCGGTATTCCTGCACTTTGAAAAAGAAAAAAGAGTAATCAAAGCGGGACAAAGATTCCGGGTGGACCTGTCCGGTCAGGTAGTAGTGAGGCTTCAGGATCTCCTGGGGCATGCCGGGGTAAAAATAAAGAGAAGTGACTTCAGCGAGGAAAAATCGTCAAGCAGAAAGAAACCATTAGGAGAAGAAAAAATACCGGTTAAAGGAACGGGGAAGTTTTTTAGTATTCTGGAATTATAACTTGCGGTTGAAGACCCGGAACGACAGTTAACCGGGATAGCTTGTTAAATCAAGTTGATTATGGTATGATTGTGAATGTTAAAAACAGGTAAAATATTGAGAGGTGGTTTTTTTGCCGGAAAAATTGGATATTGCCGGAGAGTATGTGGTTATTAAAGCCCTGGATAACGGAGTAAATATTATCGGTTTAACCCGTGGCAGGGACACCAAGTTTCACCACTCGGAGAAATTGGATAAGGGAGAGATTATGATCGCGCAGTTTACTGAGCATACCTCGGCAATAAAAATTCGTGGACGGGTGGAACTGATGACCAGGCACGGAAGGATCCGGACGGACGAATAATTATAATATCCAGGGCAAAAGCTCTGGATATACTTATTTTCAGTATTTTACCATGATAGGAATGATAAAAAAGCATTGTAAAAGTTCAGGCCGGAAAAAAAGGAATACCGGTAACATGAGTAGAAAAGACTAATAGCAATAAGGGTAAACTTGGAAGAGGTGTCTCCGACGTGTGGACGGTAGTATTTATTGCACCTAATAAAAGAGAGGCCCAAAGATTGGAAAAAATTTTGACATCGGAGGGCTTGCTGGTAAAAATCAGGTCAAGCGGTCTGAGTCAAACCGGCGACAGCTCTTTAATAGAAATCCTGGTTCCGGAATCTGAAGCCCGGGAGGCCTTGGAAGTGATCAATAATATCTAACCGGTAGTTATTCTTCGGTCAACCGCCTGACCCTCAGGGGAAAACTTCCATGAAAATTATATGCAAATTTAAAGGAGTGTCATTTATTGGTTTTAGAATTTTTCCGAAAGCAAAAATACATAACGGTTCAGCAGGAACTTGAAGGCCGTGATATTCCGGAGGGTACCTGGGTTAAATGTGACCGCTGCGGTGAAATTTTATTTAATAAGGAATTAGATAAGAACTATAAGGTTTGCAAAAAATGCGGGTTTCATTTCAGGCTGAACGCTCTTGAGCGGATCAAAATAACCGTGGATGAGGGTAGTTTTAATGAAATGGACGAAGGACTGCTGCCGGTAAATCCATTCGGCCTGCCTGAATATGAAAAAAAACTTGCGCTGGCCCGCGAAAAAAGTGGTTTAAATGAAGCCGTAGTCACCGGGGAGGGTACGGTAGGAGGTTTTCCTGCTATTTTGGTGGTTATGGATGCCGAATTTATGATGGCAAGCATGGGGACCATTGTTGGTGAAAAAATCACCAGGGCGGTTGAAGCTGCCGTTCGCGACATGAAACCAGTAATAATTTTTTCTGCTTCCGGCGGCGCCCGCATGCAGGAAGGGATTATTTCTTTAATGCAAATGCCCAAAACGGTAGCAGCCTTGGCCAGGCTGGGAGACGCAGGGCTTCTTTATATATCGGTTTTGACCGATCCCACCACCGGTGGAGTCAGTGCCAGCTTTGCAGCGCTGGGTGACATAATCGTCGCCGAACCCGGGGCCCTGATCGGTTTCGCCGGGCCGAGGGTTATAGAGCAAACTATACGCCAGAAGTTGCCTGAAGGTTTTCAGCGGGCTGAATTTTTAAAGCAACACGGTTTTGTGGATTTAATTGTTCACAGGCCACAGCTTAAAGAAACCCTGGCTTTGCTTCTAGAACTTCATCATCGGGAGGAGAAATAAATAAAATGCCGGCTATTATGGAATTTGAAAAGCCGCTCCAGGAATTAGAAAATAAAATCAGTGAACTCAGAAATTTTGCGCAAGAAAAAGGTATCGATCTGACCAATGAGATTTCTATTTTAGAAAACCGGGCCAGGGAAGTCAAAGCATCAATTTACGGCAATCTGAATTCCTGGCAAAAGGTGCTTATTGCCAGACATGCCGAGCGGCCGAACACCCTTGATTATATTAATTGTCTTTTCACTGATTTTGTAGAATTGCACGGGGACCGTTTATTCAGTGACGACCCGGCGGTTATAGGGGGGATCGGGCGCTTTGGCGGATTGGCCGTTACGGTGTTGGGGCACCTCAAGGGTAAAGACACCAAGGAAAACCTGGCCAGGAATTTCGGTATGGCCCACCCGGAGGGTTACCGGAAGGCGATGCGCTTGATGAAACAGGCTGAAAAATTTAAGCGGCCGGTTATCTGTTTTATTGATACCCCGGGTGCTTATTGCGGTATGGGCGCAGAAGAAAGGGGCCAGTTTGAGGCCATAGCCAAAAGCATATCGGTCATGGTGACGCTTCAAGTGCCCGTTATTTCTGTTGTTATCGGTGAGGGAGGAAGTGGCGGTGCCATAGCTTTCGGAGTGAGCGACCGGATTTTGATGCTCGAACATGCGGTTTATTCCGTGATATCGCCGGAAGGATATGCCAGTATTTTATTTAAAGATGCCGCCCGCTGCCGTGAGGCCGCCGAGGCCATGAAGATTACGGCGCAAGACCTTTTTGAGCTCGGGGTGGCTGATAAAATTATTCCCGAACCGGCCGGCGGTGCGCACCGCAATCCGGAAATTGCCGCCAAGAATGTCGGTGCGGCCCTGGCAGAGATGTTGAAAGAACTGTTGGCAGTTCCAGCCGAAAATTTAATTAATCTAAGGTATGAAAAGTTCCGTGCCATTGGGGGTTTGGTTTCAAATTCAATTTAATAAACGCTTGTCAAAATCGCAATAATAATATCAAGTAATATTCTTATATTTAACACCAACTTATAGGGGGTAAAAATCGTTGCAAAGGATAGCATTGTTGACCAGCGGCGGGGATTCTCCGGGCATGAACGCCTGTATCAGGGCGGTGGTGCGTAAAGCGGTCTACCACGGCCTGGAGGTTATGGGAATAAAACGCGGATACAATGGCTTTATTGAAGCGGACATGGCACCTATGAACACGAGTTCGGTTTCAGATATAATCCAAAGGGGCGGTACAATTCTACAAACGGCCCGTTCAGACCAATTTCTGACCCCGGAGGGAAGGGCCAAGGCCTATCAAAATGTAAAGCGTTTCGGTATTCAGGGACTTGTTGCTGTCGGTGGTGACGGTACCTTTCGCGGTGCCAGGATTTTCAACCGGGAATACGGTCTCCCGGTAGCAGGGGTGCCGAGCACCATTGATAACGACATTCCGGGCACCGACCGGACGATCGGTTTTGATACCGCCGTCAATACTGCCGTAGAAGCGATTAATAAAATAAGGGATACGGCTACCTCTCACGAGCGTACTTTTATTGTCCAAGTAATGGGGAAAAATAACGGTTTTATTGCCCTTGAAGCCGGTTTGGCCGGGGGTGCCGAGTCCATTCTCATTCCCGAGTGCCCTTTTGATTACAATGATATCTGCGAGCGGCTTTTAAAGGGTTACCGCCGCGGCAAACTGCACAGCATAATTGTTGTGGCGGAAGGAGCGGCTGACGGCATGGAGGTGGGGAGGAAAATAAAAGAGTGCACGGAATTAGAAACCAAAGTGATTATTCTCGGTCACCTCCAACGCGGGGGTGCGCCCTCCGCCGCCGACCGGGTCCTTGCCAGCCGTATGGGTTCCAAGGCGGTGGAACTGCTTATGGCCGGAGAGACGAGGAAAATGGTCAGTATCAAAGCGGGAGAAATAGTTTCCATGGACATTGATGATGCTCTGTCGCAGGTAAGGTCCATCGACCTGGATCTGTATCACCTGGCAGGCATCTTATCTATTTGAGGAAGGAGAATCTTTTTGCGCCGGACAAAGATCGTTTGTACCATAGGGCCTGCCAGTGAGGATACCGGGATAATCAAGAAGCTCCTGCTGGCCGGGTTAAATGTGGCACGCTTTAATTTTTCCCACGGGACGCACGAGGAACACGGGCGACGTATTGCCTCTGTCCGCCGGGTTGCAGAAGAGGTGGGGAAAAATGTAGCTATTATGCTTGATACTACCGGCCCGGAAATTCGCATGGGCACCTTTAAAGACGAGCCGGTTTGCCTAAAGGAAGGCAGCCAGGTAACCCTGACCACCGAAAATATTGAGGGGGATGAAAAGTATCTGCCGGTAAACTACTCCGGTTTGCCCGGAGATGTGCGGCCGGAAGATATCATTCTTTTAGCGGACGGGTTGATTGCCCTGAAAGTTTTGTCGGTTGCGGAAACGGAGATCTGCTGCCGGGTCTTAAACAACGGTGAATTGACGGGCCGGAAGGGGATAAACATTCCCGGGGTGGCGACAAGCCTGCCGGCCGTTACAGATAAAGATATCCGGGATATAAGGTACGGCATTGAACAACAGGTTGATTTTATAGCGGCATCTTTCATGAGAAAGGCTGCCGATGTTCTGGCTATCCGGCAAATCCTCGAAGAGGCCGGGGCAGAGGGCGTTGGTATCATTTCCAAGATAGAGAACCGGGAAGCAGTTAATAATCTGGATGAGATTATCAATGTTTCCGACGGCATCATGGTGGCCAGGGGGGACCTCGGGGTGGAGATTCCTCCCGAAGAAGTACCGCTGGTGCAAAAGAGAATTATTGAAAAGTGCAACCGCGCGGGAAAACCCGTGGTAACCGCTACTCAAATGCTGGAGTCGATGAATTATAACCCGCGGCCGACCAGGGCTGAAGCCAGCGATGTCGCCAACGCTATCTTTGACGGAACCGACGCGGTGATGCTTTCCGGTGAAACGGCAATTGGAAAATACCCGGTAGAGGCGTTGCAAACAATGGCGCGTATAGCCGGGTGTTCGGAAGCTGCGATTAAATATGATGAAATACTGGCAAGAAATGTGCGCAGGAACTTTGCATCTCAACACACCGTAACTGAGGCGATCAGTTACGCTACGTGTACTACCGCTCAGGATCTCGGTGCTGCTGCCATTATCACTTCGACAGAGTCGGGGTATACGGCGAAAATGGTATCTAAGTACCGGCCGCGGGCGCCTATTATAGCAGTCACTCCTCACGCCGGGGTGATGAGAAAACTTGCTCTGGTATGGGGGGTACAGCCGCTGTTGGCCGGGGTGAAAAATAATTCGGATGAAATGATGGCGGTTGCCATTGGAGCTTCTTTAAGCGCCGGGCTGATTAATATCGGTGATTTAGTAATCATTACCGCCGGTGTACCGGTAGGAGTACACGGAACTACTAACTTGATTCGTGTTCATACCGTCGGTGAAATTTTGGCCCGCGGGGCGGGTATCGGGCACCGGGCGGTTACCGGTACCGCACGGGTGGTCCGTTCTGCCGAAGAGGCGCTTGAAAAAATGAATCCCGGGGATATTTTGGTTACCATAGCCACCGGCAGTGATTTTATTCCGGCGGTCGCAAAGGCCGGGGCGGTAATTACAGAAACCGGAGGCCTTACTTCCCATGCCGCAATAGTTTGCCTGGAATTCGGGATTCCGGTGGTTGTAGGGGTGGAAGCAGCTATGGAGCTCCTTCCAGACGGAAATATGATCACCGTTGACAGTCAGAGGGGGTTGATCTACAGTGGCACGGCCAGGGTGCTGTAGCAGCACGTTGTGAAAAAACTGAAAAAAATCTTCCCCTTTGGGTATTATAATAGCGGGCAGGTCAGTCCCCGTTATTTGCTGTAAGGGGGGATTTTTTTGTTTGATACTATTGCCGGCTACCTTTCGGCCTTCGGTCTTGGCGGGCTGCTGCTGGGCGTATTTATTGAAGCCATGGGGGTACCTTTTCCCGGTGGAGTTATGGTGATTATTACCGGTTTTATGGTTCATCAAGGGAAACTGGAATTTTTAAGCGCGCTAATTGCTATTTTGTTCAGTTATACTGCCGGGTCTTTAATCGCCTACCTGATCGGAAAGAAAACAGGCCGGCCTTTCTTTATCAAGTGCGGCCGGTTTCTGCATATTTCACCGGAACGTTTTGAACAAACCAGATCTTGGCTGGACCATTCGGCACCGGCCTTTATTACTTTTGGGCGGTTTCTACCCGGCCTGGGTAATTTAACTCCCTACATGGCCGGAATAACCAGGACCGGCCTGGGATATTTCCTGCTTTACAACTCGGTTTTTACTGTGGGCTGGGGCTCTCTTTACCTGCTGTTGGGAATGTTCTTCGGGTATAATTACCGTCTTATTACCGGACAGTTAAATTCAAAACTTCCGCTGGCGGCCCTGGGGTTGATGGTTGCGCTCCTAATCTATTTGCATGCCAAAAAGCGTCTCAGAAAGGGGAGGAAAGCCTGAACCGGCAGCGAAACTTTTAAGTTAATTAATATAAGTCGTATTTATTTTTAAACGGGGGTATAATATGCTTAAAGTAATTAAAGGCGATATTACCCAACTTTCAATTGATGCCGTAATCAATGCGGCAAACAACCACTTGGAGATGAAGGCGGGAGTGGCCGGTGCCATCAAACGCGCGGGAGGTGCTGCCATTGAAGAAGAGGCCGTATCAAAGGGACCGGTTCCGGTAGGCGAAGCCGTTGCAACGGGAGCAGGTTCACTAAAGGCGCGTTATATCATCCATGCTGCTGTCATGGGACCGGATCTTGTCACAGATGAAGTGAAAGTGCGTCTGGCTACCAGGAACGCCCTGCGGCGTGCCGAAGAGTTGGGTGTCAGGAGCGTTGCGTTTCCCGCCCTTGGCACGGGCGCCGGAGGGTTGGATTTTGGGGTGGCGGCCCGGATAATGGTCAGTGAAGTACGGCGCCACCTGGCTTGCGGTTCGGCTTTGGAAGAGGTGTTGTTTACCCTTTTTGAAGCAGGAAGTGATAATGTTTTTTCACTTCTTACAGACCGGGATCAGATTGTCTGCCTGGGAGACAGCATAACTTACGGCTTTCCTTACGGCCCGGGGGCATCCTGGGTAAGGATGTGTTCTGAAAAACTGGGTCTGAAATTAATCAACCAGGGTATTAACGGAAATACCACCAGACAGATGCTCAGGCGTTTTATACCGGATGTAGTTGATTTAAAACCGGCTTATGTAATTATAATGGGCGGCTCAAATGATGCCTGGGTTGGGGCCGGATTGGAAAAAGTCGAGCAGAATATAGCAGCAATGGTTGACAAGGCCTTCGAAGCGGGTATCTGCCCCGTACTGGGACTGCCTGTGACGGTTAACTTTGCTCGATACGGTGATTTTTTGCCGGGCGACATAGCTCTTGCAGCCTGTGAATTAGAAGCTTATAGAAATTGGATGGAGGAATATGCCGTCGAAAATTCATTGCCTGTTTTAGATTTTTACACGCCTCTTCTGAACCCGGATACCGGCGTTGCAAATCCAGCCTATTTTACTGATGACGACCATCCGAACCGGGGTGGTTACCGCGTACTGGCAAATGCGGCTGAACGGGTGTTGTTAAAATTAAAAAAGGGAGTCGCGTTGTCCTGAAAAATAAATTTAAATATTAGTTAAATGTTGATATAAAGAGTTTTTTCGTTGTCATCAAAAACAGCGTCATATTTTCCTTTTTGGGCTAGGTTAAAATGTTTAAAAAAACCTTTGGCACCGATCTTATGCTTATTGAGAACTAAACCATTTTCATTGGTAGAAGGCTTGATCCTTATTGTTTTTGTGTTACGATCATAAGCCAGTTCTACATATTTTGTATTTAGTTTATCCAGTAATTTCTTATTTAAGGTAAGATGGTTTTTTGAAATTGCAACAGTTGTTTCTTTTTCTAAAAAAGGCTTATAAACTTCAAATGCCATCATTTTCAACTCCTTTATCTGGATTATAAATTAATTTTTAGATGCAGTCAAATAAATGCTTAAATTTATTTGATTTACATTTAAAAGGTAATCTTATTATGTATTTTATGCCTAAAAAGGACCATAAGTGAAACTACCTGAAAACATTATTGTTTTGACTACTTATTAATAATAATTTACTTTGGAGGAGGAGAAGATGATAAAATTAATGTCTTTAATAAAAGGAAGGAAAATGGAGGCATCTGCTCCCGAAAATATAAAATGCCTTTGCGGAGAAGTCGCTATTAGCATTCCCGGTGAAAAGACCAATATATATTTATGTAAAAAATGTAATAAACTCATTTATTACGTGGATCCTGCGTTGTTAGATGACAAGGTAAGGCCTTTGAGCTTGGGATGGTTGAAAAAGAAAAATTAAGTGCTCTGTTCTTTTCTCTGACCGCATCTTCTGCCGGCAACCGCAATCATTATTGCGGCGGGTCTTTCTTCTCCGGGCAAGCTTTTTTTAACCCGTTCTGAAGAAAAATATATGCCGGGTGTAATTTTATAAAGTGGTGTTATAAATACCGTATTGCCCAGCCGTGATGCTGCTCTAAGCTGGAGCATCGTTCGGCAATAATAAAGGGCCAGGTATAATTTATTCTTAAATATTTCCTCTTGGTAATAACGGTAGGTATTTGGGAAATAGTTTTCAATTAACGTATAGAATTCCTCGGGGTAAAACTCATGCCGGTGATAAGGCGGATGAAGAGAATAGGCTTTGTTGGGCGTGGAGCAAATAAAGACGCCTTCAGGTCGCAATACCCGTTTAATTTCGGTCAGAAAGGTATGAAAATCATCTAAGTGCTCAATAGTTTCAAAAGATATTACCACGTCAAAGGTGGCATCGCGAAAGGGTAACGACAGGGCATCACCCGGTAGATACTCAAGGTTGTCGCGGTCTTTATACCGGCCGGCTTGTTTCAGGGCATCGGTCGAAGTGTCAACCCCATAAACATGGCCGGAAGAAGCTACCTGACTCAAATAGTGGGTACCGTAACCACAGCCGCAGGCTACATCTAGCACCATATCTGTGGGGCGTAAAAATCTTCCGGCAAAAATATAGCGCATGATATGCTGGCGTTCCAAATAATTAACCAGGGGGGCCCTTGGTTGAATACCATCAAAACCGGAAATAAAATAATTATGTAGTTTTTTATAAATTATATTTCGAACTTCATAAGGGCAAGCTGAAAGAAATTGGCTTAGAAATGAGCTGCAATGCGACATATTATCCCCTTTACTCCGTTGGTTAGAAATATCATTATCAAAATACATGCTTGTAAAACTAAACTGCTGTAATGTATATTCATATTATTTCCATTAATATATGAGTAATTCCAAAAATTTTTCTAAAATAAAAAAGCCCTTAAGGCCTTAATTCTTTCTGGTGCCGAAGGTGGGAGTCGAACCCACACGTGGGGTGAACCACGGCGGATTTTGAGTGTTACTACATCACCGGAAGTATCGGGAATGTAATGCACTCTACCGGAATCCTCAGACCCCAAAAAGCCTTATAAATGGGCGTTTGCGGCACTTCACCCATGTGTTGTTTCTAACGATAAACTGCCGGGAATTTCCCACAATAAATTACCGGAATCATTTCCAGCTCCACCACCTGGGTTCCCAAGCGCACGTCAAC
>DFAQ01000004.1 GCA_002365865.1 Pelotomaculum sp. UBA3102
CTAGTTACGAAAAAAACCGGCGTTTAGCCGGTTTTATAAATTTATTAGGGAGATACTGACTTTCCACCTGGCTGTTTGGACTTGTTTTTCCCACCATTTTTGCCTTGAGCCTCATTACCGCTTTTATTATTTTTTTCCTTTCCTTTTCCGTTATCAATCCTGCGGTATTTTTCGTTATTCTCTTCTTTTAAAATTTTAACTAATGATGTCTTCTTTTCTTTTTCTAATTTTCCCAGGCCCAGGGAACTTATTTCGTGGTCACTGACCGCAATACCTTTTTTACGCGCTTCTTGCAGCAAAAAGTACCTGCCGGTTGATAACCCGCACCCGTCAGCCTCACGCCGCACTTCAGGCCCCACCGGCTGGATGATTATCTCTGCGTCCAATCCCCCGGAAATTACCGGTTTTTGAATGGTTTTGTAAATAGCTTCCAGGTCAACCACGGATTCCTTGTCCGCATCAACAGTCAAAGTGGCAAGGATCACGTTATCGTCTTTTTCCACGAGATAACCGTCAGCTATGGCTTGAGATATAATAACCCCGGTAGCTTCAAGCAGGTCCCGGCCCTTCACCTTGACTTCCCCCAGAATTATTCTACCGTCTTGGTTTAACCCGCGGGCCGATAAAACTTCCCGTTCCGCTGAAACGGCCAGCTCAATACTGGGATTAATGTCTATCGAAAGGTAAGCAGCCGCCGGATGTGTTTGTGACAGGTAAACTTGACCGGACAAAATAAACAACAATAATGACGCTGCTACCGCAAAATATCTAAAGTTAAAAAGACTCTTCCTCTGCTTGAATGTTATCTCGCGCCCTACTGAAGCCGTTCCGTCTTCAGGCAGGGGAACTTCCCTGTATTCACCTCCGGGGGTCAAAACGACACAGGACCTTTTTTTTATTTTCAATATTATTCCACGGTGATCCATTTATCAGCCCCCCTCAGACTTTACTTCCGTCAGGTTCAGATATGAACTCAGGTAGATAAAATCCTCCCGCCTGGATATCAATAATGCCATGGCTATGATGTATTTGCGGCCCCTTTCCAGGGTCTTGCGGCCCAAACCGGTTTCTGCTACTATTTCATTCAGCGGCAATTTTTTACCGTTTCTGAATCTTTCCCAAAGCCGGTTCCTGCCGGCCAGTACTCGTGCCGCAAGCATCAAGTCCCGGCGGGTGGCGCTATGTTTGGGTGAACCTTTTACCAGGTCCTCGAATGTAACTCCGTATTTTTTCAGCATGGCTCCGAATTCTTTTATTTCTTCCGCCCTTTCCCTGGCTGCCTCTGCTTCCAGATAAGCATCCCAGGACCTGGCCAGCTCAACTCCGTTCATTTCGTTGCCGGGTAACGAAAATCCAGCCGCTAAATGCTTGTTTTTCTTACGGTAATGGTCGGTAAGCCGGCTTTTTATTACTATCCCGGCATAAGCGGGAAAAGGAACCCCCTTTTCGCCGCGATAACGGTCGAGCGCTTCATTAAACGCAATCAATGCCACCGCCAATTCGTCATCCCGGTTCCAATCCAGGGTTTTTCCGGAAAACCTGCATGCTTTCTTATAAATAAAAGGCTTGCTGTTTTCTAAAAACATTTCCCTGGTCAGGCTGTCCCCCTGTTTGATCTTTTTTATTTTTTCTGCCGCGTCCGGTATGGGAAACAAGTTATCCTCCCTTCCTCCCGTTCACCTCTCTCCCCGGTAATACACTGACCAACAGCAACAAGGCCTTAAACACTTCTATCCGTGTAATACGTCAGGCAAGGCTTTATTTAAGGGGTACCTTTAGGGCTCTTCATAAAAAAAGCTTACCCTGCCTAAACAGAGTAGCTCTTGATGTTTTAAATAATATTTTTCAACCTTTTGAGAATTTCATGCTTATCTTTTAAAACAACGGCGCCTTTTTTCTTTAACTCGTCATATATTTGCCCGGCCTGTCCGCCGGTAAAATCGCGCTCCCCGATATCCCGCTCCTCCAGCACCAGCACGGGCTTACCCCAATCGCAGGCAAGAGATAAGGCCTCCAGGTTTTTTAAATTCCCGCGACCGAACGGTATGCTTACCATGATACAGGCATCCGCACTTTTAATAAGCCGGATATTTTCTTCGTGACTATTTTTCGAGATCAGGCAAAACGGCGCCTCTTCCGCCGTTTCAATACCCAGAAGTCTTGCCGTTTCCCAATCGACATCACCGGCGTTAATCACGCCGGCAGTCACATCGTAACCATGATTGACCAAAAGCGCCAGCATAACCGCTCCCTCGCCGCCGCCGCAAACAACATGAACCCTGCCCTGCGGTTTGTTTTTTTGCTGAACCCGGGCCAGGGGCATGACGGTGGGACGTCCCGTAACCGGATGCTTTTTTACTAAAACGTCGGCGCCGTATACATTTTTAATGTTCCCGGCCGTCAGCACTTCCCCCGGTTTCCCCAGGGCAAATATTGCCCCGTTTTGCATCAGGATTAAATCGTCGCAATACTGTGAAGCCAGGTTCAAATCGTGAAATACAGAAATAACGGTCAGTCCTCCTTCCCGGTTCAGGCGCTGCAGCAAGTTCATAATTTCTATTTGGTGATTAATATCCAGGTGGGACGTAGGTTCGTCCAGGAGAATAATCTCAGGTTCCTGCGCCAAAGCCCTGGCTATGATCACTTTCTGCCGTTCTCCCCCGCTGATGGCGGTAATCAGCCGGTCGGCCAGGTAACCGGTGTTGGTCAATTCCATGGCCCGGGCGGCCACTTCAAAATCTCTTTTTCCTTCTGCCTGAAAACGGCCCAGGTAGGGAGAGCGGCCCATCAGTACTACTTCTTCAACCGTAAAAGAGAAATTTACGGCCGTCTCCTGCGGTACTACAGCCATTTTCCGGGCGGTTTCCAGGGCACTCAAGCCGTACAGGTTGTGTTCATCCAAAAAAACACTCCCCCGGACCGGCTTCAGCACCCGGCTGATACAGCGCAAAACAGTTGATTTGCCCGAACCGTTCGGGCCGATTACGCCGGTAAATCCCCCGCGTTCTATGGAAAAAGTCACACCGTTCAGTACCCTGACCGATCCGTAAGCACACTCAATATCGTGGACTTTAAGAACTACCAACCGTTTTCACTCCCATAAACCAAGGTGCCTGCCGTTACCTGACAACTTTTTTTAGCGGTAGGGACGTTTTCTCAACAGGTAAATGAAAAAAGGCCCGCCGCACAGTGCCGTTATAATACCTACCGGTATTTCCTGGGGAGCTGCGGCCACCCGTGCCAGTGCATCAGCCATGGTTAAAAAGATGGCGCCTACCAGTGCGGATGCGGGAAGCAGCACGCGGTGGTCGGGCCCGACCAGAAGCCGTACGGCATGGGGAATAATCAGTCCCACAAAGCCGATAATCCCGCTCACGGCCACGGCAGCGGCAGCCGACAAAGTAGCGGCACTCAGCATAAATTGTTTCAGTCGCTCCACGTCGACTCCCAGGTGCTGCGCCTGTTCTTCACCCATCAAGATGACGTTCAGCTTCTGAGCATAGAAATACATAACGGTAAACCCTGCGATAACATAGGGCAGTAATACTTTTACGTGCTCCCAGCCGCGGCCGAAAAAACCGCCCATAATCCAAAAGACCACCTGGTGAATATTCTTACCGCTCATGATCATTACGTAAGAGGTCATTGCCGACAAGAGAGCTCCCATGGCAATGCCTGCCAGCAGCAGGGTCGGCATGGAAACCCGGTTCCCCGTCCGGGATAAATTATATACCGAAAAAGCGGTTATGACACCCCCCAAAAATGCGCACAGCGGTACGGCATACATTCCCAGCACCTGAGACCCGGTATTAAAAAGCATGGCAACCGTAGCTCCTAAAGCAGCACCGGAGGAAATACCCAGAATATACGGGTCGGCCATCGGGTTTTGCAGCAGGCCCTGAAGTACCACCCCGGAAGCTGCCAGGCCGGCACCGACGAGGACCGCCAGGATTACCCGCGCCAGCCTCATCTGAAAGACAATAGTTTCATAGCTTTCCGGCCAATCTCCCCGAGGAATGAAATTACCGAGCCAGGGCAACTTACGCAGTAAAATAGTCAAAACATCTACAAACCCAACCGGTGCCGGTCCTATGGTGGTGCAAAAAACAACCGTAAGCCCCAAAACCAGCACCAATATGCCGACCAGTACTTTCCAACGCCAAACTTTACCGTGTGCGTTCAACAATTAGCCTCCGTTCGGTGACAGCTTAAGTGAACTACCCCTCACTTGCCATTCATCCCCGCCTTCACTCTCGCATTGCGAGTGAGGAAGGTTCAGGACGGGGACTTCCCGGCGGGGTAATTAAAGAGTTTCGGGTGGATGATTTCAGCTATTCGTTCCAGGCCTTCCACCACGCGTGGACCGGCACGCACGATCAGATTCTCATCTTCGATGTACCCGATGCGGTTATTCTTGACTGCCGCCACCTGCTCCCATCCTTGGCGCGCCTTAATATCTTCCACTGTTTGCCTGGAATCGCCGTGGTGGGAAAATATGATTACTTCCGGATTCCGGGCCAGCAACATTTCGGCGCTGTAAGTCACCCAATCACGTTCGATATCTCCCGCGATATTTTTCCCACCGGCGGCGGTAATCAGGCTGTTGAGAAAACTCTTTGCTCCACCGGTGGTCAGGGGATCGGGCCAGATTTCAAAGAAAACCTTCGGCTTCTGTGCTTCAGAAAGACCGCTAACCTGGGCCGAAACTTTGTCAATGCGTTTCTGCATGCTGTCAACCAGCTGCTCTGCCTGTGCGGCGGCACCCGTCACCTGTCCGATCAGCCGGATCTTTTCCAGCACCTCGCTTAAACTTGTTGCTTCAAAAGCTACCACCTTCAGCCCGGCTCCTTCCAACTGCCGGATAAAATCTTTATGTATGACGGTTGCCAGTACCAAGTTGGGTTGGGCAGCTACTATCAATTCGGAACTGGGAGTGGAAAACCCGCCCATTTTCGGCTTCGAAGCGGCTTCGGCCGGATAATCGCAATATTCAGTCACACCGGCGACTTTTTCACCCAACCCCAGGGCAAAAAGGATTTCCGTCCCCGCGGGAACCAGTGATACTATCCGCTGTGGTTCCTCTTTTATGGTGACCTGCCGGTCCAGGTCATCGGTAACGGTCAGCGGGAAACCCGAGCCACCCGTTTCCGGCTGCACCTGTCCGCAACCACAAAATAAAACCAGTAAAAAAGACAGCATAAAAACAACCATAATTGCTTTAAATGACGGTCTGCATTTCTTGCTCACTTTGTTTACCCCCCCCATGACTTAAAACTCATCCCAGTTTTGACAGATACCTCTTCAAGGCCTCCGATACCGCCCTGCGCACCCCTGAGGCAAAAAGGTAGCCGATCATGATTCCCGGCCCGGCATACGGCAGACGAACCGGAGCGTCGGGTGCGGCAATAACCACCGCATCAGTATTGGTACCGCTGGCATAGGCACCCGTGAGCGGACACCTGACGGAGAACTCGCGCAGGATCTGGGTCTTCGCCTCGGTAACGGTTTGCACGGCATTTACCATGGCTCCGTGGGTCAGGGCCTGAGACGAAAAAGCCATAATATTAATCGTTCCCGGCGGTCCGGTTACTGCGGGGTCCAAACTTAAATACGGCGTGACACCGGCCGCACAGGCATTATCCACGCCGGCCGTAACAATGACGGCCGCCCGGCAGTCCGGGCCGGTGAGACGGATAAAACAAGCGTCCTTTACCTGTGCCGCCGTCATAAGCGCGGTCCAGTCCGACCGGCCGGAAAGGTCATATTCTTTAAATGAGGCCGCCAAATATGTTGCTAATTCTTCTACCGGCCGTTCGGCGCAATAACCGGAAAGTACCTGCCGGTTAATAAAATAACGCTTCGCGCCCAGGCCGCCGCCAAAGATGCCGGAACTCAGAGTAACCCATGGCTGCTTTTCAGCAACCACCAGCAGGTACGAGGGGCCAAGGACGGCCTGCAACCCCTCTATTAACCCGAACCGTTGATTTTCCTCCGGCACAAGTAATTCAGCAGAACAACGGTCATGCAAACTCATTACCGTTCAACTCTTTCTCATAAATATTCCTGAAGGGCTGATCATACCGGCCTGATACCAAAAACCCCCTACCCCAATACGGGCAGAGGGTAACTATTCAGGCGGTATCTGGATTAAAGATTCCGTTCCGAACAATCACCTCCCTATCAACCGTAGGTGTTCAAGGTGACCTGAGAACAGGCAGGTCTCCTGGCTCGGGGTCATCTGATGCTCAAGTCTTCCCGGCATATTCAAATAAAAAGCCAGTGACATTAAGGAGATCATTCCCCATACAGTGGCGGGACCGCGCCGGTCTTGCACCGGACTTCTCTTTTCACGCTTAATTCAAGCGACCGGTTCTCATTATTTTATTTATACGCCTTTACGGCTAATACTACAGCGTAATATTGCTTATTTTGTTATGCCCGCTACGCCACGGGGACGGTTCCATCGTCTTCCCTTCGGCCCTTTGCTACGCTTCGGGGACGCCCGAACCGTCCCCATGGCTCCGCTACGTAATTCCGGACGAAA
>DFAQ01000057.1 GCA_002365865.1 Pelotomaculum sp. UBA3102
GTTGGCATGTGCATGATATAGTTGCGTTATAATTGTCATTAAGGTGGTTGGTTGACGTTATAATTGTCACGGTAATTTCAGTGGTTTTTATGCCGTCAAATTACGTGATCGGTTACACCATAGTGTCGTTTATGTAACGCGTTACATAAACGACACTCCCACGCATCGCTGCTGATTGAACTCGGTTTTTCTCCGCTTCTAATATCTGAACGTCTTGGGCATGAAAGCGTAGAGACCACCTTACAAACTTATGCCCATTTGTACCCCAATAAGCATAGTGAAGTAGCCGACAAGTTGAATGACCTTAATTCTCCAGAAAATGGCTCCAAATCAGATAAAAATCCTGAAAAACCGGAATAATGTTGCCATTCTGCTGTCACGACCAATAATTAAAGCCTGTAATCCCTTTATTTATCTGGGTTACAGGCTTTTTCTTTCCTACTCCCATTCTATGGTTGCCGGGGGTTTGGAGGTTATATCGTAAACCACCCGGTTGACCTCCTTGATTTCACTGACGATGCGGGAAGAGATGGTGCCCAGCACCTCGTAGGGCAGGCGCACCCAGTCCGCGGTCATGGCGTCCTGACTGTGCACCGCGCGGACAGCCACGGTATGGGAATAGGTCCGTTCGTCACCCATCACACCAACGCTGCGCAGGTCCGGAAGAACGGCGAAAGACTGCCATATCTGCCGGTAAAGGCCCGCCCTTTTGATTTCCTGTTCCACAATGGCGTCCGCCTCCTGCAGTACCGCCACCTTCTCCGCGGTCACCCCGCCCAGGATGCGCACCGCCAAGCCGGGGCCGGGGAAGGGCTGGCGCCACACCACTTCCGCGGGTAAACCCATCTCTTCGCCCAGGGCCCGCACCTCATCCTTGAACAGCCAGCGCAGGGGTTCCACCAGCTTGAAACGCATGTCCTCCGGCAGCCCCCCTACGTTGTGGTGGCTTTTAATTACCGCCGCTGTGGCCGTACCGCTCTCGACTACGTCCGGATACAGCGTACCCTGCACCAGAAATTCCGTTTCTCCCAGCTCAGCGGCCGCTTGCTCAAAAACCCGGATAAACTCTTCACCGATAATTTTTCTTTTTTGCTCCGGATCGGTCACCCCGGCCAGCCTGGCGAAAAAACGCTTCCGGGCATCCACATATACCAAGTTAATTTTAAATTTCTCTTTAAAAGTCTCCTGCACTTGCTCGGCCTCACCCTTGCGCAACAAGCCGTGATTGACAAAAACACAGGTAAGCCTGTCCCCTACCGCACGGTGCACGAGTACTGCCGCAACTGATGAATCAACCCCGCCGCTCAAGCCGCAAAGTACTTTTTTATCTCCCACTTGCTCCCGCACTTCGGTTACGGCCTGTCCCAGGAAAGAATCCATGGTCCAAACACCGCGGCAGCCGCAGATGTTGTAAAGAAATATTTTCAGCATCTCCTGCCCCTTGGAAGTATGGACTACTTCCGGGTGAAACTGGACGGCGTAAAGTTTCCTGTCCGGAGCAACCATGGCCGCCACCGGCGCCTTGTTCGTTCGCGCGACGGTACGAAAACCCGGGGGTGACGCTTTTACCAAGTCGCCGTGGCTCATCCAGCACTGTTCCACTGGGTCCATGCAGGCTAAAAGCCCCTCACGCTCCAAAACGTGCAACTCAGTCCTGCCGTACTCCCGGTGTGAGGCCCCGGACACATCCCCTCCCAGTTGGTGGGCCATCAACTGCATACCGTAACAGATGCCCAGGATAGGAATACCCTGGTCATAGATGGCCGGGTCGCATACCGGCACGTTTTCCTGGTAAACACTGGAAGGCCCGCCGGAAAAGACGATCCCTTTGGGTTGCCTGGCTTTTATCTCCTCAACCGGAGTCGAAAAAGGCAGCATCTCGCAAAAAACCTTAAGCTCCCTGATGCGGCGCGCGATTAAATGGCTGTACTGGCCGCCGAAATCCAGAACTATGATTAATTCCCGTTCAGGTGTGGACATTTTATTTTTCATGCCTCCTCGTAAATCTGCGGTCTTAAAGTCATTATGTACGGTAAGTTCCGGTAGCGCTCGTTATAATCCAGTCCGTATCCCACCACAAATTCATCTGGAATAACAAAACCGTTGTAATGAATATTCACCGGTACCTCGCGGCGGGAAGGCTTATCCAGCAGGGTGCATATTCTCAGGCTGGCCGGGTCCCGGAAATTCAAGCTGTCCGCCAGGTAATTCAAAGTGAGCCCGCTATCGACAATATCTTCAACAATGAGAACGTGGCGTCCCCCTATGTTGCAATCCAGGTCTTTAAGGATCCGTACCGCCCCGGACGATTTCGCCGACGAGCCGTAACTGGAAATGGCCACAAAATCAAAAAAGGCCGGCACAGTTATGCAGCGCACCAGATCCGCCAGGAAAATCGCAGCTCCTTTCAGAATACTTACCGCCAACAATTCCTTGCCCGCGTAATCGCGTGATATTTCAGCGCCCAGTTCCGCTACCCGAGCGCGAATTGTCTCCTCCGACAATAAAATTCTTTCGCCGTCCGGATGCATTTCAACCCCCCCCGTCGATTAAATTCCGGTTAAATCCGGGATATTATAACAGGACCAAGCCCCGGTGTCAATTAAAGTATACCATAAAAAAAACAGGCCCGGCTTTAAATACCGGGTAATGTATTTCAATTTGCCACCGGTGGGTCGATGACTATGTTTTCGTTGTAATCCCAGATTTGCAGGCTGATTTCAATACCGCTTCCGGGGTTGTGCTTATCGCCGGCCCGGATGACGGCCTGCCGCAGACGGTAGTCTTCCGGGGAAAGCCACACTTTATAATGATAGTCTTTTAAGCGCAATTCCAGAAAGGGGTTCATCAGATTGGGGCGCATTTCCAAAAGAAGCAGTTTTTCCCCGCCGACCTTCACTCCCCCGGCATATTTCAGTTCGGGAACATCTTTAAAATTAAAGAACGCCAGCGGGTTTAACTCGGAATAAAACAATTCCGAATCGGCCAGCTTGTTCCCGGGCAGGGTAATCCAGCTGCCGGTAGACTGGTCCTTTAAGTAGGCCTTGTCTTCCACCTGAATGAACTCCACGGGAGTGTTCATCATAACCCCTTTAATGTGCACCCGGCCCGGTACCACTTTCTCGCCTTCCACTTTACTGTAAAATTCGGACTGATCCTTCTCCTCAGATGTTAGCTTGGCTTCCGCCCGGTAACGGAAGCTACTGCTGGCCAGGGTTTTTTCCAGACCGGTTTTCAGCATTTCCCGCGGGGGCATTTTAGCAGTACCGTGGGATATCAACCGCCCGGCGCCCCAAACCAGCAACGCCGCTACAACCAAAATAAGCAGGACCGTTTTAGCTCCTTTTTTATTTAAAACTAACCAGCGTGGGCGCAAGCAGGCATTCCCCCTCCGTGGATCTTTGTCTTACCTATTAATACTGGGCTGACATGAAAATTATGACTTTAAAACCAACCGGCAACGGAAATATATTTCGTAAATATATTAGTCGCCCTAAAAGGCGACCGCCCCTTTCATCCCACGGGACGAGCCCGGGGGTTTTCAGGGGCAGAGTTCTATAAAGTTGGCTGCTTGCTCAGGCTTAGCGGCTGTTCCCGGACCTTACTCTTTCGTCTCGGTGGACTGGATGGCCTGCCACACAGTGGGGGGCAACATCCTGAAACAAGGAATTGTGCTTAATTTTGGATCTTGGGGAAATAGGTCTGGCGCATATGGGCCGATCTCTGTATAAGGTTCTTAACGTACTCAACTCTTTCTTTTTCGACGCCAACCGCTTGGCTGATTTCGGATTCAGCCCAGCCTTTTTCTAAAGCCGATAGGATAAGATCAAGCTCTTTATAGGAAAGACCTATTGCCTCTTCATCGTTGATACCGGGAAGAATATCGGGGGAAGGAGCCTTTTCAGTGATGCGCGTCGGAATCTCCAAATGGCTAGCAAGGGCCCTCACCTGGGTTTTATAAAGGTCAAGAAGGGGCATGACATCAGCAGCATCGTCGCAGCCGTGTTTGACAAAAAAGCCGATTTTGTATTCTGTCTTGTTGGCGCAGCCTACAACCAGTCTGTTTTCAAGCTCTCCGTGGAGGTAAAGCAGGACCATGCGCAAGCGGTGTTTTAACCGATAGTAAGCATTCCCTGTTTTGAGGTACGAGGCGAAGTCTTTGTCCTTGAACCCTAAGAGACTTGCTGAAAACGGAGTTTCTCCCGTTTTCTTTCGATAGTAGTTGCAAGCGGTTTTCATGATTCTTTCTCGGAGCTTTCCAAAAAAGGAAAGCTTATTCAAAGCAAAAAGGCGGTATGCCTCCACTTCTTTCAGCCAAGTTGTGAGACTGATTACTCTGGCATTGATTCCTAAATCTGCCGCCAAAGTGAGAGCATCTTGGAAGTGTTCCTTACGGGAGTCTTTTTCGGGCATCATAAGTGCAAGTACTTTATCGGGACCAACTGCTCTTCGGCACAAAGCAGCGACAACTGCCGAGTCCACCCCGCCGCTAAGCCCGAGGAGCACTCCTTCCCTTTTGAGTTCCTCCACTTTCGCGGCAATGAGTTTGGTAAGAAGGAAAGTGACAGCGGCAGAATCGATCTGCATTTCTGTCTGGAGACTTTCGAGCCCAGTCAAAACGATCTCCTCCTCGTTTCGCTTGTAAACACGTTGATGAAAGGGAAAGGCTCAAGACCACCCTGCCTTCGCGGTCAACGGCAAGGACGCCGTCCGGGAGGGAGCCGACGATCTACATCAAGAAGGCTCAGCCACCTTCCTGACATTTTCAATGGAAGTTCGCCGCTCTCAACGAGCAGGAATTTCAACAATTCCCCGGCCGCTTCGATTTTATCTTCCGGTAAAGTGTCCACCATTCGGTGAAGCTCATCTCTTCCCTGGCCCGAATTCACGCTCTTCACCGCCATCTTAAAACGCCTTGACGTAGAGTTTTCTACTTCCGGGAAGCAAAATCCTGCGCGAAAGTAGAGCCAGAACCTACCCACCTGCTAAGTGCAACAGCCCTTTCACCCAGGAAATCAGTAGCAACGGAACAATCTTTTTCACCTCAATGGCGGACATCATTCTTCTGCCCCTCCTGCCCAGCACAATCAATCCCACACCCTCTCCAGCTTCCACTCCTCCCGCTCCCGGACCAGGTCGCACACCATTCCCTGCTTCGTCTCGCACCGGAACCGCGGAATATAGGGGTTTTGGAACCAGTACCACCTTCCAGCAGGCCATGGATTTTAAAAAAGTAATTGTTTATGAACAAACACCGGAGGCTTCTGCAACGTTGCGTCAAGCCCGTTTCCGGGCATGTGTTATTCCGGGCTCAACAAATAAAAAATCTGCTGTATTACGGAAAACGTCCATTTTGCTGTGGCCCACCAGCAATTCCTTGCGCTCGCGCGGGTAGGAATATTCCTGGATAAAACGCCCCAGGCCGACGTTGGCGTCGTCTTCGTCCGGGTAATCTGGTGGCCAATCAGCCACACCTCCCTGGGGCAGATGTAATAATACCATACCAGGGTACCGCTTACGCTTATTTCCCTGCTTTCCACCCGATTCACCTCTTAAACAATAAAAAAAGCCGCTGTTCTCACCAGAAATAAACATTAATTAATAAATTTCAGCTATGATTGACACAAACCAAGCGGTTTTCCCTGTCCGGCACCAGGCGCGCCGTTGATTTGCGGCAAAGCGGGCATACCGGCAATTCCAGGCAGCCGGCCGGCAGGTTGTACAACAATGTTGTATTTAAAAGGCGGTCTTTATGCTGCACTTCCAACTTAATGTGCACCCGCGGCAAGTGGCAGGCCACCAGGTGATCCAGGCGAAGTTCCGCTTCCATTGCATAGCGCTCCAGAATGTCCTTTTCGCGGCGCCGCCAGTCCGCATGTATTGCAGACATTTGCCCGGCCAGCCTTTCTTTTTTGGCCGCGTCTTCGGTAGCTGCTATTTTTTTTTCTATGTCCCTCAGGGTTTGGTTATAATAACTGTTCACCTTGGACATTTCCCGGGCTACCTGCAAGTTCACCTGTCCTTGTAAGGCCAGCGCTCTTTCCTCCGCCAGCTTTTTTGCCTCACGGCAAGCTGCTTTATACAGGACGGGAACAGGCAAGCATTCGGATTGCGAAATCTGATACTGCGGCTCATTTGCAGGCACTACCTTATCCCACCATTTAAAGAAATCAGGGGAAGGCAGGCCGGTGAAGCCGTCCATAACCACCGTCAGCAGTTCTTCTACCTTTTCATGAGAGCAGTAAGCAGCGTGAAAATAAAAGCACCAGAATACGTGGTCGGCCACCCACTGGTATACTATCCTGGGCGGGCGGCAGCACAAAAATTTGATTTTTTCGGCAATTTCCCGGTCAAAACGGCGGCTCTGGCTGAACCCTTGTTTGGGACAGTAAAGTACTGTATACCGGCCATAGCCCGCAGCAAGGCGCGCCGCAGTGTCAAGCAGGGGGCTGCCGTAGGTGATAAACGCGGCCGACGGGTTTTCTTGAGCCGTTTCATAATCAAAGGCCAGCATAATATGCTCGCCGAAACGAGAAGCCAGCTCGTCAGGGAGCAGTGCCTCCACCACTTCATAACCCGCCTCTTCAACTACGGCGCCGGCTCGCTCGAGATAACCGGTGATAAATGAACGCAGGTCAAGTTTATCCGGCACAAGCAATTGTATTTGCCTCCCTTTGCATTATTGAGCAAAAGAATGTATCCCACGCTTTAATACAAGCAACTTGCGGAAGTGAACCTCCTCCGGGACAAGCCCGGAGGCTTCTTCCCGAAGGTTTCTCATTTCATCGAAAGCTGCCCTGCTAAAGCAAGGTCTTGCGCTTCCTCAATCTCCCGGCAGCAGTTCTCCCAAAAGCTTGTCGTCCAGCTCCCTTACCGACAAATAATGATTTTTTGCCTCAATAAGCTTTTCACCCAGTTCGTTCAGGCTGGCCTTGAGACCGTCATCATCGGCAGTGCCCGCCCAGATATCCATGATAATATCTTCAAAATCTCTTTTTTCCTTCAAGTTGCCGAGAATCATGTCCAGCTCTCCCACCACAAGCTGGAACATATTGATCTTGGCGTCCAGCAGTTCCAGGATGTGCGCCTCCACCGTGCCGGCAGCAGACAGGTTGTATATATACACGTCCTTTGTCTGCCCCAGCCGGTGAATGCGCCCGATCCGCTGCTCTATGCGCATCGGGTTCCAGGGCAGGTCGTAGTTGACCATAATGTTGCAAAACTGCAGGTTGCGCCCCTCGCTGCCGTTTTCAGTAGAAACCAGCACCCTGGCGTTTTCAGAAAATAAACGGACGTTTTCTTCCTTTTCCAGCCTGCGCATGCCTCCATGCAATTCGGCTACCGCCAGTCCCTCGCGGCGCAGCATACCGGCCAGAAAACGCTGGGTTTCCCTAAAACAGGTAAATACCAGCACTTTGACAGGTATTTTTTGCAGCAAGCGAACGAGTGCGGCAGCCTTGGCCCGTTGTGGAACGTTTCCGGCTTGACCTGCCAGAGTTTCCGAAAGGCACCTCAGCGGCCTGGGGTAGCTGTCACTGGCGGCAATCTTGGCCAGGGTGGGCAAGACCGCCTCAATACTGCTGCCCACCTCCCGCTGCAGCGTCTTTAACACGAACTGGTTTACCCCGCCGGTAATCTTGCCGGAACCTTGCGAGTAATAGCCGCGCACAAAAGAGGTGAGCCTCTGGTAAAAAGCCGATTCCTCCGGCGAAAGCGTTACTTCCACCACTTCGGCGTGGCGCTTGGCCGTAATGACGCCTGTATCGCTGCGCCGGTTGCGCACCATGACCTCACGCACCAGTTTTTTTAGATTCTCCGGGTTTTTCGGCTTAAACGGGTCTCCCCTGGTGATGTACTTTCTCTTGAAAGAGGAAGCTGCCTCCAGGTGGCCCGGCTGCAGGAGGGTAATAAGGTTGAACAGTTCTTCCAGGTTGTTTTCCACAGGGGTAGCAGTCAGAAGGAGGATATATTTCTTTTTCAGCCGGCTGACCAATTGGTGGGCCTGGGTGCGCTGCTTTTTCAGGTGGTGTGCCTCGTCTACGATGACCAGGTCGTACTGGGAATTCAGCACCTGGTCTCTGTGCGGCTCCCTTTTGGCTGTATCGATAGATGCGATGATGCGCGGGAAGGTTGCCCAGGGCTGCGGCTCTGACTTGAAGGCGGAAGAATCATAAGTAATAAAATCCAGGTTGAACCTGGTCTGCATTTCTGTACGCCACTGTTCCACCAGCGACGGGGGAGTCAAAATCAGTACGCGCCGCACCAGGCCCCGCAGGAGGTACTCCAGCATGATCAGCCCCGCCTCAATGGTTTTGCCGAGCCCCACCTCGTCGCATAAAAGCGCCCTCCCCCGCATATTTTTCAAAACGTGCCGCACTGTAGCCAGCTGGTAATCCAGTAACTGGACATCGCGGGCCGCATTTAATGAAAGCAATATTTCAAAGCCGGGCGACAGCCAAAGGGACAATGCTTGGCGGTGCAGGTAAAGGTCGGAAGCGGGAGATGAGGACCCGGATTCGGCCAGCTTTAAAACAGCAGCGTCTTCCTCCGGAAAGAAGGTCACTTTTAGCGGCGGCATTTTGGCCGGGGATATAGCATTATTCCCAGCTTTTTCGCTGGAGCAGGCGTATTTCCGGTATTGTTCAGCGGGCGATCGGGCAGGAGGGGCGGAGACCTTTTGCCCGGCAGCAGGTTCTGCACCTGTCTGTGCAGAAACGGTTTCCTTTTCAATTTCGCCTTTGCAGCCTGAGACCTGCCGGCCAGCATGCAAAGCGGCATTTCCAGTCATCTCGGACGCACGTGACTTTTTGCCGCGTCCCTGTTCCTGCCCGGCTTTATTGTAAACAGGATAACTATCGTTAAAAAGGCTTAACTGCTCCAGCAGAAAAGTTTCAGTATTCTCCCGTCCGGCTTTTTTTTCAGCTTTTTTATTTAAAGCTGGAGCAGTTTTCCGGTATAAACCGTCACCGGTTCCGCTACTCGACGGCGGCTCTGTCGTTTCCGCCTTTTTGCCCGGCCCGCCGCCGCCTGCAACTTTTCCGTTCTCACCTTTGCGCTCCGGTTGCATTTCACTCGGACTTGCTCCGGTAACTTCATTCGCGTTGATACTTTCAGGCCTCCGCTCTGTATCGGGAATTAAGTAGAGGACGGAATCTTCACCCAACGTTACGGTAAAAACGGTCGCTCCCGACTGCATTACGAGTTCCCTGAGACCCCGGCCGCGAATAGAAGTAGCCCTGGCATTCAAGCGGCATTCCAGCGGCGTTTTCCCTCCTATGGAAACGAGCAACTTTTTGCCGGCGAAGGAAGAAAGCATTTTTTTAAGTTCGCCTTGCACAGGCAGGAAATTCAAGGCAAAGAGCGCCGGGTTTACGTTGATTTTTAGCATATCTTTGTCTCCCAAGATGTCACCTCATTAAAAACCTCTCTAAAAATAAATGTTCTCCTTTACTTCCAGATTGTCTCTAACCTTGTGGCAGCGGCCTTTGGTGGCCAGAACCTGTTTGACGGTCCCTTTCTTGCTCCGAAGATTTTCACCGGCAATGTAGTGGCCGTAACCTCTTGGATACCGACATGTCGGAGGTATTACCTGGCCGCACCTAGCAGCGTACCGGTTACCGTCCCTGATAACCGCCAGACCGATAACCACCTTGGACAGGTCAGGGCGCTTATCTTGGCTCCACCCAAGCTTCCTGAAATTATCCTGCTCCTCTTTACCCTTATGCCTGCCCAAGCGGGTCGACGGAATCCGGCTATTCCGGTGGTTTCCGGAAAGGGAAGCGGGCACGGTAGTAGTTGATTCCAATGTAGCTTATGATAAGGATGATAGCAAGCAACAAGACGGTTTCTGCAAGGTCGCGGGTCTTGTAAAGGTGATACCCTAGCCCGGTATACACGATAGCGGTGGGAATTTTACCCACAGCGGATGCAGCTGTAAACACCCAGAAGGGAACGCCCCCTACCCCGGCACCCACGTTGATAAGGGGAGTGGGAACCACCGGAAAGACCCTGGCTATCACAATCCCCCAAAACCCGTACCTGGGGTCGGCAGCCTCCAGGTTCAGCCGGCACCTTTCGTTCACCCGTCTGACAAACCAATCTTTCCCCAGAGCTCTGGAAATCCAGAAGGCCGCGCAGGCTCCCAGCAGAGCTCCCGACCAAGAAAGCAGGAAGCCCTCCCAAAAACCGAATATCATCCCCGCCGCTCCGGCCAGGATCATATAAGGAAAAAGTGGTATGACCGCTTGTATGAAGAAAAGACCGAAGGCTACTGCAGGAGCCAGACCGTTGAAACTGCTGATGTATCTCACAGTAGCCTCCAGTGTCAATTTGTCCACCACTGTTTAACCGATCCCTCTTTTTATGGAAAAATATTTTCTGCACTACTTCTTAAAAATCAAGTAGCCCTCCGAGTGGGTGCCATAATAGTTTTTCCGGCCCAGGGTCGCGGGACGCAAGATACGTTCGGCCAGATTGTTATCCATGAGCACCCGGGGATGATCCAAGAATATATTAAATTACGTGTAAATGGTTAATACTAC
>DFAQ01000054.1 GCA_002365865.1 Pelotomaculum sp. UBA3102
ATTAAAAAAGCGCCGGTGGAAAACTTCATTACCAAGTTTGCCCGCTATTATACCCCGGTAGTTGTTTTAACCGCTGCCGTCCTGGCCGTCGTTCCTTCTCTGGTCATTCCTGGCGCCATTTTTACTGATTGGCTGTACCGGGCCTTGATCTTCCTGGTTATTTCCTGTCCCTGTGCCCTGGTGGTCTCAATCCCCCTGGGGTTCTTCAGCGGCATCGGCAGAGCGTCAAGAAGCGGTATCCTGGTCAAAGGGAGCAACTACCTGGAAGCATTGAATAATGTGGATTCCGTAGTTTTAGATAAAACCGGTACCCTGACCAGGGGTGTTTTTAAAGTAACCTCCGTGGTTCCCACCCGGGATTTTACCCAAAAAATGTTGCTGGAAGCAGCTGTTCTGGCGGAAGCGTACTCCACCCATCCCATTGCCCGGTCCATTCTGAAATCATACGGTCAAGAGGTTTCCAGGGAACGCATTGATTCTTACGAGGAGATCCCCGGATACGGCATCAAGGTTGTCGCCGAAGGCAAGACCATCCTGGCCGGAAACAGAAATCTGATAAATAAGGCCGGCATAATCATCGAAACCCGGGAACTTCCCGGAACAGCGGTGCATGTGGCCATTGACGGCCAATACGCCGGATATCTCCTCATCTCCGATGAGATCAAGGAAGACAGTGCCCGGGCTTTAAAAGAACTAAAAGATACCGGCGTAAGGAAACTGGTCATGCTGACCGGGGATAGTAAAATTGTCGCCGCCCATGTAGCCGGTAAATTAAAGCTGGATGAGTATCATGCGGAACTGCTTCCCCATGAAAAAATTGCGCGAGTCGAAAAGATTTACAAAACTAAAGCAAAAGGCAGCTTAGTTTTTGTAGGCGACGGGGTAAACGATGCCCCGGTACTGGCCCGGGCCGATGTGGGAGTGGCCATGGGAGGACTGAGTTCCGACGCTGCCATTGAAGCAGCCGACATAGTAATTATGACTGACGAACCTTCCAAGTTGGTTACGGCGATTAAGATTGCTAAAAAAACAAGGGGCATTGTCCAGCAAAACATCATATTAGCCCTGTTGATGAAAGGGCTAGTGCTGACCGCGGGTGCCGCCGGTATCGCCACCTTATGGGAGGCGGTCTTTGCCGATGTCGGAGTGGCGGTTATTGCTATAATGAATACCATGCGTGTTCAGGTATAATTATATTTTTTTATTTTAGCGGCTGTGAACATAAAAAGATTAAATAAGATTTATGAAGGTAATTAATGCTTTCATTGTTAATAATAAAATAGTAGTAAAACATATCAATGAAAGGAAGAATTTTATGAGCGGTAAAGTAATCGACTGCCGCGGTATGGCCTGCCCGCAGCCGGTTGTCGAAACTAAAAAAGCCCTTGATGCAGGCCCGGAAAAAGCCGTGATAACTATAGTCGACAATGAAACGGCCCGGGAAAATGTTTCCCGCTTGGCAAAAACCGCCGGTTATCAGGTTGAGGTTGAGGAAAAAGAAGGGTTCTTTTACCTCCACATAACCCCGGCGGGGGAAGTGCCGGTCGGTAAAAACGACGAAAACAAATCAGAATCCGGGGTGGTATATTTCATTACTGCCAATTCCATCGGTCAGGGTTCGCCGGATCTGGGTGAAGTGCTCATGAAAAGCCTCATGACCACTCTTGCCGAGCAACTTCCTAAAGCATTGCTCTTTATGAATACCGGCGTTTTTCTGGTCGTGAACGGTTCTCCGGTTTTGGACCAATTACGTAAAATGTCCCGGTCCGGAACGGAAATCCTGGTTTGCGGAACCTGTTTAAATTACTACAAGCTCAAAGATAAATTGACAGTAGGGGTTGTTTCGAACATGTACGAAATCAACAACCACCTCTCAGGTCCGGACAAAGTAATAACCGTGGGCTAGTAAAAGCACTTTAAAGCGGCCTTTCTTTTTTTTGACGGCACTGCATTCTGAGCTTGCGGGTGGCGGTATAATCCACCTCCGCATTGCCGGACGGTTTAATAACCACCCCGTATTCTTCAGCGGCTTTTTCAACGGAAACCAGCCCGTCCAATACGTCTTCCCGCACCACCCCGGGTTCCCTTTCCAGGGGCCCGCCAAAACCGCCTCCTCCCGCCGTTTCCAGAACCACCGAGCAAGAACGCGGGACGGTGCGGGTTGTTTTCCCCGGAAGCAACTCTGTTTCCGTACCTTTTTTTAAAAAACAGCGGGAGCACTTTCCGGCACCACCGCCGGCGAGGCCCCAGGGATTAAGCTCATTTCTTTCAGTACTGACAGAAACAGTGGCGCCTTCTTCAAGGACCGTAACCTCCCTGACCATGCCGAGACCGCCCCGGAACTTACCGGGACCGCCCGAATCGGGGAGCAACCCGTAACGCCGCACCAGCAGCGGGTAAGACATTTCAATTACTTCCACCGGCGTATTGCGGGTATTGGTCATATTAACGTGGACTCCGTCCATACCGTCCTGGCCGTCCTTGGCACCTTGCCCGCCACCGTAAGTTTCCACGTATGAATAGTAGGCGCCGGTGCCAGGATTTATACCGCCGATGGTGAAGTTGCTCATACTGCCCGTACCCGCGGCGGTTACCCGGTGCGGTACGGCCTGTGCTAAAGCGCCCAGGAGCACATCGGTAATCCTTTGGGCGGTGTTTATGTTGGCATGGGCTACCGGTGCCGGGTAGGAGGGATTGACCAGGGTTCCCTCCGGGACGATTACTTTTACCGGTCTGATGATCCCCTCGTTTGAAGGAAGTTCCGGGTCGGTCACGGCCTTGAGGGCGTAATAGACACAGGCCATGGTCACGCCCCGGGTGGCATTGACCGGCCCTGCAGCCTGGTGGCTGGTACCCGTGAAGTCCACAAATATTTCATCTTTACCGGTAATAACGGTTGCTTTTATTTTTAGCCGGTTTTGAGTTATCCCGTCACCTTCTAGAAAATCGTCAAAAGAATAGCTTCCGGGGGGAAACCCGGCCAATAACGAGCGCATCCTTCGTTCGGAATAATCCATAACCTCCTCCAGGTATTCTAAAAGCAGGCTCGTACCGTACTTGCCGGCCAGCTCCAGGATTCTTTTTTCTCCGGTTTTGTTTGCCGCCAACTGGGCGTAAATATCACCGTAGAACTCCTTGCCGGTCCGTACATTATGGGCCAAAACTTTTAACATTTCATGATTTAATCTGCCGCCTTCCTTTACCTTAACCGGCGGAATTCTAATTCCCTCCTGGAAGATTTCCCTGGCGGAGGTAGACATACTGCCCGGAACCATGCCGCCCACATCCACGTGGTGAGCCAAGTTGGCAACCAACGCAACCGGCCGGTCTTTAAAATATACCGGACTGATGAGGCATATGTCCGGCAGGTGGGAACCGCTGATATACGGGTCGTTAATGATTATTGCGTCCCCTTCGCCCATCCGGCTCAGGGGATATTCCTTAAGTACCGCCTTGACAACGGCGGGCATCAGGCCGAGATGCAATGGAATATGTTCGGCCTGGGCGACAAGTTGTCCGTTTATCGTGTAAACAGCGGTGGAACAATCCCGGCGGTCCTTGATATTCGGCGACAGGGCCGTCCGGACGAGCGAAGCGCCCATTTCTTCGGCAACGGACTGCAGGGCGTTTCTTAAAACCTCCAGGGTCACGGGGTCCGGATTACGGGTCATTACCTCACCTCTGTTTTGATGATTAAATTACCTTCCCGGTCGCATTCAACGCTCATACCGCCAAAGATTAATACGGTTGCGTCTTCCTGCTCCACAACTGCCGGTCCCCGCAAGGCAAATCCGGGAGCCAAGTCTTCCCGGCGATAAACCGGTGTGTTCACATATTGTGAAAAATATACTTTTCTGAAACATGAGGGCTCCGGCATGACAGAACCCTCATGTACCGGGGGGTTGAAGGTTTTGGTTAATTTCCCCACGGCTGCGAGGCGCAGGTTTACCAGCTCGATTTTTGAATCTTCCCGCCCCCAACCGTATTGCTGCTTGTGGACCAAATGGAAAGATGCTCTCACCCGGTCCAGGTCGGGTCTTGCCAGGGTACCGCCCGGCACGGGCAGGGTGATTTCACAGGATTGCCCGGCATAGCGCAGGTCTGCCGACCTGTTGAGGATTATTTGGGAGTCATTGAACCCGTCATGCAGTAGATTTTCTTTTCCTTCCCGCTCCATGACACCGTAATACCGCTCCAAAATTGCCGGCGTCACGTCTTCCAGGCAATCAATATAAGTCCGGCTGAAATCAAGGCGCACATCCGCCTGCAACATCCCCAGCGCCGAGGTCACACCGGGAAACCGGGGTATGATAACCTGCGGCATGCCTAACTCCCTTGCCAGCGCGGCTCCGTGAAGGGGGCCCGCTCCGCCGAAAGCCATCAAGGTATATTCCCTGAGGTCGTGCCCGCGCTGTATCGACGCCACCCTTACGGCACGGGCCATATTGGCGTTGACAACGGTAAGGATCCCTTTTGCCGCCGCCCCGGGCTCAATCCCCAAAGGCTTCGCGATTTTTTCCGCAATTGCAGACCCGGCAAGTTCCAGGTCAAGATTTTTTTTATCTCCCAGGGGGGTAAAACGGTTAATCCGGCCCAAGAGCAGGTTGGCATCGGTCACAGTGGGTTCGGTACCACCCAGACCGTAGCAGGCCGGCCCCGGAGATGCTCCCGCACTGCTCGGGCCAACCCGGAGCGCGCCTCCCGAGTCCAACCAGGCAATACTGCCCCCGCCGGCGCCGATTGTGTGGATGTCAATCATGGGCAAACGCAGCGGGTACCCGCCGATTTCACCCTCTGACGTATAGCCCGGCGCGCCCTTTCTGATTAAGCAAATATCCGTACTGGTGCCCCCCATATCAAGGGTAATGACATTTCCGGATGCCGCCTCCCGGCTGATACCGGCTCCCGCCAGCACCCCGCCGGCGGGACCGGAAAAAACGGTACGTGCGCTCTCTGTCCGGGCCCTGGCAGCAGTGAGCACCCCTCCGCCCGAGTGCATAACTAAAAGGTTCCCGTTAATACCGGATTCTTTCAAGCCCGTTTCCAGGCTTTCCAGGTAAAAATCTATTTTAGGACGCACCAGGGCATTGATGGCTGTCGTGCAGGTACGTTCATATTCGCGAAACTCCGGCATTATTTCCGAACTCAAGGTAACCAGTGCCCCGGGGTGCTTTATTTTAAAAATTTCCTTTATCCTTACTTCGTGGCGGGGGTTTTTATACGCGTGAAGAAGACTTACCGCTACTGAAAAAATGCCTTTCCGGCGCAGCAAAGCGGCGGTTTCTGCGACCTGGGTCTCGTCCAGCGGAGTCATTATCTCCCCGTTATAAAGCATACGCTCCTTTACCTCGTAGGTATGCCGCCGCGGGATAAGCGGCGGTGGTTTTAGGGCCCGGAAGTCGTAAAGGTGAGGGCGGTTCTGCCTTCCGATAGACAAAATATCACGAAAGCCCTCGGTAGTAAGCAGGGCGGTAATGGCGGCCCTTTGCTCCAGCAGGGCGTTTGTGGCAACGGTAGTACCGTGCAGGACCAGGTTGATCATACCCGGTTCCACTCCGCAATCCCTTATTACCTTTTTGATCCCGTTTAGAACGGCAAAGGCCGGGTTATTCGGGGTGGATGACACCTTGGCCACCGTGATTCCTCCGGTTTCCTCATTTAATAAACATATATCGGTAAAAGTCCCCCCTGTATCAACGGATATTCTTATTTTACCGGTCAAAAAAAGCTACCTTCCTTTCGTTACGAGCCGGCTGTCATCTGCTTTAAATTTCGCCGGTTACCGTAAATATCCTTTGCAATAATTCAGATTTTATTGAAAACAACAAGGAGAACCGGCCCCTGATCCAGAATAATATCGACAATGAACTGGAGGGATTTATTATGGTTTCAAACAGCAGTTCAGCTTTATTTCCTGAAAAAATAGCGGGTAACAACGAAGTAGGGAAAATAATTAAAGAATTAACCCGGCAAAACGACCGCCTGGCAATCATTCAACAAATAGCAAAAAGTATTAACGTTGCAATGTCTTACGAGGAAATTATCGACCAGGCAGCAAGTCCCCTGCGCAGTGTGCTTTCTTACGACCTTTTAAGTTTTTGCTTGTTGGAAAACAACCAACTGATAATTAAGTCGGGGGTTCCCAAGGAACAAAAAATCCTGGGGGTGGGCTGGGTGCTGGACGGCTATAGATCGGCTCCTTGGAAGGCCATCGCGGAAAAACGATGTTTTTTAAGGCAGGACATCTGGAATGATCTCGATAAATATCAGGAGGATGACGACCTGCGCCGGGTAGGCATAAAATCGGCCGTCATGGCGCCGCTCCTGGTTAAAAATGAGGTAATAGGCACGTTGAACTTCGGCAGCAAAAATACGTTTGCCTACTCGGAAAACGATTTTATTTTTGTCCAGCAGCTGGCCGACCAGCTTGCCGTCTGTATTAACAATTCGCGCCTTTTCGGTGAAGTCTCAAAAATCAAAAGAGAATGGGAAGAAACCTTCAAGGCGGTCCCCGATAATCTTTTCTTAATCGATCATTCACACAACGTGCTGCGCTGGAACAAGCAAAATAACATCTGTTTGAATAAAACCCTTGAAGCAATCAAATGTTACCAGCTTTTTGACTGCTGCGGGGGTGATTTAAAACTTTGCCCCGTAACTAAAGTACTTCAAAACGGTTTACCTGATGCCTGCGAAGTAACTAATTCCAACACCATGTCGATATATAACGTGTCAGCGTCTCCCGTTTATAATGAAGAAAAAAAAATGTACTTCATTGTGATTCATGCCAGGGATGTGACGGCAAAGACCAGGATGAAGGAACAGCTGTTCCAGTCGGCCAAACTTTCTGCCATTGGAGAAATGGCTGCCGGAGTAGCCCATGAATTAAACAGCCCCCTGACAGCCATAATCGGCAACTCCGGCCTGATCCTTAAAAAAACGTCCCGTGACACTAAATACTACAAACTTTTAGCAGATATTAAAACCTGCGGACAAAGAAGCAAAAGGATTATCCAAAACCTGCTTACTTTTTCCCGGCAGGACAGTTATACGTTCGAACCCGTGTCCATTAACGATGTTATTGCCGGCAGTCTTTCTCTGGTTTCATACCAAATCGAAAAGAACAATATTCAAATTTCAACCAAACTCGCGCCCAAACTCCCCTTATTAATGGGTAACAAGCAGCAGTTGGAATAGGTGGTCATCAATTTTTTGCTTAATGCCCGTGACGCCCTGGTTAGTATAGATAATGGAAGCATTGAGGTAAGTACGGATTTGGAAGAAGATCCGGAAAGCGGTGTTCCCGTCATAGCTGCCAGAGTGGCTGATAACGGTCAAGGAATACCTCAAAACATCATCAAACAGATATTCCACCCTTTCTTCACCACTAAAGAAAAAACTTGCGGCACCGGTTTAGGCCTGTCGGTAAGTCTTGGTATCGCCCAGACCCACGGTGGTAAAATAAAAGTATCCAGTGAAGTTGGCAGGGGAAGTACCTTTACCTTATTAATTCCGCTTTAGCAATACACAGTCACCAGGTAATACTTCATTAAAGAAGGGGTGTAAATGATCAAAAAACCAGCAATTATTGTTATTGATGACGAATTAGAAGTAGGCACTTTCTTTGAGTTTTATTTTAAAGAGGAAAAAGAAATACCGATATCCGTAGCTAATAACGGCAATAGAGCCAGAAAACTGTTCCAGCAAAAACAATTCGATCTTGCCCTGGTGGATTTAAAGTTGCCGGATACTGACGGTATTTCATTGCTCAAAGAAATTAAAGAAAGCACCCCCGGGTGTGAAGTAATCATTATGACCGGCTACAGCACCGTGAAATCCGCCGTGGAAGCAATAAAATACGGTGCCCTGGATTATATAGAAAAGCCATTCGATGAACTTGAAGAATTGGACCAAATAATCGAACAGGCATTGAAACAAATTTATAACAAAAGTTATTGTCTTGACAAAGAAGTAGAAAAGCTGGCGTCTGGTTTTGGTATCATCATGGCCAAGGACAGCCCATTGAAAGAATTGCTGCGCTTGGGTAAAAAAGTGGCTACCAGAAAAATATCGGTATTAATCGAAGGTGATACCGGAACAGGTAAGGAGGTACTGGCCAGATTTATTCACGCCAACAGCGCCCGGGCCGAGTATCCTTTTATAGGAGTCAATTGTGGGGCCTTGACGGAAACCTTGCTGGAAAGCGAGCTTTTCGGGCACGAAAAAGGGGCGTTTACCGGTGCCCAGGCGGTAAGAAAAGGGATTTTTGAAGTAGCACACAAAGGTACGCTTTTCCTGGATGAAATCGGTGAGGCGTCCCCTTCGATTCAAGTCAAGTTGCTGCGTGCTTTAGAAAGCGGCGAGTTCTTCAGAGTCGGCGGCGAGAAACCGGTCAATACCGACGTCCGGGTGATTGCCGCAACCAACAGAAATTTGCATCAAGCGGTAGCCGACAACTTATTCCGGGAAGACCTTTTTTACCGCCTTAACGTTGTCTCCCTGTATATCCCGCCTTTATGCGAAAGGCCTATGGATATATTACCCTTAATTAAAAATTTGATTAAACAAAACCTGCCGGAAGAAGAAAAACACTTACCGGTAGAGTATAATTCCCGGGCGATAAAACTACTTCAGAATTATCATTGGCCCGGTAATATCAGGGAACTCTCCAACGCAGTATCCCGCTCGATAGCCCTCCGGACCGGAGATGTTATGGGCCCTGAATGCTTACCCAGGCATATCACCCTGCAAAGCCGGGACGATTTACTGGAGCCGCAGCAGGAACAGGACTTGAAAATCGATGAATTGGTACCGTTATATACCAAAAAGCTCCTAAAAAAGTTATTGATTAAAGAAAGCATTGACCTGACTGAACTTTCCGAAGTATTGAAAAGAGCATCAGGTAAGCTCTTAAAGGAAATAATAGAAAATACTCTTAAAAAAACCAACGGCAACCGGGCCGAAGCAGCAAAGATGCTGAATCTTACTCCCCGGACCATGCGTTACTTGCAAAACGAAAAGGTCAGGTAAATATTTTGTTTTTCAACGGCAGGCTGCCGAATAATCGGCAGCCTGCCGTTTTTTTGGGCGAAAATATTAAAAATTTAAGAATTATAAAAAGATATTGTATTAAGAAATAATTAAATTCTATTCAGGAACCACGTAATTTCCGAGTGATTGTTCGCCATTCTTTTTAAAGAAATACTTTTTGGCATTACCCTTGCTTAAATAAAAGTTAACTCAAGCGCACTAAATAATGTTTTTACCGGCGAACATTAATATTTTCAACAAGGAGGGAGTTCGGTTTTTTATGTACAGGATTCTAAACAAAGAAACGCTGGCACCGACAATAAAGCTTTTTGAGATTGAGGCTCCAGTGGTGGCGAAAAAAGCAGCGGCCGGGCAATTTATTATCCTCCGCATCCATGATGAGGGGGAGCGCATTCCGTTGACCATCGCTGATTTCGACCGTAAAAAGGGAACCATTACCTGTGTCTTTCAAGAAGTAGGCAAAACCACCAAGCAACTCGGGACCCTCAATCAAGGAGATTTGATCAAGGATTTCGTTGGACCGCTGGGGCTTCCTACCCACATTAAAAATTACGGCTGGGTGATATGCGTCGGCGGAGGTGTGGGCGTTGCCCCCGTCCATCCCATTGCCAGGGCACTGAAGCAGGCTGGTAACGAAGTGATCGGCATCATCGGGGCCCGCAGCGGCGAACTGCTCTTCTGGGAAGATAAAATGCGGGATGCCTGCAGCGAACTGAGAGTAACTACCGACGACGGCTCTTATGCCCGCAAGGGCTTTGTCACAGACGTACTCCGGGAAGTTATAGAAGAAAAAAAAGACCCGGTTTTATGTGTGGCCATCGGACCACTGCCCATGATGCGTGCTGTATGTAATCTTACCAGGGAATACAACTTAAAAACCATTGTCAGCCTGAACTCAATTATGGTGGACGGTACCGGTATGTGCGGCTGCTGCCGGGTGACGGTAGACGGTGAAACCAAGTTTGCCTGTGTTGACGGTCCGGAATTCGACGGGCACCTGGTAGACTTTGACGAAATGGCCAGGCGGTCGGCTATTTACAAATCTCAGGAAAAGCAGTCTCTAGAACAATTTAATGCCGGAGTCACTCATAAATGCAGCTGCGGAGGTGAGCAATAATGACGGAAGCAAAAATTACCAAAAAAACAATTATGCCGAAGAAAAACCCGATGGAGGCTCAAGAACCCGGCATAAGGTCCCGGAACTTTAAAGAGGTGGCGCTGGGATATTCTGAAGAAGCCGTCGTAGCCGAGGCTAATCGTTGCCTCCAATGCAAGAAAGCGCCTTGCCGCCAGGGCTGTCCGGTGGAAGTGGATATTCCCGCGTTCATTAAACTGGTTGCAGAACGAGATTTTACGGGTGCTATTAAAAAAATTAAAGAAAAAAACTCGCTGCCGGCAATATGCGGCCGGGTTTGTCCCCAGGAAAGTCAGTGCGAAAAATACTGTACCCTGGGTAAAAAGTACGAACCGGTGGCCATTGGACGCATCGAACGTTACTGTGCTGACCGGGAATTAGCTACAGGGGTTCTGCGCCAGGAAACGGCCCCCTCATCAGGCAGGAGGGTGGCAGTGATAGGCTCCGGCCCGGCCGGTCTCACCTGCGCCGCGGACCTGGCCAAGCTCGGACATAAAGTCACGGTTTTTGAAGCTCTCCACGTGCCGGGAGGAGTACTTATGTACGGTATTCCTGAATTCCGGCTTCCCAAGCAGGTAGTGCAAACTGAGATTAACAATTTAAAAAACCTGGGTGTGGAAATCCTGGTGAATAATGTTGTCGGAAAATCCACCACGGTGGACGAGCTGATGAGCGCAGGCGGCTACGACGCGGTATTTATCGGCACCGGTGCCGGGCTTCCGTATTTCATGCGCATCCAGGGGGAAAGTGCCTGCGGTGTTTACACGGCAAATGAATTTCTTACCCGTACCAATTTAATGAAAGCCTACCTTTTTCCCGACTGTGACACCCCAATCCGTATTGGGAAGAAGGTCGCCGTGCTGGGCGGCGGCAATGTAGCCATGGATTCGGCTCGGACCGCACTGCGCCTCGGCGCGGAAGAGTCGTGGATCGTTTACCGGCGCTCCAGGAACGAGCTCCCCGCCCGTCAGGAAGAAATCGAACATGCTGAAGAAGAGGGAGTCAAATTTGCTTTTCTGACCAGTCCTACGAAAATATTACACAATGAGGATTATTGGGTTAAGGCCATGGAATGTCTGCGCTACGAACTTGGCGAACCGGATGCTTCCGGCAGGCGCAGGCCCGTGCCCGTCCCCGGTTCTGAATTCATTATGGATGTCGACACGGTGGTCATAGCCATAGGACAAGGCCCAAACCCGTTGGTACCGAGAACTACCAGCGGGTTGGAACTAACCAAAAAAGGTAATATCTTTGCGGATCCTGACACCGGTGCCACTTCGAAACCGGGCGTCTACGCGGGAGGAGACATCGTCACCGGTGCCGCCACCGTAATATTGGCCATGGGAGCAGGACGTACGGCGGCAAAGTCAATCCATGCTTATTTAAATGAAAACGGAGGTGATTAATACTTATTACAGGTATCAAAGCAGATGATCAATATCAGTAAAGGAGGTAAATTTATGCTTAAAGATTACCTTTTACCCGAGTCAACTACTAAAGTGGTTTCCCTCTTGGATAATTGTAACGGGCAGGCCAGGATAATCGCCGGCGGTACCGACTTGTTGCTGGATCTCCCGGACGGAAAGGTAGCAACAGAATGCTTGATCGACATCAGCAGGATCGCCGAACTCAAGGAAATTTCACTGGAAGACGGAATAATAAAAATCGGCGCCGCGGTAACTCACAACCAGGTGGCCAAGTCAGATTTAATCCGGGAAAAGGCTCCTGCCTTGGCCAGCGCGGCAGGTTCAGTCGGTTCCTATCAAATTAGAAATTCCGGAACCGTAGTAGGAAATGTAGTCAATGCCCAACCGGCTGCCGATACAGCGGTAGCTCTGGTAGCACTGGGCGCGTCAGCTGATATAGTTTCTTCCGGCGGAAATATTACCGTTCCGGTGGAAAAGATGTATGCGGGTGTCGGTAAATCAATAGTGGACAGCACTGCTCAGCTAGTGACGTGCGTGAAATTTCCGGCTGCTTTAGCCAACGAGGGTTCAGCGTTTGTACGGTTGGAACAGCGTAAAGCGCTGGCGTTGCCGATGTTGAATGTAGCAGTGATGGTTTCCCTTAAGGAAGGTAAATTTGAATGGGTGCGGATATGCATGGCGCCGGTCGGCCCAGGACCGGTACGCGCTACTGCTGGTGAAGATATTTTAAGAGGAGCAAAGGTAAGTCCTGAATTAATTAATGAAGCCGCCCAGGCGGCGGTAAAACAGGCAAACCCAAGGAGCAGTGCTTTAAGGGGCAGCAAGGAATACCGAACAGGCGTACTTCCGGCACTTGTTGCCAAAGCCTTGGAATCCGCAGTTGCCGGGGCAATGGAAATCAATAAATAACTATCGGAGAGGAGGTTTACCATGGACAACAAAATTCTTAAATTCAGCTTAAACGGAGAATTAAAAGAAGTTATCGTTTCCCCGTCGGACATGCTGGTTGACGTGCTCAGGGACAAACTTAACCTGACCGGAACCAAGAAAGGATGCGGTAAAGGAGAATGCGGCGCGTGTACCGTAATCATGAACGGGGAAGCGGTCAACTCGTGTCTGGTTCCCGCCATGAAGGCTATGGACGCTGAAGTTGAAACCATTGAAGGAATCGGCAGTCCGGAAAGATTACATCCGCTGCAGGAAACCTTTATGGATCTGGGAGCCATCCAGTGCGGTTTTTGCACCCCGGGAATGATTATGTCGTCTAAAGCACTGCTCGACAAAAACCCGAACCCCGGAAAGAAAGAGGTCAGAGAAGCAATATCAGGGAATATTTGCCGGTGTACCGGTTATGTAAAGATTGAGGAAGCAGTACTCGCGGCTTCCGGTAAATATAAAACTAAACGGTAAGGGAGGGATCTGAATGAAAGCTTATAATGTAGTGGGTCACAGTGTAAGAAGGCTGGATGCCTTGGAAAAAGCGACCGGAACGGGGACATTTGCATCCGACTATAGCCTTCCGGGGATGTTGTACGCAAAGGTTCTCAGGAGTCCCCATGCCCATGCAAAAATAATCAGTATTGACACCAGCCAAGCTGAAAAACTTCCGGGGGTAAAAGCGGTGGCAACTTATAAAAACACACCGCGGGTTAAGTTTAATACCTCGGCCACAATGACCTTTACAGTGCCGGCCATGGAACCGGTGCTTGACCAGTATCTGTTTGATAATGTTGTCCGTTACGTGGGCGATGAGGTAGCGGCCGTAGCCGCAACCAGTGAAAAAATAGCCGCAGCAGCCTTGGAACTAATCAAAGTTGAATATGAATTGCTGCCCGCTGTTTTTGATCCGCTTAAAGCCATGGAAGCGGATGCCCCGGTAATTCACGACGGATGTAAAGAAGGTAAAAACATACCCGGTGATATTGTAAAAATACCATACGGAGACGTTGAAAAAGGACTTGCCGAAAGTGATGTCGTAATAGATGAAACCTTCAAACTGCCGGTCCAGAAACAAGTTCAGATGGAAACCCAGGCTGCCGTAGCCCGGGTAAGCAACGACGGGAAAATTACCGTCTGGTCATCGACACAAACCCCGCACCCTTCCAGGATGATCTTGGCCCACGTATTTTCCGTGCCTATCAGTAAAGTAAGGGTACTGAACCCGCCGTACGTCGGGGGAGGCTTTGGAGTACGTATCGGTTTAAGCGCCAAAGCCGAGCCCATTGCCGTAGCGCTTGCCATGAAGGCAAAGAAACCAGTGAAACTGGTCTATGACCGTAAGGAAGACTTTATTGCTTCGGATACCCGTCACGCAGGATATGTTTCCGTGAAATTGGGAGCCAAAAAAGACGGTACTTTTCATGCTATGGATCTAAAGGGAATCTTAAATGCCGGAGCTTATTGCAGTTTCAGTTGTGAAACCCCGGGCGTGCTTGGCGCCATGGGCCTGGCGGTATATCGCATTCCCAACCAGCATTACTACGGTCACAGTGTCTATACCAACACCACCCCGGCCGGAGCAATGCGCGGTTTCGGCAATCCGCAGGCAATGTTTGCCATTGAATCAGCCGTGGATATGATGGCGGAAAAATTAGGATTCGACCCGTTGCAATTGCGCCTGAAAAATATCATGCAGGCAGGGGATCCCTGGTGCCTGCCTTATCCCTGCAGTTCCTCCGGCCTGGCGGAATGTATGGAAAAGGGTGCCGCAAGTATCGGCTGGGAAAGGCGCGGCAGTTTAAACCGGCCCGGCGCAAAAATATTAAGAGGCATCGGGGTGGGAGTGGGAACGCACGTCAGCAATGCCTGGCCTTTCTGTGTGGATTACGACAACGCCTATATCACCGTCCAGCAAGACGGTTCGGTACTTTTGGCGTCCGGTGTGCCTGACATAGGCACCGGTACCAGTACCACCCTGCCGCAGTTGGCAGCGGAAGCACTGGGCGTAAATTTTGATCAGGTAAGTCTGACTTTCGGTGATACGGAAACCACTCCGTTTGATATCGGCAGCCATGCCAGCCGTACCCTTTATGCGGCCGGTACTGCCGTGGTGGCGGCGGCGAATGATGCCAGGAAACAAATCCTCGCATATGCCGGCGAATATTTGGAAGTCGCACCGGAAAAGTTGGAGCTGAACGATTCCATCATATATGTGACCGGTCAGGATGAATGTGATGCCAGGAAGGTTCACCTGAAAGACCTGGCCTATCACGCTCACCTGCGCAACAAGCAATTCATCGGAGTGGGCCGCATTGTCCCGGAAAACGCTCCGCCGTGGCACGCACACTTTGCCGAGGTGGAAGTGAATACCGATACCGGGCAGGTTAAAGTAGCAAAATTAACCGCCGCCCACGATGTGGGCAGAGCCGTCAACCCGGTTATTGTTGAAGGACAAATTGAAGGCGGTGTGTTGCAGGGTATTGGTTACGCTTTGAGCGAAGAAATAAAGTACAATGAAAAAGGTAAGCAGCTGAACGACAGCATTCACAAGTATATGTTGCTCACTGCGGAGGACGTTCCGGAAGTGGACGCTATCATAGTTGAGGCCAATGACCGGAGCGGCCCGTTCGGAGCCAAAGGTGTCGGTGAAACCGGCCTGGTTCCCACGGCGGGGGCCATTGCCAATGCAGTGTACAACGCTACGGGAATCAGATTTAAAGAAATTCCAATTACCGAAGAAAAGATGTACCGGGCTTTGCACGAGAAAGCTTAAATTAAAGTAGGGGACAGGTATTAATACCTGTCCCCTACTTTAATTTAAGCAACTATCTTGACATTGGAGCCAACTTATTTTATAGTAGGATAGCAAGTTAAGAAGGAATTTACCTTGTTCATATATATTTTAAAGAAGTTTTTTATTTGACGTCGTTATTCTGGACTTAATATAACGCCTTGAGCTTGCGGTATTCAGTTGTTTAATCGGAGTGACTACCCATATGACAAAGCATTTGTTTATCACCGGTAAAAGGCTGAACAGAAAGTCTTCGCTGATTCAAAAATGTTTGCGGCCTTACTTGGGAGTTACGGGAGGATTTTTTATCCAGCGTGTTTTCAGCAACGGAGAATACGCGGCTTTTCGCATGATCCCCCTCCACACGGGGGAACCATACCGGCAAAAAGCGGCAGGTTGACGATTTTTCTGTTCAGGGTGGTGTATTGATGTACCAGTGGGATTCCTTTCGCATAGCTTTATATTTAAAAGCTATCGAACGCGGAGATTATCCCCGTGTGTTTATAGAAAAAATGTTGCCGGCTTTACATTCATCCATGATAATCCTGGATATCGGTTCAGGGCCCGGAGCTTTTTCTTTGGGCCTGGCCCCACATGTACACCGGGTCTACGCCATGGATACAAATAAAACCGTTTTAGAACCACTGATTGAAGCAGCACTTAAAAAAGGCCTGCATAATATTCACGGCCTTTCCGGCACCTGGCCCCGGGATCCTGCCCCTAAAGTGGATGTGATTATCAGTGCCTACAGCGGACCTGGTGTTACGGCTTCAAAGCAAAGTTTGAAAAAGATGTCGGAAACTGCTTCCGACTGTATTTTTTTAGTGATTCCGGCTCACAGGTACCGGACCTCCTTTTACAGTGAGGAACTTTATTCCCGGTATGAAATCAAAACCCCGGAATATGCTTCGAACCACATCGATACTTTGCAGGCCCTGGAAGACCTAGGTGTTCCGTACGAAAAGGAACACCTGACCTATGATTTTGGTCAACCTGTAGCTGACCTACAGGAAGGAGAAGAATTTTTGGTTGCTCAGCTACCGTCGTTTTCCCGTGAAATTCTCCGTGAACACGTCCGGAAAATTGCGGTACCGAAGGATGACGGGTTATGGTTGCCCAATCTTCGCTCAAGCGCTCTGATTTCTTTTCCGGGTTATGACGGTAAATAATACTACTTTACTTGAAACGCTGATTCTTTTATAATTAAACCAAACATGCGTTCGAGGGAAGTGGTTTTTTTGCGTTGTCCGATTTTACTGGCCGACATGAATTCATTTTACGCCAGCGTACACCAGGCCATGGACCCGCTACTGCGGGGGAAACCCGTCATTGTCGGCGGCGACCCGGACAAGCGCCACGGGATTGTTCTGGCGGCGTCAATTGAAGCCAAGATTCACGGGGTGAAAACGGGCATGACAGTGTGGGAGGCTGGCGACATTTGCCCGCAAGCTGTTTTTATCAAGCCCGCACACCGTCACTACGTCAATTTTTCCAGCCGGATTATCGGGATTATGAAGGAATTCAGCCCGTTAGTGGAACCTTTTTCCATCGATGAGGCTTTCATTGACGTATCCGGTTGTGAACAAATCTACGGTTTTTCTCTGGAAATAGCCCGCAAATTAAAAAGCCGGATTAAAAAAGAGGCGGGCGTGTCGTGCAGCATCGGAGTGGGGCCCAATAAACTTCTGGCCAAGATGGCTGCCGGGATGCAAAAGCCGGACGGCCTTACCCTCCTGGACTTTCCCGATGTGCCGGTTAAAATGTGGCCCCTGCCGGTCCGGAAGCTTTTCGGGGTGGGAAACCGCCTGGAAAAAAGACTGCAGGACTTAAATATCCATACCATCGGGGAACTTGCCCGTTATCCCCTGCCGGTGCTGCAGAAAAGGTTCGGTATGATCGGACACGTGCTACACCTGTCCGCCAACGGTATTGATTACAGCCCTGTCTCTCCCCACTCCCTGAAGCAGGTCAAATCTGTCGGGCACCAGATTACCCTGCCCAGAGACTACCGGGGCTACCATGACCTTAAAGTGGTACTTCTTGAATTGTGCGAAATCGTGTGCCGCCGGGTACGTCTGGGCGGTTATGCCGGCAAAACGGTACACCTGACCCTAAAAGACGCACAATTTGTCTGGTTATGCCGTACCCGCACCATGCCCCGTCCCACAACTTCTACGAATGAAGTTTACCGGGCGGCCGTTGAACTGTTACACTTGTACTGGCCGTCCTGGAAGCCGGTCAGAATGGTGGGCGTATCCTTGAGCGGCCTGGTTAGAAATACCGCAGAGCAAATGGATCTCTTCGGTGATGTGGAAAAAGCCCGCCGCCTGCATCATGCCTGTGATCACATTAAAAACCGGTTTGGCGAACAAAGTATTTTGAAAGCCGTGTCACTTACCCCGGAAAGTATACTTTATGAACGAAAGGATAGCCTGCGGCATGGCCAACCTTCGTGACTACTACCGGCGAAATTTTCTTTATCAAAGCCATCGCCTGATGTTGCCCGAGCTGAGGGAAAAAGTAGTCCATACCTGCTCTGAGTGCGGGTTTTTCGTACAAGTGGCGGGTAAAACCGAAACCAGGCCCGGCTGTGCCGCAATTATTCCGTATTATGCCAGTCTGGCCGGACGGGTACCCCGGGAACTGAAGGTACTGGAAGTACTTCAAGCAGTAGGGAAAAATGGCCTGGAGCAGGTACTGGCCGGAGCCGGCCCCCACCGTCAGGCCTGTGGTTTATTTCACCTGAAAATGGATAAATAATATTAATAAAGGAGGTAGCGATAACTTATGAGTACTGTTAAAACCGAACATGCCGACTGGGAAAAGGCAGTTGAGTTTCACGGTCATTCCTGCCCCGGACTGGCTACCGGCTTCAAGGTATCCAAAATAGCCTTGAAAGAACTTGAAACCATCCGCCCCTCCGATGAAGAAATTATTGCCATAGTGGAGAACGATTCCTGCGGAGTAGACGCCGTGCAGGTCATCGCCGGCTGCAGCATTGGCAAAGGCAACCTAATCTACCGTGATTACGGCAAGCAGGTCTATACCTTCGCCTGTCGCGAAAGCGGGCGGGCAGTGCGTATTGCGGTAAAGAAACCAGGCGGGAGAAATGAGCGGCAGGGAACAGAAGAGCGAATAAAACAAATTCTTGCACTTCCAGCGGAAGATTTTTGCGAGGTAAGGCATGTGAATATCGATCTGCCTTCCAGGGCCCGAATTTTTCCCTCTCATCCCTGCGCCGAGTGCGGCGAATGGGTAATGGAACCCCGGGCACGGGTAAAAGGCGGCAAAATTGTTTGCATTCCCTGTGCTGAAAATTACGGGCGGGGATGGTAGCCTCTGTCATGAACGCATAGGAACCAGCTTCAAGTTTCCCCGGACCGCAAGACGGTCACCTTTGATGATTAAGGCACCTTTAACCCCGTTAATCTCTGTTGCATATTGCACTGCTTTGGGGATATCTTCTTCAGCTTGAATCAGGTTTGCGGCGGCGGTAGCCACAGCATCGGCCAGGCTGGCGGAAGGAGAAAGAACAACCGCAGCATCGGCCTGGCCGAAACTCAAAGAAGGGCCGACGGTACCTGAAGACGTGCAGATGCCCAGAGGGGTGTCTTGCGGCAGAATTTCCAGGGCCATTCGGTTTGACAGCGGAGATTGGCCGGCAAAAATACCGATTCTGCGCCGCTTCGTGCTGCGCAGATAAATGTCACCACCGTTTTCCACTATTACGTCCCTGGAACGCCTGGCCAAAGCCCGGCCGGCGTATTGGGCAAAGGCACCCGCCACGGCTGCCATCGGGCCCACGCCTGCCTTCATGGCAGCTCCGGCCATATCTACTGCTATGGGCGGTGCCCCCGGCTTTAATTTATAAGTTGACAAAGCATTAATAAAACCAGGGTCCTCCTTAATATAATTTTCCAGAAGGACCCGTTGTTTTTGCACTATATCTTCCACCCAGTAAGCCAGTTCAGGGGAAAATCTTTCCCGGCGTATTCCAACGTGCAGGTCGGTCTGGCGTACCACCACCTGGAAGTATACCAGATCGTCCTGGCGAAACAACTGCCGGTATGTCCGCTGATCATATTTCAACTAGAACCTGACCTCCATAGCTTTGTAAGGACATATTTGCAGGCAAATCTGGCATACGATACAGTTATCACTGTTAAACATAACTTCCATTGAGGGTCTTTTCATATACAGGGCGCCGGTTGGGCAAATGTCTGTACAGACGCCGCAGTTGGTACATTTATCTTCGCTGCGGAACACTTCTTCGGCCAAAGGCTGTACTCTCACTCCCTGACTCTTTAAATATTCAATTCCCTCGTTATACTTTTCACCGGTAAGCTCCAAAACCAAAGTGCCTTCTTTTTTAGGGTTTACATTGGCCTTGATGATGTTTATAACCAGATCGTAATTCTTGACCAGGTTGTAGATGATGGGTTTATCCGATATATCCTTGCCGAAGCGCAGGATAATTTTTTTTGGTGACAAACCGTTCACTCCTTCCGGGATTTAAAATTGAAACTGATCAGATATTTTTAATTTCCAATGATTTTGCCTCAATGCCGTCCTTGTAAGACGGGAGCAATTTAACCGGTTCTGCCAGGAAGAATTGACCCTTCCTAAGCCATTCTTTTGATATCGAGGCTATTTCTCTGGCTTTAGAATAACTGGAAAGCGGGGCGGCAGGCACTTCCTTGCCATTTATTCTAATTCTGCCGGTTTTGAGTTCAGCATAACTTACATAGCCCAGGTTTCCGGACACGCGTTGACCGTAGGCTTCACCGTAATCAACGATGGGGGCATAAAGTTCTTTGTCCGTAACTGAAACACACCGCATTACTTCCTCGTTAATAACCGGTATCGGTATGCCGATACCCACGGTAAGGGTGGCCCCATAACCAAGAATACTCGTTCCCACCAGCCAGTTGGGCTTCATCTGTTTCAAGTCACCGATCACTGCAAGAGTGCCGCCTGCCGGACCATATTCCTTTCCGGCTTGATCTTTTTGGATACCCGGGAAGTGCTGGTTACCATGCCAGGCCACATAGCCGATCCCTCCGCCCAGAAATATCCTGGTGCCGATTCCTACAGTCAAAAAGTAAGGATCATTCAAAAGCGGGCTTAGCTGGCCGGCGCTGCAATAATGAGCGTTGCCCAGGTTGGGCTTAAGCATTCCGAGGTAAGTATAAACGGTCTTGTTACTCAAGTTGACGGCACAGTTATAGTTTTGGTATGCGTTGCGCGGGTTGAAAAGAGTAGCTTCGTTTATATCGTCCAAGGTAATCATTGTTTCCAGTTCACGGCGGGGATAGCAATCAGTACCGTGAGCAACCGCTTCAAGTAAAACCGGGTTTCGGGCTACAAGATCCTGTATCACGTGACCGCCGCCGTAGCTGAATTTGCCCGGATATTTACTGTTGCAGGGGTCGTCCTCCGGAAGTTCCGTAGCGCCTAAATATGCATCGACTGCAGCCAGACCCGTGTATGCTGAGACACCGTTCAGCCACGTTTTTTGCATTTTAATCCTGGGCTTGGGATGCCCGAAGTTGAGAAAAACTCCGGAAGAACACATTGGAGCAAACGTTCCGGTAGTTACCACGTCCACCTGCCGGGCAGCCTCGCTGACACCCTTTTCCTCCACCAAAGATATTACTTCTTCGGCAGTCATTACAACCACCTTACCGGATTTGATTTTTTCATTAATTTCAGCATAAGTTCTTTCGATAACCATTGCTTTTACTTGCCTCCCCCTAAATATTGTGCTCTCCCGTAAATATATAAAAACCCCTTCTAAACAGAAGAGGCTTGCAAAATAACTGCTTTCCCTCTTATCTGCCAGAAGAAATCTCTTCTGCAGGAATTAGCACCTTTTTGGGTTGCTTTGTTCCCCAACGGTTGCCGGGCTTCATTGGGCCAGTCCCTCCACCACTCCGGATAAGAGCACTATTTTTAATTTACTGAAAATTAGTCTACCAGTTAGCAAGGCCCGTGTCAACCACAACTTTATTATTTTAAAGCAGGACGCAAGAGGTGAATCCTGCTCCAATAATTTAAATAATATTTCTTTATCGATTTACAGCGCTTTTTCTTCCAACGAATCCCGGTCGTAGCTGCAGTCCGCATCAACCTTATTAAAAACAGGCTTGGCAGGACGGATATGAAAGTGATTGTGCTGAATTATTAATGAATGCAGAGTACCACAATACGGACACTTTTTATTTTCACCGTCTTTAAAACGAATTTCACCCACATGCCTGCTGCAACAGGTTATTTCTATACTGATAATAGTACCGTCGTTAAGGATATTTACCCGGTAATCGCTGTTATAGTCCTTTTTTCGGCAGTTCATGACTACATCACCCCGTAAATTAATTATTGAGTAATCAAAATATAGCATTAGATAACCCGGATGGCAACCCCTGAAAAAATTTTAGTTAAAAAAAGAGACCTTTAACAAGGTCTCTTTTTTTAACAAGAAACATCACTGTCTTTTGATGAGCTTGATTCGGGACAGGTGCTCTCCTCTGCTTCCTGGCAGCAGGTTCCATTTTCCTCTTCCAATGGTGGAGAAACGGGTTCCGGCGTTTGAACACGACCTTTTTTACGGGGTTTCATCAGTAATACCTCCTTCTAACTTGTTTATTTATCGTTTTTTAAAACAGCTGTTTCCTTAAAAAAGAATGAAATGGCATAAATACCTGCCAACCCTACCAAAGCATAGATAAACCTGCTCAGACCTGAGGATGCCCTAAACGTGTCTCCGCCGAATAATGCGGTCACTAAATCCCATTCAAACAGGCCCACCAGTAGCCAGTTCAAAGCGCCGATAATAACAAGGGCCAGCGCAATTCGGGATAACCATTCCATTTAATTTCACCTCCTGGATATTTTTATGTCTTTATTATGTTAAATATTTTAAAAAGTTATACTTGTTCTGAAAATCATTATTATCAGACAGACATCTAATCGTTAAATAAAAGATGGGTGGTATTTTAACCACCCATCTTTTATCAGTTTGCTTTTTTTGTACGAACCCTAAAAATACCCTGTAAGGACCGGGTGTCCCCGGCGGCACGAAGGCCAGCCGGTCACCAGGCTTTACGGGGCAGTCCATTCCTTGGGCCATACCGTTTACAAAAACCACTTCGATATCATCAGACGGAATCTCCAGTTTTTCAGCCAACTCACCGGTTGTTGTTGTTCCCTCAAAGTCAACTGTCAGTGGAAACGGCCATTTCCTTTCATCAAAAATCTTTTTTATTTTACCGAATCCTCTGACCTCCACTGAGTTCATTTAATCGCCTCCCATCTGCACTAATAATATTTTACTACAAATTAGACCACGCCTGCATAAAAACCCTTAAAAAAATTAAACTTAAGCATATAAAAGTGTTTTTTGAAAGATAATTTATGCTGAAAAGAGGCAGGATTATGAGAAGCAAATACTCAATCACTATTTTTTTTCCGTGTTACAATGAAGAACAAAATGTAGCCAGGGTTGCCGGGGAAGCACTGCAGACAGCCAGACAGATTTCCGATGACTTCGAAATAATAATTGTTGATGACGGAAGTAAAGACCGCACCGGCGAAATCGCAGACAGACTGGCCGAACAAAACCCGGAAATCAGGGTTATTCACCATGAAGTTAATAAGGGCTACGGGGCGGCCTTACAATCCGGTTTTAAAAATGCTTTAAAAGAATTGGTTTTTTATACCGATGGAGACGGCCAGTTTAAAATTGAGGAAATCAAAAAACTTCTGCCGATGATTGAGAAGTACGACATTGTCTCCGGTTTCCGCATCAAAAGGCAGGATACTTTAATGCGCAAAGTAAACGCTTATTTGTGGGGCACTCTTGTCAACGCTCTCTTTAAGATTAAGGTGTCGGATGTAGATTCCGCCTTCAAACTTTACAGGAGAAAAATCTTTGATGAAATTACCCTTTCTTCTCAGGGAGCGCTTATTGATACGGAAATTTTGGCAAAAGCCATGGTCAAAGGTTATACCATCACTGAAGTAGGTGTAAATCATCACCCCCGAATAGCCGGGAAGCAAACCGGGGCAAAGCTTTCGGTTATTTACCGGGCGTTCAGGGAATTATTTAAGCTAAAGAGTGGTTTTTCCAAGATCTAATGAAAGGATTAAAATGATCAACCGTAATATAAACCAGTTACTCAAATTTGTCGCTGTCGGTTGTATAAACACGTTAATTGACTGGGCCGTTTATCTGGCTGTTTTAACGGCATTTCCGGCTGAAAACGCTTCATTTTATTCGGTTGCCAAAGGTTTCAGCTATTTTTGCGGCATTATCAACAGTTTCTTCATGAATAATGCCTGGACTTTTAAAAACCTGCCGGATAGAAAAGCGGGCACAAGATTGATCAAGTTTTTACTGGTCAACACAATAGGAGTCGGTCTCAACAGCGCCTCGATTTACTTCTTTTTAAATATAAAAACAGATCATACCACGGCATTGATTTTTGCCACGTTTATTACCTTTAGCTTTAATTTTACACTTAGCAAGCTGTGGGTATTCCGCAGGGGCAAAGTGGTTGCAAAAACAACCGGGGGTTAATCAATGTACAAAGGGGATTTGAAACGGGTTGTTTATCTTTATTTATTAAATAAATTTTTTATAATATTTTTAATCCTGCTTTCCAAAGAAGTACTCAGCCCGGTACTTCCGGCAGATGTTCAAGGAATACATTACCATACAGTACTGGATGCGCTCATTCAGTGGGACGCCGGATGGTATTTAAGGATAGCGCAGTTTGGGTATGATTTTACCAGCGCCCCTTTTTTCCCCATGCTTCCTTTTTTAATATACCTGCTTACTTTTATCACCGGTAACGAAGTCACGGCCGGCCTTTTAATTTCTAACACAGCTCACTTAACAGCATGTATCTTACTTTACCGTCTGGTTAAAGAAGATTACCATACAGAAATTGCCACACTTTCTGTATTTGTTTTCCTTTTCTTTCCCACTGCCATATTTTTCTCGTCCATATACTCGGAATCATTATTTCTGGCCTTTACTCTCGGCGCATTTTTCTGGGCCAGAAGGGGAAAATGGCTGGCAGCGTCGCTAACCGGAGCGTGCGCCGCTCTTACCAGAAATGTGGGGATAGTTATTTTTCTTTCCTTACTGTATATGCAGTACCAACACCACAATTACCGGTTAAACTTGAAAAAAGCCTCGCCACTCCTTTTAATACCTGCTTCATTGTTAATATTTATGGGCGTTTTGTTCATTTATACCGGGGATCCCCTGGCATTTACCCATTCACTTAATACAAAAATCTGGGGTTACCGTCACTTCGCGTATCCCGGCGCAGGTCAACTCCTCAATCTAAAACATTTTTTTTATTATAATAATTATCACAGCCTGTTTGAATCAGGAATGGCCCTGTTGTTCCTGTACCTGTTAGTTATGAGCTTTAAATACGTTAAAGATCGGTCATTATTAATTTTCGCGGTACTCGGTTTTTTAATTCCCTTTTCCTCAGTGGTTAATAACGTGCCTTACGGTATGCCCAGGTATATTATTGTTTTATTTCCCGGTTATATTACCCTGGCATGCCTGCTCCAGAAAAGCAAACTGGTCATTCCTTACGCGATAATAACTATTTTTCTTTTCACGGTAGTAAGTGTCATGTTTTTTATTGGACGCTGGATAAGTTAAAATTAAAATTAATAAATTGTTTCGTATATATTTATATGGTATAATTATCTATGAGGATTCTAATGTTTAAAAAGGAGGGGGTTTTTTGAACCAAGACAAAGATTTAAAGATGACCCTAAGAAAAGAATGCACCTACTGTAAAAGCTCGCGAGTAGAACAAAAAGGCGACAGTTGGCAGGTAGGTTCAGATAAAACTACAGCTCCGTCTTATACTAAATATATATGTTTAGATTGTGGTGAAAGGTTTATTGTTATAGATAAATAAATTTTTAAATTGATTTATCTATAACTCAAGTTTGAAA
>DFAQ01000010.1:0-717 GCA_002365865.1 Pelotomaculum sp. UBA3102
TAGTTAGCCGGGGCTTCCTCCTTGGGTACCGTCACTTTCTTCTTCCCCAAAGACAGAGTTTTACAACCCGAAAGCCTTCTTCACTCACGCGGCGTTGCTCCGTCAGGCTTGCGCCCATTGCGGAATATTCCCCACTGCTGCCTCCCGTAGGAGTCTGGACCGTGTCTCAGTTCCAGTGTGGCCGGTCACCCTCTCAGGCCGGCTACCCATCGTCGCCTTGGTGGTCTCTTACACCACCAACCAGCTAATGGGACGCGGACCCATCTGTCAGCGGGTTTCCCCTTCCCTCACCGGTACATGCGTACCACTGAGCGTATCCGGTATTAGCACCAGTTTCCCGGTGTTATCCCAGCCTGACAGGCAGGTTATCCACGCGTTACTCACCCGTCCGCCACTATCCAGCACTCAGCCCTACTGATCAGTTGCTGCAACCTCCCCTTAGCTATTGCCAGGGCCTTTTGCAACTACTGACCACTAGTGGCTGAGTGCTGGACCGTTCGACTTGCATGTGTTAAGCACGCCGCCAGCGTTCGTCCTGAGCCAGGATCAAACTCTCCGTAAAAGATTTATATACTTTATATATATAAAACTTGTGAGCTTGATTAGGCTCTTAATTTGTTGCTTTGTTACCCGGAATTCTTGCCTTCTCTTCTTGCCTCTAAGGCTAGACGAGAGCTTTTCTTCCAATAACATCCACTGTTTAGTTTTCAAAGACCG
>DFAQ01000010.1:1042-9298 GCA_002365865.1 Pelotomaculum sp. UBA3102
GTGCTGTGTTCCCGCCCCGCCGCATCCCTGATTTTTGTTGATGCAAACGAAACGCAATTGCCATCTTATCACTTTCTTCAGCAGCAGTCAAGAACCACTTACTGAAATAAATTATAAATCTTGTAAGCACTCCTGTTTTCACAACCGGTCCACCGTTATTTACGGCGATCCTGGATTTACATGTTAACACAAAGGCCTGACCTTGTCAAGCCGGTATTTTCCATGTTACCCGGTTTCCAAAACGCCTTCCGGCGCGACCGGGAACACAATACTAACATTTATCATATGCCTTGTCAAATAATATTTTACTGGTAATATCAGGTTGATTCTCAGTATCTGCGCTCAGTCACGGGGCTTCATTAAAGGAAATAAGATCACGTCCCGGATAGACGATGAATTGGTCAATAACATAATCAACCTGTCTATGCCGATGCCCAGCCCGCCGGCCGGAGGCATGCCGTATTCCAGTGCATTTATATAATCCTCGTCCATCATGTGGGCTTCTTCGTCTCCGGCCCTCCTTTTCTCGACCTGTTTCGCAAAACGTCCCTTTTGGTCTATGGGATCGTTTAACTCTGAAAAAGCGTTGGCCAGCTCCCGGCCGTAGATAAATAACTCGAAACGATAAGTAAGCCCGGGCTCTTCGGCTTTACGCTTGGCAAGGGGAGAAACCTCAACCGGAAAGTCCACCACAAAAGTGGGCTGGATCAACTTGGGTTCAACCAATTCCTCAAAAACCCGGTACAAAATATCTCCCCATGAGTCGGAGACAGCCACCTCCAGCTCTATCCCGGCCTGTTTCACTGCCCTGCGGGCTTCAGCGGCATCTTTAACGGCACTGAAATCCAGGCCGGAGTGCAGCTTAACCGCTTCGAGCATGGAGATTCTCGTCCATTTCGGGGACAGGTCAATTTCTTCCCCCTGGTAAACTATGCTTGCCGTCCCCAGCACCTCTAAGGCTACCGATGAAATAAGCTTTTCAGTTAAGTCCATCATGTCGCTGTAGTCCGCGTAAGCCTGGTATATTTCAAGCATGGTAAACTCGGGGTTGTGCTTGGTGGAAATACCTTCATTCCTGAAATTGCGGTTAATTTCGTAGACTTTCTCAAAACCGCCGACTAAAAGCCGTTTTAAAAACAGCTCCGGGGCTATTCTTAAATAGAGGTTCATGTCCAGCGCATTATGGTGGGTCACAAACGGTCTGGCGACAGCACCCCCGGCAATAACCTGCATCATCGGGGTTTCAACTTCCAAAAAACCATTGCGGTCTAAAAAACTGCGCAAGGCACGGATAATTTTACTCCTGGTCTCAAATACTTCCTTAACCCCGGGATTCACCACCAAATCGACATAACGCTGCCGGTAACGAAGCTCGACGTCCCTTAAACCGTGCCATTTTTCGGGCAGGGGCCTCAGCGACTTGGCAAGCAAGTTAAAATGCTCTGCCGATACGGTAATTTCACCCTTGCGGGTTTTAAAAACCTTGCCCTTCACCCCGACAATGTCACCTATATCCAGTTTGCGAAAAAGGTCATACGCTTCGGGCCCCACATCATTCAACCGGACATAAATCTGGATCTGCCCCGAACTGTCCTGTACGTGGGCAAACGAAGCCTTACCCATTTCCCGTTTGGACATAATCCGTCCTGCTATAACCACCGGCTGGTTTTCCATTTCCGGAAAGTCATCCAGAATACTACGCGCCAGGTGCGTACGCTCAAACCGGTTTCCGTAAGGTTCAACTCCCGTCCCGCGCAGCTCCTCCAGTTTCTCGCGCCGCACCCGCATCAACTCATTCAAGTCTTCTTCCCGCTCGCTGTTTGATATATTAATGCCGGATACGGCACGATCATCGTATTTTTTTTGTCCTGACATTTTATACCTCCAATAGCCTCACGCTAAAATATCCATTATTTGATATTTTAGCTGTCCGGCCGGAACATTCACTTCAACCACACTGCCTTTTTGCTGGCCAATAATAGCCTTGCCGACCGGAGATTCGTTCGATATTTTATTTTCCCCGGGATCAGCCTCAATTGAACCGACAATCGTATACTTAATTTCATCATTGGATTCCAAGTCCTTTAATTTGACTGTCGACCCGATTGAAACCACTCCGTCAACCAGGTTTTCACCGTCTATAATCCGGACGTTGCGCAACATTTTTTCCAAGGTAAGGATGCGGCCTTCAATAAAAGCTTGTTCATTCTTGGCGTCCTCATACTCCGAGTTCTCGCTGATATCCCCAAATCCAATGGCCTGCTTGATCCGCTCGGCTACCTCTCTCCTTTTCACTGATTTGAGCTGTTCCAGTTCTTCCTCTAGCTTCTTAAGGCCGTCCGCCGTCATAATTACTTCTTTCTCTTTCATTAAACAACAATCTCCTTGTTCTAAGAAATAAAACATCATAAACAATAATATGCCCTATCCGGTTTATTATTCGGGGACCTGATAAAAAGGGCTATAACTACACTTAAAGCACTGCAAAAACTTTTTTTTTTGCAGTGCTTGCTTATATTCCTTCGTGCTTTTCCTAAACATTATAAAAACAGGACCCGGCTTTGTCAAGGTCAAACCAATCTTTTATTTTTGATGTTTCCACCACCTGCTTTTCTCCTGGAATGATCTTTTCGCCGGATCACCCGGTTATTGAGACCCGTTCCCGGCCCGCTTTTTTATTTCCAAAATTTCCTGATCCGTAACCGCCCTGCCGAAACTGCGAAAGCCAGCCAGTTTAAACCCGTGCTTTTTTGCCAGCGTCGCGATTTCCTCAACCTGTTTAATATCCAACTCGCGGCCCAAAGAATAACTTTCGTACCGCTTTTCCAGCGCCAGCACCATCACTTCCGCCATGCAGGCATACGCGGTTCCGGCAGGAAACCCGAAATCGAGATTAAAATCAACCTCGCCCGGTATTTCCACTACGCCGCCCTCTATTACCAAAACGTCGTCCCTTTTTTCAGCCACACTCTTCGACACATCACGGGGCCTAGCCACATCACAAACCACGGCACCGCTCTTGAGATCTTCCGGTTCAATCACCGTATCAACCGCGCTGGTTACCGTTATAACCACGTCACCAGAGCTAACGGCACTCCGGACATCAGAAGTTACCCTCACCGCCAGACCGGTATCATAAAGGATTTTGGCGGCCAATTCCTCCAGTTTTTTTTCGTTACGTGCCGCCAGAGTCAGGTTCCGGACCTCCCGGGCCAAAATCAGGGCACATACCCGGCCGATGGAACCCGTGGCCCCCAGAATTACGACCGACGATTTCTTTAGGTCGTGCCCCATTACCCGGGCCGCTTCCCTGACAGCTTCCACCGCAGTGGCGACGGTATAACTGTTCCCCGTGGTGACCGGAATATTCAGGTTCCTGGACACCGTTATGCCGGCATCGCCCACTACCTTGGTAAAGGCACCGAGTCCCAGTATTTTGGCACCCAACTTCTCGGCCACGCGGCCTCCCTGAATAATTTTTTTTAAAACATAAGCCTGGGGAAGACCGGTCATCAATCTGGTAGTCAGGGGACAGGCGATAAACCATCCTTCCGCGCTTTCAAATGACGAACTAACTCCGGTAATATGTGCTACCTTCATGGCAGGAAACATAGAAAAAGCGCGTTCCAAAAACCGTTCCGGAATAAAACCGGCAAACTTGAATTTCCTTGTTACATCCTCTGCGTGCATGGGGTGGATCATAAAGGCGAAATTCTGCAATTAGCTACCTCCTATTCCTTTATAGCCCGCACTATCTCGAGTATATCCGTAACCTCAACGTACTTATCTTCCTGAATAGGGGACTCCCCGATTTCATACCCCACTACTTCTTTATCCAAAACCGCTTCAAAAATTTTGATCCTCTGGCCGGAACCTATAACCAGTACCTGGTCGAAGGAATGCGCCTTTGCTATCAGTTCCATAATAGCATCAAACAGGTCCACCCCGCTTTTTTGCCGGATAAAATCCCAGCGCTCCTCCTCGGTCATCAGAAAAACAAATTCTACTCCTTCCCGTTCCAGGCTGTCTTGAAGCTCTTTTTTGTTCAAAACCGGAAATCCTACTACTGCCAACCGGCTGCCCTTTCTAATTTCCCCCAGGTTTTCGAGGCGGCAGACCAGGGTCCGGTCGACGCCCAACCTTGAAGCAGCCTCGGTCTGGGTCATTCCTTGCGTCCTCAGGCTGAAGAATTCTTCGATAAACTGGTCTATTTTGCGCCTGCTGATCACCTTTTCGCCCAGGCGGAGCAATCTCAAAAATATCACCCTTATTTATAGATAATGTTCTCCCGCAATATAATGTGCACAAATATGTATACAGTAAATTTTAACAGGTATTACTATTCCGTGCAAGTTCTGCAAACCCCGATTGAAGAATTTTTTTTAATTCGCTTTTGGTTTGAGCCCGGTTTACTGCTTCCCTGAGCCGGGCCGCTCCCCGCATTCCTTTCACGTACCAGGCCGCATGCTTGCGCATCTGCCAAACGGCCACCTTTTCGCCTTTTGTTTCTACCAGCAGATCCAGGTGCCTCAAAGCCATGGCCTCTTTTTCGGCCGGAGTGGGACCGGGCGGGATTATTCCGGTTTTTAAGAAATAAATCACCCGGGAAAAAATCCAGGGGTTTCCGAGTGCGGCCCTGCCGATCATTAACCCGTCACAACCGGTCTCCTGCAATATGGCTAGGGCATCCCGGGGCGACCGGACGTCTCCGTTCCCGATCACCGGAACACTTACCGCCCGTTTGACCGCGGCAATAATTCCCCAGTCGGCCTCCCCGGCGTAAAACTGAAACCGGGTGCGCCCGTGTACCGTTACCGCCCGGGCGCCGGCATCAACTACATACCTGGCCAATTCAACCGCATTTACAGATTTGTCATCCCAACCTTTGCGCATTTTGACGGTAACGGGGACTTTTACCCGGTCGGCCACCGCCCTGACTATGGCGGCGGCTTTTTCCGGATCCTTCATCAGAGCGGCTCCTTCGCCGTTTTTTACTATCTTGGGCGTCGGGCAACCCATGTTGATGTCAATAATATCGGCGCCACGTTCAGCCATAATTTCAGCAGCCGCCGCCATATACCCGGGTTCCGCCCCGAACACCTGCATACTCACGGGTCTTTTTTCCCCGGATAGATCCAGGAGGCTGCAGGTTTTAGGATTGCCATATAAAAGGGCCTGGTCGCTCACCATTTCGGTGCAGGCCAGGCCGCAACCGGATTCCCCGGCTAAAATTCGGTAAGCCTTATCGGTGACACCGGCCATGGGAGCCGATATTACCGGGTTGTCAAGCTGAACCGGACCGATTCTCACCGCGGCACATTCCTTTCGTAAATTAATCTCAGCCCGTACAAGGTCAGGAAAGGATCCACCCGGTCGATGGTAACGCTTTCCAAAGACATAAGCCCTGCCAAACCACCGGTTGCGATAACTTTAGTATTTTCACCCAGTTCTTTTTTCATCCGGCCGACGATTCCATCCACCTGGCCGATAAACCCGTAAAATATGCCCGCCTGCATACTGGCAACGGTATTTTTCCCGATAACGGAGCCGGGCTTGACCAATTCTACCCTGGGCAACTTGGCCGCCCTGGCAAAAAGCGCCTCCGTGGAAATATTTATGCCCGGTGCTATCGCCCCGCCCAGGTATTCGCCCTTGCTATTAATGGCGCAGAATGTGGTGGCGGTACCGAAATCAACGATAACCAGGGGAGAGCCGTACCGTTCAACACCGGCAACTGCATTGACAATCCGGTCCGCACCGACTTCCCGCGGGTTTTCCAGCTTTATTGCAAGCCCCGTTTTAATCCCCGGTCCGACTACCAGGGGAGCAATATTAAAATATTTCCGGCACATGTTCTCCAGAGTATAGGTCAACGGCGGCACTACTGTAGAAATTACCACGGCCCTGATCGACTTCATTTCAAGGCCGGATATTGCGAACAACTCCTTGAGGATAATCCCGTATTCATCAAGGGTTGCGTGGCGATTTGTGGAAAGCCGCCAGTCAGCCGCCAGACTGCTACCCTTAAAGACACCTAAAACGATATTGGTATTACCGATATCAAAAACCAGGATCATATCCTGTCCCCGCTTTCTAATAATTCGTATATCCAAATCTTATCAGACCTTACGGCCCCGTGCAACTTCACGTTTATGCCTTATATAACCGGGTAGATGCCTTTAGGTATTTTCTCTTGCGTGATGTGGATTTTTACTAACCAAAGCCATGGCTTCAGTTACAGTCCTGATAATATCGACTTTTAATTGCTGCTTTAAGGAATTGACCCTCAGGAGAACCTCGCCTTCCGCCGTTACAACATAAGAGGTAGGCAGCTTGTTCAGTGCAATTGCAGCCATATCAAGCTTACACCTCTGACACCCGCAAATATTCTTTTGCGTACTGAGAATCTCTTCGATCGTGTCAAGTACCAGGTTCTCCATCACATTGGTCAGGCGGAACATACTACCAACTCCCTGTATTTAGGTATAGCAGTTTTATTCTCTGCTTCCGCCGTTATTCCCTTTTTAAAAAAATTTTTTTAAATCAACGTCTTTGTTGCTTTCACCGGTGAATAAACTCTTACCAAGAACCTTTAATTTAAAGCGGCTGTTTATTCTGCAAATTACAGATCTTTTTAAGGATTTGGTATTGTGAAGCAAATTTTACTTTTTTTTAAAAAAATTATCTTCTCAAAATCCAACCTGGATGAACACAACCAGAGAATAGAGGCCGTCGAAAAACAGATCGCACAAATAAAACTGCAACTAAAACACCTAAAATCAATAGAAGTAGAAAAAATTGTTATCGAAAAGATTATTTGCGATAAAATTGAAACTAATTATCATGTAGACTCAATTTCTACTGAAAATCTTTCCGGTACCATGAATGTAGGCACCATATTTCCTGGTTCCGGAACAGAACGCGTATTTAACCAAAAAAAGAACCTTTGCAACAGTCCGGCACCGGAAAGCCAAAGATTACTATGAATTATAAATAATAAGTGTTTTGCACCTATTTCAAATTACTGCCATATACTATTAAAGCATATTGTTTTTTTTATAAACTGATCAAAAAATTGATTAAGGTGATTACCAATGACCCAATTAATTATCGGCAGTCTGAAAATAAATTGCCTTCATTCCGGCGCAGTTGTAAATATCGGAGAGGTTATTTTTAACTTTCCCTCCAATAATATCCAACTATCGGCGGGAAGCAATTCCTTTTGCTCCGGAGACGGTTTAACTGCCATTACCTCACGGGACCCGCAGCATCCTGACGAAGAGGGCAACAAAACCCGGTTAAAAATAAACCTTATTAAAATGCCCGACCACGAAAACTTTTAAGTGGAATCTATTATATCGTCATCTTTACTCCCAAATGTCTTATAATTCAGCCTGCGGTAAACCGCTCTGGCCAGTACCGCGGCCACCGCCGCCTTGGCCAGGTCAAGTACTATAAAGGGGGTAAAACCTATGGCTATTACCTGCATCACCGAAAGAGTCTTTCCCAGGTAGAAAGTTAATATGACATAAAGATAGGGCAGCCCGGCCAGGTAGCAAAAGACCATACCTGCCGCCATGGAAAAGAAATAACGCAAGAAACCGCTGGATTCCCTGTTTTTAAGCAGCATACCGGTCACGTAGGCCGTTGCAATATAACCAATCAGAAAACCGAAGGTGGGTTGCAGTACGTAGGCCGGACCGCCGAAAGGAGGCCTGGCGAACACCGGTACGCCGGTCAATCCCAGCAGTAAATAAACGATCATGCTCAACGCCCCCAAACGGGCTCCCAAAATACCGCCCGCCAGCATGGCCACAAAGGGCAGCAGGCTGAAAGGGACCACCGCACCGCCGTACCTTACCAGCATGGCCGCCGCCACGGCCAGGGCAGCGAAAACAGCGGCCATGGTAATATCGCGGGCCGAAAACCTGGACATAAACTGATCAGCTCCTTTTAAAGAATAGATTATTAAAAAACCGTCCGTCTCCGGATTATATATGTTAACCAATTAATACAATACAGTTAACAATAACGATAAAAAAAGCATTAATATTTCAGACCAAACGGAGGGATATTTCTCCCGAAATCAGACGTTGAAATCCACCGCCGGGCGTGCTTACAAGGAGGGCGCCGTCCTTGTCAATGTCTTCCGCCCACCCGTCCCAGGAATGCTTTAAAGTATGGATCCGTACCGGGCAGTTAAGGGAAACGGAAAATTCCTTCCATTTTTCCAACACCGGACCAAACCCCTGCGCC
>DFAQ01000055.1 GCA_002365865.1 Pelotomaculum sp. UBA3102
AAGCAATATTACGCTGTAGTACCATCCAGGAGGGTTGCTATGTTCAACGGGCAAAAAAGCAGATCCAAATTATCGGCAATAATCATAATGTTTTTCATCACCGTACTGCTGCCGGGGTGTGCCGGGTGGTTCATCTCCGGGCCGGAGCAGGATGATTTTGAACGTACTCCGATCAGTCCGGAACCAGCCGCCACTTCCGCAACGGTGACCCTGTATTTTGCCGATGAACAGGTTATATATCTCGTGCCGGAAAAAAGGGAGGTCGTCAAAAAAGGCGCATCGCTTGAGGAAATCGTAGTAAAGGAATTGATTAAAGGTCCGGCGAATTCTGAATTAAGGCGGACGATTCCGCCGGAAACCAGGCTGCTTTCCCTGGCTATAATTAACGGCGTGGCCTATGTAAATTTTTCCGGTAAAGTAAAAAACAGCGGATGGGGCGGTTCCGCCGGTGAAACCATGCTGGTTTATTTCGGTAGTTAATTCACTGGCAGAATTACCGGGTATTACCGGGGTGCAATTTCTGGTCGAGGGGGGAAAACTGGAAACCCTGTTTGGACACATCGGTACCATGGAACCCGTTAAGCCGGATTGGAGCAAGGTCAAGGGCGAAAAAATAAAAACCGGTTCCGTGCCGTTAGATTTCGAAAAAGCCCGGGAACTTCAGAACAGTTCGGATCAAGGTCACCAGCCCTGGCGGTGCGATCCGGTCCGGGTAGCCAGGTCCGGGTAGCCATGAATGAGGGACAATTGCTGGGATTCGATCCGTCCAAAGACAGGTTTGTACTATTATCAAAAACACCCCAGGGACCGTCTTCCGGAACCGGTGAAGCAAGGGTGGAAGTAGCGCACGATAATAAAATTTATCTCGTTCAGTTGATTCAGCCGGTAAAGCAAGGTCAGGCCGGAATTTGGGTCATTAATACCGTTGCATTAAAATAATCTTAGAACCGGACTGCACGGGGTAAATCTTGACAAAATCAAGATGTCTTAATATAATTTTGGTTGTTGAATGCGGGACGGTGAAGAAATGCTGCAGTTGAACGTAGCCAGGTTGAAAAGAATTCCGGGGGATTCAGCCCGGTATAAGCAAGATGTACAGATGCCTTCTTTCAAAGTCCAGGGAGAAAGTGTGAACTTTAGCGGACCGGTAGTCATTGATGTGGTTATTGACAATACCGGTAAGCACCTGGTGGTTGAAGGCAAGGCGTCGGGCAAGCTGAAACTCGCCTGCAGCCGTTGCCTGGATTTTTTCGAGTATTCCTTTGAGGTGCCGGTTAAGGAGGTATATACTGCCGCACCGGAGGAAGATGCGGATGAAGCAGTTTCTTTTACCGGTGATTTTCTTGATATTTCTCCCGAAATAACGAAAAGCATCATCATGCACCTGCCCATGAAAGCGTTATGTCGCGAAGAATGTCGCGGGCTATGCCCGGTATGCGGGATTAACCTTAATGAAAGACAATGCCGTTGCGCCGGTAAAGATATAGCCCCGCGTCTAAACGTTTTAAAAAAATATTTTGAACAAAAGGAATAATATTATTTCATAACTGGAACCGGGTGCCTTGCCGGCATCCAATTTCCGGTTGAAGGAGGTGTCTATTATGGGAGTACCCAAGAGGAGAGCTTCAAAACAACGCGGCAGGCAGCGCCGTGCGGCCAACATGAAGCTGACTCCCCCGGTATTGGTCAGTTGTCCGCAGTGCCGGGCCTTGAAAATGCCCCATCACGTCTGCCCGGAATGTGGTTACTATAAAGCTAGGGAAGTTTTAGCGGGAAAATAAAACAAACCAATAATGTATTTAGATGAGCTCCGTAATATTATATTACGGAGCCATTTTATTTAATCACTTGCAATTAAATAAAAGGTACATTATACTATCTTTAAGATCTGGTACTAATAATAATTTACCATAATTTCAAAGTCTTTACTTTGAGGGTGGCGAAGTGACCCGGGAAAGTTTAGGTAAAGAAAAAAGACAAAAAAACCTGGTAAAATACCTGGAAAGTGACCCGTTCCTTACCGATGGGGACTTGGCGCAAATATTAAATGTCAGTGTCCAAACCATCAGGCTGGACAGGTTGGAATTAAAAATACCTGAACTGCGGGAAAGGTTGAAACACGTGGCAAAAGGAAACGGCCTGCCGGTGAGGGCCCTTTCCGGTAGTGAACTGGTGGGGGAAGTGGTCGATTTGGAAGTGGGCAACTCCGCGATGTCGGTATTGCCCGTTACTAAAGAAATGACCCTGAAGAAAGCCCGGGTTGCCAGGGGGCACCACCTTTTTGCGCAGGCCAATTCTTTGGCTGTGGCTGTGATTAATGCTCAGGCGGCATTAACCGGTATTGCCCGGGTGAGCTTTAAGCGCCCGGTATATTGTGGTGAAAAAGTTTTGGCAAAAGCTGTTATAAAATCTAAAAAAGGTAATAAATACATGGTAAAAGTTACCTCGCAAGTAAAAGACGAAATTGTATTGCAAGGTAAGTTTTTAGTATTCGCTATGACGGAGGAGGTAAAACCGCAGTGAAAATTGCTGTGGATGCCATGGGCGGGGATTTTGCTCCCCGGGAAATTGTCAAAGGAGCCCTGGAGGCCGTAAAGGAGTATGAGTTAGGTATTATTCTGGTGGGAGACGAGGAGCAGGTCAAAGCCGAAATAGGAGCATCCGGGTGCGACACCGGCGGTCTGGTAAGTATTGTGCATGCACCTGAAGTCATTGGCATGAATGAACAACATCCCGCGGTGGCCGTTAAACGCAAGAAAAATGCTTCCATAGTTATGTCGACCCGGCTGGTTAAAGAAGGTGCGGCCGCGGCGGTGGTTTCAGCCGGGAGTACAGGTGCTGCCATGGCCTCCGCCCTAATCGGCCTGGGAAGAATTAAGGGTATCGACCGACCGGCCATTGCCGGGGTGCTTCCAAATGAAAAAGGAATGACGGTGCTTTTGGATGCCGGTGCCAATGTAGGCTGCAAACCGCAAAACCTTTTTCATTTTGGGGTGATGGGTTACCTGTATGCCAAAAAGATTCTGGGTATTGCCGAGCCGCGGGTCGGCCTGTTAAGCAACGGGGAGGAAGAAACCAAAGGAAATGAGACCACGCTGGCTGCTTTTCCGTTATTATCAAGGGCCGGTTTCAATTTTGTCGGAAATATTGAGGGCCGGGATATTTTTCGCGGCACGGTTGATGTGGTCGTCTGCGACGGCTTCATAGGAAATATTGTACTGAAAGCCGGGGAAGGAATGGCTGGTTCATTGTTTAAAATGATGAAAGAGGAAATTACCAAAAGCTGGCTGGCTAAAATGGGCACGGTGATAGCCGAACCGGCGTTGAGGGGTTTTCAGAAACGTATCGATTATACCGAGTATGGCGGTGCTCCCCTGCTGGGGGTGAACGGGGTTTTGATTATCTGTCACGGCAGCTCAACGGCCAAGGCGGTCAAAAATGCGGTCAGGCTTGCTGCTGATTCAGTGGACAACCGCCTGGTGGCGGCGATTATGGACAGCGTGGGTAATGTACCGGTTAAGAAAGAAGGTGTCAGTCTTGTCCAGGGAGCTGATTAATGCCGGAATAGCGGGAACGGGAACATATGTACCCGAGCGGGTGCTTTATAATTCCCAGCTGGAGGAATTGGTCGATACCAGCGACGAGTGGATCCGTTCGAGGTCGGGCATCAGGGAGAGAAGGATCGCCCGCCCGGATCAGGCCACGTCGGATTTGGCAGTCGCTGCAGGGGAAAGGGCACTGGAAAATGCCGGTATGGCCCCGGAAGAGGTGGATCTGATCATAACCGCCACCAATACTCCGGACATGTTTTTTCCGGCCACAGCCTGCCTGGTGCAGGAAAAGCTCGGGGCAAAGAATGCCGGGGCTTTTGACCTGGCCGCAGGCTGCACTGGTTTTATTTATGCTCTGGCAACCGGCAGTCAGTTTATTGCTACCGGTTCCTGCCGCACGGTGCTGGTAATAGGAGCCGAGAACTTATCCAAGATTACTAATTGGAAAGACCGCAACACCTGTGTCCTTTTCGGCGACGGTGCCGGCGCGGTTGTCTTACGTCCTACGGTTGAAGACCGGTGTATTCTGTCCTTTAAGCTCCGGGCCGACGGTGCCGGGGCCTTACACCTGCACATGCCTGCGGGAGGTTCCAGACAACCGGCTACCAGGGAAACTGTGGGGCAAAACAAACATTATATCCATATGAACGGCCGCGAGGTCTTTAAGTTCGCGGTCAGAGTCATGGGGGAAGCAGCGGAGGAAGTCTTGGCCCTGGCCGGGTTGAGTAAGTCGGACTTGGATTTTTTCATACCCCACCAGGCCAACATCAGGATAGTTAAAGCTGCCGCCAGGAGACTGGGCCTGCCCATGGAAAAAGTCTTGGTAAACGTCGACCGCTACGGAAATACGTCCACGGCATCAATTCCCCTGGCACTGGAAGAAGCCCTGCAAAGCGGCAGGATCAAAAAAGGAGACAACGTGGTTATGGTGGGCTTCGGTGCGGGCCTGACCTGGGGTGCCGTTGCCATTAAATGGTAGGATGTTTCCGGTTAGTAATCTTGATATAGGAGTGGTAAGGGTTTTGTTACGTACTTCATTGTGTGACCTGCTGGGAATAGAATACCCGATTATCCAGGGCGGTATGGCCTGGGTTTCCACCGCCGAGTTGGCTGCGGCGGTATCAGAGGCGGGCGGCCTCGGAATTATCGGTTCCGGCGCGGCGCCGTCCGGCTGGCTCAAAGAACAGCTGCGCAAGACCAGGCAATTAACTCAAAAACCTTTTGGAGTTAATGTCATGCTTCGTTCCCCTTTTTTGGATGAAATCATGTCCCTGCTTCTGGCGGAACCGGTTGCCGTAGTCACCACCGGTGCCGGCAATCCCGGTAAATACGTAGCTTCCCTGCGGGAAGCGGGTACGAAGGTAATCCCGGTGGTGTCCTCGGTGGCACTGGCCAAAAGGTTGGCCCGGGGCGGTGTTGATGCCCTGATCGCAGAGGGAATGGAATCAGGCGGACATATCGGAGAACTTGCCACCATGGCCCTGCTGCCGCAGGTGGTTGATGCGGTGGATATTCCTGTAATTGCCGCCGGCGGTGTCTTTGATGGCAGGGGACTGGTAGCGGCCATGGCCTTAGGTGCGGTCGGAGTGCAGATGGGTACTCGCTTTATGTGCGCCGAGGAATGTACGGTTCACCGGAGAGTCAAAGAATATGTCATTAAAGCCAGGGACCGTGATACCGCGGTCACCGGGATTTCTACCGGACATCCCGTACGTGCGTTACGCAACAAGCTGACCAGAAAGTATCAAGAAATGGAAAAAGAAAATCTTTCGCCCGAAGAAATTGAAAAGCTGGGTGTGGGGAGCCTCAGGCGGGCAATGGTTGATGGTGACGTGGAAAACGGTACCGTTATGGCCGGGCAGGTCAGTGCGATGGTTAAAAAAGTTCAACCGGTTAAGGATATAATTAGGGATATTATTAACGAAGCCGGGCTTATTTTGGGTCGCTTAAACAGACAGGTGATAAATTGAACACCATGAACACAGCATTCGTTTTTCCCGGTCAGGGGGCGCAATATGTCGGCATGGGCAGGGAACTGTACCTCAATTATCCTGAGGCGGCTTCCATATTTAAGCGGGCGGACGAAGCTCTCGGCTTGGCAATTTCCCGGCTTTGTTTCGAAGGACCGGAGGAAGAGTTGCAAAAGACTGCCGTCACCCAGCCGGCGGTGCTGACTACCAGTACGGCCTGCCTGGAAGTGTTTAAAAAAGAGGGGGCACCGGTTCCGTCTGCCGTAGCCGGTCACAGTCTTGGTGAGTATACAGCCCTGGTGGCGGCCGGGTCATTTACCTTTGAAGATGCGGTCCGCCTGGTTCGTAAACGGGGACAATACATGCAGGAGGCGGTTCCCCTGGGAACCGGCGGTATGGCGGCGGTCATGGGGTTGCCTGCGGAAGAAGTGATTGAAATCTGCCGCCGGGCTTCGGTGGCAGGAACCGTTGAGGCAGTAAACTTGAACTGCCCCGGCCAGGTCGTGGTTGCCGGTGACCTGGACGGGCTCAACGCAGCCGGTGCATTGGCGGGGAAAGCCGGTGCCAGGCGTTTCGTCCCGTTGCCGGTGAGTGCTCCTTTTCATTCCAGGCTGATGAAGCCGGCAGGGGAAAGGTTGGCCGGGGACCTGGAAAGTATCAGCATTACTAATCCCGGTATTCCGGTGGTTACCAACGTGGACGCGGACTTTGTCCACACCGGTTCCGGAGTAAGGGATGCTTTAATCCGGCAGGTCTACAGCCCCGTCAGGTGGGAAGAAAGTATCCGCCTGCTGATTGCCAAAGGAATCAATACTTTTATTGAAATCGGGCCCGGCAAAGTACTGAGTGGTTTAATCAAAAAGATTTGCCGTGCAGCAACTATATACCACATTGAAGATAAAAAGTCCTTAGAAAAAATCCTTGCACTTATGAAGGAGGTTGGCTAAAATGGATTTTGACGGTAGAGTTGCCATAGTAACCGGTGCTTCCAGGGGTATCGGGAGTGCTATAGCCCTGGCTCTGGCCAAAAGCGGGACAGCGGTAGTTGTAAATTACGCATCCCGTCACAGTGCCGCCGGGGAAGTGGCGGAAGCCGTCAGGAATGCCGGCGGCCGGGCGTTGGTTTACAAGTCCGATGTGGCTGACCCGGGTGAGGCTGAAGCCATGGTCAATGCGGCGGTAGCTGAATTCGGCAGGGTAGATATTCTGGTCAACAACGCCGGGATTACCAGGGATAACTTGATTTTACGGATGAAAGACAATGAGTGGGACGAGGTAATGGCAATAAACCTGAAAGGGGCTTTTAACTGTACCAGGGCCGCTGTCCGGCATATGGTCAAAAACCGCTACGGGAGAATTATCAATATCAGTTCGGTAGTAGGTTTAACGGGAAATACCGGACAAGTTAACTATTGTGCCGCCAAAGCCGGCTTGATTGGTTTTTCCAAGGCCACGGCCAAGGAGGTTGGTTCCCGTAATATTACCGTAAACGCGGTAGCCCCCGGTTTTATCACCACAGAGATGACCGGCAGCCTGCCGGAAAAAGTTAAAGCGAACATGTTGGCGCAGATTCCTTTGAAAAGGTTTGGCAGCCCTGAAGATGTGGCCGGTCTGGTGGCTTTTCTGGCTTCAGACGCTGCCGGTTATATAACGGGTCAAACTTTTATTGTGGATGGCGGAATGTCGTGCTTTTAAAAGGATATCGGGTAAAGTGCCGAAAAGGGGGTGAATGGTAATTATGGCTATAATTGATAAGGTAAAGTCGATTATTGTTGAACAGTTAGGGGTTGAAGAAGAGGAAGTTAAAATGGAGGCATCATTTGTAGATGACCTGGGAGCCGATTCTTTAGATATCGTAGAACTTGTAATGGCCCTGGAAGAAGAGTTTGACCTGGAAATTCCCGACGAAGATGCGGAAAAGATTGGCACGGTCGGTGAGGCTGTCAAGTATATCCAGGACCATCAATAAATCTTTGAGATATAGTCCCGGGGGAAACCACGGGACTTTTTTGAGAGGGAGGAGCAAATATTGCAAAAACGGGTAGTCATTACCGGCCTTGGTATTATCTCCCCTGTGGGCACTGGACTGGAACAGTTCTGGTCTTCTATGACCGGCGGGGTTTCCGGGATCAAGGCGGTAACCAGGTTTGACCTTGAAAAATTCAGCACCAAAATTGCGGGAGAAGTGGTCAATTTCGATCCGTCGGTTTATATTGAAAAAAGAGATGCCCGGCGTATGGACCGGTTTACCCAGTTTGCAGTAGCCGCTACGGGCATGGCGATCAAAGACGCAGCACTGGATCTTGAAGGGGAGAACCGGGACCGGGTAGGCGTAATTCTCGGCTCCGGTATCGGTGGTATCGAGACTTTGGAGGAACAGGCCGGGGTGCTGTCCAGGAGGGGTCCCGGACGGGTAAGTCCGATTTTTGTTCCCATGATGATCGCCAATATGGGGGCGGCGCAGATAGCCATAAATTATCGCCTGCGCGGGCCGAACCTAACTTGTGTTACCGCCTGTGCCTCCAGCACGAATGCCGTGGGTGACGCCTTCAAGTTGCTTCAGTCGGGCAAAGCCGACGTGATAATTACGGGAGGTGCGGAAGCACCGATTACACCTCTGGCTATGGCCGGATTTTGTTCCATGAAGGCAATGTCAACCAGGAACGAAGAGCCCGAAAGAGCCAGCCGGCCCTTTGACTCCGGAAGAGACGGATTTGTTGTGGGTGAAGGTGCGGCAATACTGGTATTGGAAACCCTGGAACACGCCGTTAACCGAGGTGCATGGATCTATGCGGAAGTTGCCGGCTATGCCAGTACCTGCGATGCTTACCATATAACCGCTCCCGACCCGGAGGGACACGGGGCGGCAAATTCCATGAAGCAGGCACTTGCCGATGCAGAAATGGAACCTGGTGCGGTTGACTATATTAACGCTCATGCCACCTCAACATCTCTGGGCGATAAAGCTGAAGTTACCGCGGTCAAGAAAATATTCGGCAAGTACGCCTATAAATTAGCAATAAGTTCCACTAAGTCCATGACCGGGCATTTGCTGGGTGCGGCCGGCGGCCTGGAAGCCATAGCTTCGGTCCTGGCCATTTCCAGGGGGGTAATTCCGCCTACGATTAATTATGAAGAGCCCGACCCGGAATGCGACCTGGATTTCGTTCCCAACGTTGCCAGAAAGGTCGGAGTTAACGTGGCACTGTCAAATTCTTTTGGTTTTGGCGGTCATAATGCCACGTTGATTTTTAAAAGATGCAATTAACACTACAGCGTAAATTAAAGGTTAGCGGAGCCATGGGGACGGTTCGAGCGTCCCCGAAGCGTAGCAAAGGGCCGAAGGGAAGACGATGGAACCGTCCCCGTGGCGTAGCGTTTACTGGTGTTTGTGTGTAAGGTCTGATCATGAGATTTAAATCGTAGTTAACTTGTAGAGATATCGTGTTTTGTTAAAAAATGAACCAGGTGATCATAATGTTAAAAAATAAAGATTGTGTGGAACGCCTGAAGAAAAGTTTTGGTTTTGTATGGCGTGATGAAGATTTATTACACCAGGCGCTTACTCACAGTTCGTATACTTATGAAAAACGCCGGGTGGGAGTTGTAAATAACCAGCGCCTGGAGTTTTTAGGTGATGCCGTTTTGGAGTTGGCGATCAGCGACTATTTATACCACCGGTATCCGGATTGGGACGAAGGGGAACTGACCAAAATGCGGGCTGCGGTGGTGTGTGAACCGTCCCTGGTCAGGGCGGCCAGGAAATTGGAATTGGGATTTTGCCTTAATATGGGTAAAGGCGAGGAAAGGTCCGGGGGCAGGGAACGCCCGTCTATACTGGCCGATGCCTTTGAAGCGCTGCTGGGTGCGGTATACCTGGACCAGGGACAGGCCACGGCCGGAAAGCTGGCTTTGTTCTGTCTTAAACCGGTGTTGCAAGATATCCTGGAAGGGCGATGCGACCGGGACTATAAGACCGAGTTGCAGGAAATCGTTCAGCAGTGCGGCAGCGAGCAGGTAAAATATACGATCATAAAAGAAGCAGGACCCGACCATGATAAGAAGTTTACCGCAGGTGTGTATTATCAAGGTATTATGCTGGGCAGGGGTACGGGAGGTTCTAAAAAAGATGCCGAACAACAGGCAGCCAAGGCGGCCCTGGAAGAGAACGAACTTTTCCGTAAAATATAAATATTCAAGGGTAAAACGTATTCATGCCTGGTCCGGTTCTTTACCGGTGATTTAATCAGCAGGAGGTCTGAAATGTGCCATGGGTTTTTTAAATCGTTTAAGAGATAAACTTACCAAGACCCGCCAGGGTTTTATCGAAAAAGTGGACCATCTGATTCACCGCCGTAAGTCGATAGACGAAGATTTATATGAAGAGCTGGAAGAAATTCTGGTCCAGGCGGACGTAGGAGTGAATACTGCTATGGACCTGGTGGAGAAGGTAAGGAACACGGTTCGGGAAAAGCGGGTGGAAGATGCCGGCGAACTGAAACCCATTCTTAAAGAACATATCAAGGATTTACTCGGTACCGGCCAGGCGTCGCTTAACCTTAGCACCGGGCCGCCCACTGTTATAACGGTGGTAGGGGTTAACGGGGTCGGTAAAACCACGACCATCGGCAAACTGGCGCACCTTTATAAATTAGAGGGCAAGAAGGTTATCCTGGGCGCCGCCGACACCTTCCGGGCGGCAGCGATCGACCAGCTGGAAATTTGGGCCAACCGGGTGGGAGTGGATTTGATCAGACACCGAGAAGGGGCCGACCCTGCGGCTGTAGCCTACGATTCCCTGCAAGCTGCCAAAGCACGGCGGGCCGACGTCTTGATTTTAGATACGGCAGGCAGGCTGCACACAAAAAATAACTTGATGGAAGAGTTGAAAAAGATCGGACGGGTACTGGCACGTGAAATGCCCGGGGCCCCTCACGAGGTGCTCCTGGTACTGGATGCCACCACCGGCCAGAATGCCGTCAACCAGGCCAGGCTCTTCGGCGAGACCGCCGGTGTGACCGGTATCGTCCTGGCCAAGCTGGACGGCAGCGCCAAGGGCGGGGTGGTAATAGCAGTGCGGCAGGCCCTGGATCTACCGGTAAAACTAATCGGGATTGGGGAGGAGCTTGACGACCTCCGTTTATTTGATGCCGGTGAATTTGTTGAAGCACTGTTTGCTTAAATAGATGTTAAATCGTTTTTATGGCTTAAAAAGCCATTTTTTTTATTATATGGGAGGATACTAGGTATGTTGAGTCGCTTTAAAGGGTAAATTGCGTTCTTTTTTTATAAATCAGTTTTAAAAGGGAAAATTAAAAGGTATAAATGATTTTACTGCAAAAACCCTTAGTTATCTACCCTGGTGGGTGATATACCTGCTTTTTGGGCTAAAAAGTGGGGATGCATTCCATAAAATTGGTAAATAAATCCCTTCCAGTGGAGCTTATTACAAGCAAGACAGTCAGGAAGACCACTTTTTGCAGGAGAATCATAAATACATTTGATATTTTACCCAAAAAGGCGGTGTTTGAAGTATTGGTATGCCCTTTATGCAACGGCCTGACCCCGGTCCGGAAAAAATGTCCGGTTTGCCAAGGTGAAATGATTGATGCCGGACTGCTTCAGGACTATTACGACAACTACAGCGCCTATTTGGAGCAGGATATTTACCGGGACGGGTACCGGTCATCTGATCAAGCTCATTGTGTGCATCTTTTTGCCTGTCCCCGCTGTCATTTTGACACGACGCTGGTGGTTGACAAAAAATAATTCATTTTTAAGATTTAAAAGGAATAAATGCTTAAAAAGCGAATATTTAGGAAAGGTTCACAATCTTAATTAATAAGCGTAAAAACACAAGGGGGTTTGAAAAAGCCTGTGGAAGTTAAAATTGCGGTAATCGGCGGCACCGGGGTTTATGACCCCAATATTTTAAGTAATTTAAGTGATGAAACGGTTGTGACTCCTTACGGAGATGTTAATCTTAAAATTGGAAGCTACCGGGATAAACCCGTGGCTTTTTTAAATCGTCACGGGATGGAACATTCAATACCGCCGCACCTGGTTAATTACCGGGCCAACATTGATGCTTTAAAGAAACTGGGTGTGAAAAATGTGTTGGCCACGGGGGCGGTAGGTTCATTAAATCCGGCCATGCAGCCCGGTCATTTTGTTTTTGTCGACCAATTTATAGATTTTACCAAGGGTCGTAAACAGACCTTTTTTGAAGGTGGAGCATCCGGGGTGGTGCATATTGATATGACTGAACCGTATTGTTCCGGGTTAAGAGAGGTTCTTTCCCGGGCGGCCAGGAACCTGGGGTTTTTCGCTCACCCGGCGGGTACCTACGTTTGCTGCGAGGGGCCGCGCTTCGAAACCGCCGCCGAAATTAAAATGTACCGGTTGCTGGGAGGGGATTTGGTGGGTATGACCGGCGTGCCCGAGGTCCCTCTGGCCAGGGAGGCGGAAATGTGCTATACCACCATTGCCATGGTTACCAATTACGCGGCCGGTATTTCTCCTGCCTGCCTCACGCACCGGGAGGTCCTGGATATGATGGCGCAGAACAGCGAAAATATCAGGAAGCTGGTAATGCAAACTATTGCCTGGATCGACCAGGACCGCTCGTGCGCCTGCCACAGGGCTATTCAATAAATTCGGGGGTATTTAATTGGAGACAATGCGTTGGAAAGAGGACGGCCGGTTGGAACTGCTGGACCAGACCGGGCTTCCTCACGAGGTGGTATATTTAACCTGCTCGAGTTATCAGGATGTGGCCGGCGCCATAAGACGCCTTGCGGTACGGGGCGCCCCCGCCATTGGTGCGGCAGCTGCATACGGGCTGGTCCTGGCGGCAGAGGCCATAAAGGAACCCGCGAGAGAAGATTTTTTACTCAGGTTGCAAGCGGCGGCCGGTGAGCTTGCGGCTACCAGGCCGACGGCGGTCAATTTACAGTGGGCCCTGGACCGGTTGCTTCAAAAATTGCGCTCCAAGCCAAATGAAGAGGTACCGGCACTGAGAGCTGCGCTACTGGAAGAGGCTCACGCCGTTTACCGGGAAGATGTGGCGGGTAATGTTAAAATCGGTAATTACGGCAGTGAACTGGTTCCTTTCGGGGCGCGTATTTTAACCCACTGTAATGCCGGTGCCCTGGCCACGGCCGGCTACGGAACCGCTCTGGGTGTCATCAGGGCCGCTCATGGGGCAGGTAAGCAGGTGATCGTTTATGCCGGTGAGACCAGGCCGTTATTGCAGGGGACCAGGCTTACCGCCTGGGAACTGGTTCAGGAAGGCATACCGGTGACTTTAATTACTGATAACATGGCCGGTTATTTAATGGCCAGGGAAAAAGTTGACCTGGTGCTTGTGGGCGCCGACCGCATTGCGGCCAACGGTGACGTGGCCAACAAAATCGGTACTTACAGCCTGGCAGTGCTGGCCGGGAAGCACGGCCTGCCTTTTTATGTGGCCGCTCCGGTTTCAACGGTGGATCTGAAGCTTACTTCCGGAGCGGAAATTCCCATTGAGGAACGGGCGCCGGCCGAAGTGACGCACCTGGCCGGGCGGGCGTTGGCTCCGGAAGGGGTGCGGGTATGGAACCCGGCCTTCGACGTTACGCCTCACCGCCTGGTTACCGCCGTGATAACCGACCGGGGAGTTGTGTACCCGCCCTACCGGGAAAATTTGAGAAAAGTGGCGGGAAAATAAGAGTCGGGAGGTTTTTAAAAGTTGAGCGATTATGTGGTTCGGGACATGAACCTGGCCCCTGAGGGCCGGCTTAAAATAGCGTGGGTGCGCGAACATATGCCGGTTTTAAACTCCGTCAGGAAGGAGTTCGAACAGGACCGGCCTTTTGCCGGGATGCGGGTTGCCCTTTCCATACACCTGGAAGCCAAGACGGCTTACCTGGCCGAGGTAATCCGGGCCGGCGGTGCGGAAGTGGCCGTTACCGGTTCCAATCCCCTGTCGACCCAGGACGATGTTGCCGCCGCCCTGGCTGCCGCCGGGATGAAAGTTTACGCGTGGTATGACGCTACGGAACGGGAGTACCGGGAGCACCTTCTTCAAGTCTTGGATACCGGGCCGCAGTTGGTCATTGACGACGGCGGGGACCTGGTTAGCCTGTTGCATACGGAACGTAAGGACCGGGCTTACGAGGTCACCGGAGGGTGTGAAGAAACTACCACCGGCGTGTTACGCCTGGAAGCCATGGACCGCAAAGGCATGCTGTTATTCCCCATGCTGGCGGTAAACAATGCTTTCTGCAAGTATCTTTTCGATAACCGTTACGGGACCGGCGAGTCTGTCTGGTCCGGGATTATGAGAACCACCAACCTGGTCGTGGCCGGAAAGACGGTGGTGGTGCTGGGTTACGGCTGGTGCGGCAAGGGAGTGGCCATGCGGGCCAGGGGCCTGGGAGCAAGAGTAATCATCTGCGAGGTTGACCCGGTCAAGGCCGTTGAAGCATGCATGGACGGCTACCGGGTTATGAACAGTGAACAGGCCGCGGCGGAGGGGGATATGTTTGTGACGGTCACGGGTTGCAAAAATGTCCTGTGCCGGAAACATTTTCTGAAAATGAAGGACGGTGCCGTTCTGTCCAATGCCGGTCACTTCGATGTCGAGATCAACAAAAACGACCTGTCCGGGCTGGCTGTAGACCGCCGGGTGGTGCGCAAGAATATTGAGCGGTTTACCCTGCCGGACAGCCGCAAAATTTACCTGCTTGCCGAGGGGAGATTGGTTAATCTGGCTGCCGGTGACGGTCATCCCGCCGAGATAATGGATATGTCTTTTGCCGTACAGGCTCTTTCAGCCAGGCATATCAGGGAAAATGCCGCAAACCTGGATAAAAGGCTGTACCAGGTCCCGGGGGAAATAGACCGCCGGGTGGCCCGAATGAAGTTAAAGTCACTCGGTATTGATTTGGATACGCTTTCTGAAGAGCAGTCGGCTTATATCAATGATTGGCAGTGTTGAACCGAAATTCCGGGGTTTTGGTTCAAAAAAAGAAAGGGGAGGCTTATGAGCAAGATATTGATTCAGGGTCCCGCGGTAATTACCATGGAAGGACCCGGCCGGATCTACGAAGATGGTGAAATTGCCGTTTCAGGGGACAGTATTGTTTCCGCCGGACCGCGTGGTTCTGCGCCGGAGGGGTTTGTCGCCCGGAAAGTGATTGACGGGAGCGGAATGGTGGCCTTACCCGGCTTGGTCAACTGTCATACCCATGCAGCAATGACCTTATTGCGCAGCTATGCCGACGATATGCCTTTAATGAAGTGGCTAAACGAAAAAATTTGGCCGGTGGAAAACAGGCTCCGGCCGGAGGATGTTTACTGGGGGACCATGCTGTGCTGTCTCGAAATGATCAAATCAGGTACCACTGCTTTTGCCGACATGTATTTTGAAATGGACCGGGTGGCACGTGCCGTTGAGCAAAGCGGCATGCGGGCCAGTCTTGCGAGAGGCATGGTGGGAGTGGGTCCGGATGCCCGGAAGGCCATTGATGAGAGTTTAAGTTTTGTCCGGGAGTGGCATGGCGCGGCCGGGGGCAGGATCAAGGTTATGTTCGGTCCTCATGCTCCCTATACCTGTCCGCCGGAATACTTACAGCAGGTAACCGAGCTGGCCGCGGACTATAATGTGGGAATTCATATTCACGTTGCCGAAACCAAAGATGAAGTGGAACAAATTCACGCCAATTATCATAAATCACCGGTAAAACACTTGCAGGCCACCGGTCTTTTCAAGGTCCCGGTTTTGGCCGCCCACTGCGTGCACGTTGATGAGGAAGACATAGAAATATTGGCTGCTGAAAAAGTGAAGGTCGCACACTGTCCGGAAAGTAATATGAAACTGGCCAGCGGTATCTCCCCGGTAACCGGTTTGTTAAAAGCCGGAGTGTTGGTGGGTTTGGGTACCGACGGGGCGGCCAGCAATAACAACCTGGATCTGTTGGAGGAAATGCGTACGGCAGCACTGCTGCAAAAAGTAGCTACCGGTGATCCCATGGTTCTGCCGGCTTATGAAACCTTGCAGATGGCCACCTGGAAAGGTGCGCAGGCTCTGGGCCTGTCCGGAGTGGGGCAGCTAAAGGCAGGAATGAAGGCGGACGTTATCCTGGTGAATTATCAACGCCCCCACCTCTGTCCCCGGCACGACCTGGTCGCCGACCTGGTTTATGCCGCCCAGTCCGCTGATGTGGAAACCGTGATTATTAACGGTGAGGTGGTTATGGAAGACAGAACGGTGTTAACCATGGATGAAGAGGAGGTTATGGCCGGTGCCCGGCACTGTGCCTTGCGACTGGTGGAAAAAGAGTAACGGAATCTTTATAAATTAATAACGGGTAAATTTACCTGTTATTAATTTTATTCTTGTAATAAAATAGGATATATTAGTGAAAATTGTTGGTGAACATTATGTTTTACCGGTTTTGGTGCGGCAAACTGAGAAACTCACTGCTGGTTGTTTTTTTAATTCTTACCCTGGCGGTTGCTTTTGCAGGGGTTTTGGCAGACTATTATTATACCGACTGGAAAATTACCGAACACACCCTGGAAAATTTAAGTAACCTGTGCCGTATCCAGGCAGAGTTTATTGAAAGCTGGTTTTCGGAA
>DFAQ01000030.1:0-677 GCA_002365865.1 Pelotomaculum sp. UBA3102
TGGCGGTGAGCGGCCACTTTGTAAGCCTTGAAATTCTCGTTGACTTCACAAAAGTGGGAACCCAGAGAAAGACCCCTGCCGGCCCCGGAAACGCCGGATTTAGAATCTATGATAATGCTGCCGGTATCGACAAGCCCGCGCTTTAGCAGGGGTGCCAGGCCCAGGATGACGCTGGTCGGGTAACAGCCCGGGTTCGCCACCAGCCAGGCGCCTTTTATCTTCTCCCGGTTCAATTCGGGCAAGCCGTAGACGGCTTCACTCAACAGCTCCTTCGCCGTGTGTTCGACTTTGTACCACTTCTCATACACGCGGTAATCGGCCAGGCGGAAGTCGGCCCCCAGGTCAATGACCTTCTTGCCCCGGCGCGCCGCCTCGAGCGCAACCGGCATGGCGTGCCCGTGGGGAAGGGCCACAAAAACAACATCCGACAGGTCAAGCAGTTCCGGCAAGTTCAATTCTTCGCAGGTAATATCGTTATATTTATACAGGTGGGGATATACCTCGTGCAAGGTCATACCCGCATAACTCTTTGTCGTTAAACCAACCAGCTCAACCCCGGGGTGACGGGAAAGTATTCTTACCAGCTCAACTCCCGTATAGCCCGTTGCTCCGATAATGCCTGCCCTGATTGTCATAACAAAGCGCCACCTCCGGTACAAGATGAAGCATAAAATAAA
>DFAQ01000030.1:1079-10966 GCA_002365865.1 Pelotomaculum sp. UBA3102
AATTAATTTTATTTATAAAATATTTTTCTATAATTACGCGCCATCTTCCTCCTCAAATATCCCCTCAAAGGCAATTGTTACAGCCAGGATTGGCGGGGACGAATTCGCCGTTTTGCTGCCGGGCACACCGGAAAACACCGCCGTACAAAAATGCAGGCTGCTCTCAGAAAACCTAAAAAGCTACAAAAATGCCGATAAAACCGCCAAGCTGCACTTTTCCTGCGGCTCGGCCACGTCAGAAGCGCCTGGTGAGCCGCTGAGAAATGTCATGAAAAGAGCCGATTTGAAAAAGCGGCGGCCGAATGGCTCGGCAACCTCCATGATGCTATGGTATAATCAGTAGTGGCCCCTGGCGACCCCTTAGCCCGTTTCCTCGTTGACAGCGCTGCCGAGAGGTGCGGCGGACTTCTGGCTGGAGACGTGCTGGTGGTTGCCAGCAAGGTTATCTCCAAAGCCGAGAAACTGCTGGTGAATCTAGAGGACGTTGTTCCTTCAAAGGGGCGCAGCGGCTGGCGGAAAGGACCGGGCTCGATGCCCGGTTTCTGGAAGTAGTCCTGCAAAGCTCCGACTAGGTCCTCTTTCTCTTACCCTTGAAGATCCCTGTCGATAAGGGAATAATTGACCTTGGCAAGCTTTCCCCAGACCCCGATAGTGCCCGGCGTTTGCTGGAGCGGTTTCCCTGTGAGGTCTTCGTGCGCCGCAGGGGGACGGTTTACAGCAGTGCCGGAGTAGACGGTTCCAACCACCCTTCGGGGGTCGTGAGCCTCGTCCCGCTGGACCCCGATGCCGCCCGGAAACTCAGAGAGGAGATCAGGGAGCTTTCAGGTGTTGATGTGCCGGTGGTGTTGACAGATACCGAGTACTGCCTAGGCTTTGGGACGGTGGACGTGGCCCGCGGCGCCTCTGGAATCCTCCCCGTGGCGCAGCGGTTCGGGGAACTGGACCGGTTCGGCAACCCCAAGTTCGGGGGTGCCGACCTCGTTACCGACGAGATTACCGCCGCAGCGGCGCTCCTGATGGGACAGTGCGATTATGGCGTTCCAGCGGTCCTCGTCCGCGGCTTTCGCTATACTACGGCAGAGGAGGGCATCCGCGCCTTAGCCCTTTCATTCTCCTTATTAGCGGCTGAGCCTCTCCAGGCCATCAGGAACCAATGTTTCCGGGATTGCTCGTTTATATACTTGAGAAGGTATTAATTAATACCCAATAATTAGCAATTACTTTTTAAACAATTCTACTATTCGTTACCAGAAATCTTATATTGTAACCAAGTTAAGGTCTTTGAGCATTTGCAGGTCGTCTTGTAATGTTTCACCAGTTGTGGTCAAATAATTACCCACCATGAGCCCGTTTGCCCCAGCCAAAAAGGCCAGGGGTTGCAGGCGGCGCAGGCCTTCTTTCCTTCCGCCGCACAAGCGCAGTACCGCCCAGGGTAACACCAGGCGGAAGACAGCTATGGTCCGGAGTAATTGCAAAGGGGGCAAGCCGGGCTGGTTTTCTAAACGGGTACCGGCAATGGGATTTAAAAAGTTTAAGGGCACGGAATCTATTTCCAGCCTTCTTAATTCCAGGGCAAGTTCCACCTGCTGCTCCGGAGATTCACCCAAGCCCAGGATTCCTCCGGCGCATACTCGTAAACCGGCCCTTTTGGCGACCTTAATGGTTTCCACCCTGTCCCGGTAAGTATGGGTGGTACAAATGTTTTCAAAATAGCCGGGGGCTGTTTCCAGGTTGTGGTGATAGGTTGTTAATCCTGCTTCCGCGAGCATGGCGGTCTGTTTTCCGTTTATAACACCAAGGGATGCGCATAGCTGGAGGTTTGTTTCCCGGCGCAAGAGGCGAAGGGTTTCCAGCACTGTTTCCAGGTCGCGGCCTGTAATACCCCTGCCGCTGGTAACAATAGCAAATCGCTTTACGCCGTATTCTTCTGTCTTAATGGCCTGGCGGAGGATTTCCTCCGGCTGTAACATGGGGTAGGTATTTATGTTGGTACTGTGATGGACTGATTGGGCGCAAAAGGCGCAGTCCTCACTGCAGTGACCCGACCTGGCGTTAATTATGGCACACAGTTCTACCTTGTCTCCGGCAAAGAGGCGGGTAACCCGGTTGGCGAGGGCTAACAGCTCATATATTTCCGTGCCTTTCATTTCTATAAGGCTCAATGCTTCTTCCTTGGTAACAGGCCGACCTTCGGTAACCTTTCTTTCGAGATTGCTCAGCATAGATTTTCCTCCTCGGTTACCTTTTTGATGGCCGCGTACGTGATATCGAGAACTGCTTGCAATTCGGGCAAACTCATGGAAAGAATGGGCATTAGCACGATAACATTGTCCAAGGGCCGGATAATCAAGCCGTTTTTTCTGGCCTCCAGTATAACCCGGTGGGGGATATTGGCCTCCACGGGGAAGGGTTCTTTGGTTTCTTTATTTTCCACCAGTTCAATTCCCACCATCATGCCTTTCTGCCTTACGTCACCCACGTGTTTAAGTGTTTTAAATTTCTTCAGACCTTCACTCAAGAAAGAAATCTTTTCTTGCAGGGCATGAAGCAAATTTTCTTTTTCAAAGAGCTCCAGGTTGGCCAGGGCGGCGGCACAGCTCAGGGGATTGCCTGTATAGGTATGACCGTGGAAGAAAGTCTTAAATTCCTCAATTCTTCCCAAAAAAGCATTATAAATTTCGTCTGTGGTCAAAGTCGCCGCCAGCGGTAAATAGCCACCGGTTATGCCCTTGGCCAGGCACATTATATCCGGTTTTACATCCTCGTGTTCACAGGCAAACATTTTCCCCGTGCGGCCAAAGCCTACGGCTACTTCATCTGCAATCAACAAAACATTATACCTGGTACAAAGTTTCCGCACCCTTGTCAGGTAGCCTTCCGGCGCCACAATCATGCCTGCCGCGCCCTGTACCAAAGGTTCAATAACTACTCCCGCTATTTCATCCTGGTGAGCAGCCAGAATGGATTCCAGGTAACCGGCACACTGCATGGAACAGTTTTCAGCGGTTAAATTCAGCGGGCAGTGATAGCAGTGGGGGGCAGGGGCGCTTATGGTTTCAAAAAGCAGGGAGGCGAATATTTTATGGAACAGGTCTATGCCGCCCACGCTAACCGAGCCGATGGTATCCCCGTGGTAGGCATTTACCAGAGATATGAATTTGCGCTTGGATTTATACTTCCCCCCGTCTTTTTGCTGCCAGTACTGGTAAGCTATTTTCAGGGCGATTTCCACCGCGGTAGAGCCGCTTTCAGAATAGAAAACCTTAATCAGGCCTTCGGGAGTTATTTCTACCAATTTTTTGGCCAGGAGTATTGAGGGGATACTGGCCAGGCCCAGCAGAGTGCTGTGAGCTACTTTATCCAATTGTTTTTTTATGGCCCGGTTTATCTCTTCTTTTCCGTGGCCGTGCACCGTTACCCACAGGGAGGAGATGCCGTCCAGGTATTTATTGCCCTCCACGTCAAAAAGATAGCTTCCTTCCCCTCGCTCAATAATTAAAGGCTTTTCCTTCCGGTATTCGCTCATTTGCGTAAAGGGGTGCCATATATATTCCTTATCCCATATTTCCAGTCGTTCCGGTTTTATGTTTTCCACTTGTATTTCCTCCTTTAATTAATCAGTAAATCTTTTAATTAATAAGCTAGCATTATGCCCGCCAAAACCAAGTGAATTGGACATAACCAAGTTTAACCTGCTTTTTCTGGCCCGGTTGGGCACAAAATCCAAGTCGCAATCTGGGTCCGGGGTTTCATAATTTACAGTAGGAGGGATAAAGTTGTTTTGCATGGCCAGAAGGCAGGCTATAAATTCCACGGCCCCGGCCGCACCCAAAAGGTGTCCGGTCATAGATTTGGTTGAGCTCACCGGAAGGGAATAGGCATGAGTTCCGAAAACCTGCTTAATGCTCAAAGTTTCACACCGGTCATTCAAGACGGTGGAAGTACCGTGGGCATTTAAGTAATCAACTTCTGCCGGTGAAACTTTGCCTTCAGATAGGGCAAGATTCATGGTCCTGGCCATTCCCCCGCCGCTCGGGTCGGGGGCGGTAATATGATAGGCATCACAGGTTAGCCCGTACCCAATAATTTCACCGTATATCTTTGCGTTGCGGCTTAAAGCATGGTCCACCGTTTCCAGTATCACCGCCCCCGCCCCTTCCCCCATCACATAACCGTCCCGGTTTTTATCAAAAGGATGGCAGGCTTTTTGCGGTTTTTCGTTGAGAGTTGACATAGCCCTGGAAGCGCAGGCGCCAGCAAAAACTAACGGGTAAAGGGGGGCTTCGGTTCCGCCAGCAATAATAACGTCGGCGTTTCCATCCTGCAGGGTGCGAAAGGCATTACCGATGGCTATGCTGCTGGAGGCGCAGGCGGCCATAACGGTGCTGGTCGGCCCCTGGGCGCCTGCCATGCCGGCTACAAGGGAGGTTGCGGCGTTGGGAAAACAATATGGGAAAAAAAGCCCGTCCGGAGAATTAGAACCCCTGTTTTGTAGTGGTTTAAATTGTTCCAGGACCGGCATACCGCCCCTGCTGGTTCCCATGAACACGCCTACCCTCTCACGGTTTTCCTCTTCCATTTTTAACCCGGCATCGGAAATGGCCTGAGCCGCAGCAATCAGGGCAAATTGGCAGAACCTAGGTATTTGTTCTGCCGGTTCCGGCTTCATAAAGTTCCTGGGCTTAAAATTTTTAACCTCAGCTGCTATCCTGGTGGGGTATTCCGAGGCATCAAACAGGGTAATTCTGTCGATTCCTACCGCCCCGCTTTTAAGGGCTGCCCAGAAATCATCTTTCCCGACGCCTATGGGGGATATCACACCTACTCCGGTTACTACTACCCGATTTTGCATAATTAATTTTTACACCACCCGGCAATCTACATGGAAGACTTGGCCAGTAATATAATTCGCTTCACCAGAGGCAAGATAATTTACCACACCGGCCACATCTTCCGGGCTGCAGGGGCGGCATAAGGGTATTTGTTCCATAATTTTATTCCTGGCCCCGGCAGGTATTTGCATGGTCATGTCGGTTTCAGTAAAACCGGGAATTACAACGTTAACATTTATATTCCAGCGAGCCAGTTCGAGGGCCAGAGATTTGCTAAAGGCAATGACACCGGCCTTGGCCGCGGTATAATTAGACTGCCCTACCTGTCCCCTCAGCCCCACTATGGAAGATATATTGATTATTCGCCCTTGGCGCTGTTTCTGCATTATTTTCAGAACGGCCTTGCTGCAATTAAAAACTCCTTTTAAATTGGTATTTATAACCCGGTCCCAATCTTCCTCGGTCATCCTGGCAAGCAAGGCGTCCCGGGTAATACCCGCGTTATTTACGAGGACGTCTATACGCCCAAATTTTTCCTGAACTTGGCGTACCATTTCAGTAACTTGACTAAAAAGGGAAACGTCGGCCTGAACGGGTAAAGCTTCTACTTTAAATTGGGAACTGACTGCTTGGGCCAGTTCGCCGGCGACCTGGCCGCTGTTTTTGTAATTTATAACCACATTAAACCCGCCGGCAGCTAATTTTCGAACAATGGCAGCCCCTATACCGCGGGAGCCGCCGGTTACCAGTGCTACTTTATAGGGATTTTCCACGAAGTGTCACCTCATATTTTTTAAGTCAAATACCACCGGCATAGCCGGTGGCTTGATTAGCCCTATAAGGGCATTGTTACTTGCAATCCTATAAGGATTACCCTTGTATCCACCATTTCTTTAGATCTCACTATGCCATAGTATTTTTCAATTTTGTTGTTGTGTTACTCTTTGCCGTATTTACTTGCACCCTTAGAAAGGGTTACTAATCTTTTTGTTTTCATATCTTTCTTCTGCTATTTCCTTCGTCTTTTGGTTTTTGATATAATTTCGGATTATCTGTTCATCTAAACCTACTGTGCTGATATAATATCCTCTTGCCCAAAAACTGTGCCCTTTGAAATTCTGTCTCAACTTGTTAAATCTTTCAAATATCATTATCGCTCTTTTCCCTTTCAAGTATCCGACTATTGAGGACACTGAATATTTAGGCGGTATAGAGATACACATAATGATTTTCCGTCTATACTTCGGTACAAACACTAAATGATATTTGCAATCCCATACTGTATGTGCTAATTTGTTACTAGACATTTTTTCATTCCTTTCCTACTACTACATAGCAAGACCCTAACTATGTATTGTAGGAAAGGAATTTTTATTGCTCAATACTCCAGCATAGCTTTTGTTACTCTCCCCGGCATAGCTGGGGGCTTAGCTGTTCTAGTTAAGGCAAATAAAATTTCCGCCTTTGCCACTACTGTATCTCCCACCAGCGCCTGGCATTTTCTCCGGCCTATTTTCCCTTTAAGCTGCGTGATTTCGGCTTCCAGGCGGAGTACATCCCCGGGCATCACATCTTTCAAAAAACAAGCTTTATCTATTCCAGCCAGCAGGGTGCTTTTATTGCGGTATTGGGGACAGCTTAAAATGGCCACTGCCCCTACCTGACCCATAGCCTCCAGAATAAGTACCGGAGGCATTAAATGTTTGCCATTAGGTCCGGTCTGTAAAAAAAAATCATTAATAGAAACTTTTTTTTGGCCAACGGCCCGCTTGCCCGGAAGCAGTTCCGTTATTCTGTCTATGAAGAGAAAAGGGTAACGATGAGGGATAATGGCTTCAATTTCCTTGATATTCACCGGCCGCCCCCCCTTCTGTTGGGCAGGGAAATCATCTCCCACTTGATTCCAGTTTCGACCAATTGGACAATCCGGCCCGGCTTACCCGTATCCGTATCTATACCGGCATCGTAAGGTATAATCCCAATCACAGGAACTCCTGATAATTCGGCAATCAGCCCAGGATTTGTTTTCTCCGCCGTGCCGGCCTCTTTTTCATTTAGCCCGTTAATAATTATGCCGGCAACGTGGATTCCCCTGGATTTTGCATATTCAACGGTTAACAAGGTGTGATTTACCGTACCCAGGCCGGGCCTTGCCACGATGAGGGCGGGGAGATTAAAGGCTTTAATCAGGTCGGCCATTAAAAACCGGCCCGTTATAGGTACCATGATTCCGCCCGCCCCTTCCACCAACATGAAATCATGCCGTCTACATAATTCCCGGTAAGCCCGGTTTATCTTTGCTAGGTCAATGGCAGTACCGGTAAGTTCGGCGGCTATTCGTGGAGCCAGGGGTGGTTTGAGGCGGTACGGACTGACCAGTTCCATTTCGTCCATAATTCCTGCTACCGTCAAGGCAAACAAGGCATCCGGTGATACCAAGCCCTGGCGGGTTGTTGTGCTTCCCGTCTGAACGGGCTTCATAATCCCTACATTTATTCCCCTCTGTTTCAGGTTTGCTACAATCCCGGCTGTGACAACCGTTTTCCCCACACCGGTGTCGGTGCCGGTGATAAAATAACCTTGCATCTTATTCGCTCCTTGTTTCAGATAATTCCTAATTCTTTGCCGGCCTGCATAAAGGCCGAAAGCGCCCTATCCAGGTCTTCCCTGGTATGAGTGGCCATTACCGTGACCCTGATCCTGCTGGTGCCAGGCGGTACCGTGGGCGGTCTGATACCTGGGGCAAAAACCCCCAGGGCAAATAATTTTTCGGCCATTTTCATGGTTTTGTCTGCATCACCAATAAATATGGGAATTATAGGTGACTCTTCGGCCAAGATGGAATACCCCATTTGTTTGAGCCCAGATCTTAGATAACGGGCGTTAGCCCAAAGATTTTCCCGTATTTGCGGGTTTTCTTCAATAACCCTGAGAGCTGTCGTGGCAGCGGCAATTACAGCCGGAGGGAGGGCAGTAGAAAAAATAAAACTGCGGGCTTTGTTTCTCAGGTAATCAATTAGCTTTCGGGAGCCGGCAATGTAGCCGCCGGCACTGCCCACCGCCTTGCTCAAAGTCCCCATTTGAATATGGATCTTGTCTTTGAGGTTGAAATGATCTGCCGTACCTGCTCCCCGGCGGCCCAGTACTCCGGTAGCGTGGGCATCGTCCACCATTAACAGGGCATGGTATTTTTCGGCAAGCTCCACCAGCCGAGGTAGCGGAGCCAAGTCACCGTCCATGCTAAAAACCCCGTCGGTTACAATGAGGCGCTGGCGATATCCTCGAGCTTGTTGTAACAGTTTTTCCAGGGCCCGGGTATCTTTGTGGGGGAAAATTTTAATTTTTGCCCGGCTCAGCCGGCATCCGTCGATTATACTAGCGTGATTCAACTCGTCACTTAAGATTAAGTCGTCTTTTCCTGCCAGGGCGGTTATTGCCCCCAAGTTGGCCATGTAACCGGTATTGAAAACAATGGCTGCCTCAGTTTTTTTAAAGCGGGCAATGGTTTTTTCCATTTCTTCGTGAAGCCTTAAGTTGCCGGTAGTTAAACGTGAACCTCCTGCACCGGTGCCCCACCGGGTTACGGCTTCCCGGGCCGCTGCTTTCACCTCGGGGTGCTCGGTAAGTCCCAGGTAGTTATTGGAAGAAAGCAAAAGGCATTGTTTCCCGTTAACTACCGTCCTGGCAGCCTGGGAATCGTCCATCCTGTTAAGCCGGCGGTAAAGGTGATGCTCCTGTAGATAAGCCAATTCCTCTTCTAAAAATTTCATTGGCTAATGCTCCTTTAATCTCTTTCTGAATTCGTCAAAGGTCATTTCACTGTAAATGGGACCCAGCTTTGAAATAATGCAAGGTTTTTGTTCCAATATCTTAATAATTTCTTCCGGTTTTCCCATGGTGGGATCAATGAAAAATATCCTGCCTCCTCGGCGGCTGTCTTTCTCTTTTAAATAGTTAAAGCGGACGTACCCTAGGTTTGCAGAAGCAACATAACCGGCTGTATACCCGGGGTCGTCAGACCAACACAATTCCGCGACTATTCCTGGCACGTGGGCAACCTTAGTGGCCAAGCAGAGAGCTTCCCGAACGTGGTCGTTATTTAACCCTAATTTTTCTAGCTCCCGCGATAAAATTTCTTCCAAGTTGGGGGCATAGTCCATGCGCGATGCTCTTATTCCTCGGTTGGGGTCAGGTTCCAACCGGCATCCCGTATTGACATCCATCAGAATGGCTCCTCGCATATTGGTACCGCAGTCAAAACAACCCTCAAGAAGATAATTAAACCCCCTTTCAATCAGCCGGCGTTCGATTCCCGCCAGCTCCAGAACCTTCCGGGCCAGTTTCCTGCCTTCCAGGTAATCTCGACACCGTATGGTATAAACGGGGAGGGAAGTTACTTTTTGAATTTTTTCAGGGGAAATAAATTCAATGATTATATTGATAAAGTCAGGACGGCCCAATCCATGTTTTAAGGCCCGAAGAAAAAGCTTTTCCAGAGTGACCGGGATTTTTTCCTCCAGGACAATTCTTTCCGCCCCTGAAATATGCCGGCCGCCGCTTTCATGGGGACCGCCCTGGGCAGCACGCATTCTAATGCTGTATAGTTCTTGAGACATAGGCATTTTCTCCGGCTAATGTTAACTTTATTTTTATTTTTGGTTTACAAATAGGTAAAAACTTTCCTCTGTTTAATAATTTTAGCAGAGTTATAGTAGATTGTAAACCTATTAATTTATTATGGTTAACTTTTTGATGTTAGTGTCAAAACAAAAAAGTTTGCTCAAACGCAGAACTTAATCAAAGCCCTGATATAACAAGCCCGAAGGCGCTTTAACAGTATCTTCCATAGTGAAAAAGTCCGCTCGAAACCGGGAATGTATTCACTTCGGAAGTTCTGGCACAATAGTAACAATTCTATCAATAAGTGCCCGAGCATTAGAGGCAGCTGTTCATGCCGGGGTACCCCCCGGGTCGGCTAATGCAGCCACCAACTTAAATTATTGGACATTCTTCAAATCACAGATATATACTATGATATATATCTACTTTTGTTAG
>DFAQ01000033.1 GCA_002365865.1 Pelotomaculum sp. UBA3102
CAGACACCTCCCACGGGATAACCGGTAACCCGTTTTACAGTAGCGGGATCGGCCATCTTCACCTTTGACACCCCAAGATACCTTTTTAATTTTCCACTTTTAATCCTTTTATCGCCGCTCGCCACTACCAGTACCGGCCGGCCGCCGGCCAGAAACACCAGGGTCTTGGCAATCTGGCCGACTTCTACCCCCAAGGCCGCCGCCGCCAGTTCACAAGTACCGGTACTTTCCTCGAATTCTATTATTTTAAGTCCCAAATTAAACCGGTCCAGGTAGGCCTGGACTTTTTGGACGGTATGCAACCAAAAACCCCCCGATCTTTTATTTCCAGGGGAATTATACCTTATATTTATTCTACGGGACAAGCCGGCTTCAACACTATTTGTTCCAAAAACAAGTCTTTTTTTTGATAATTCGGGCCAAAAGAGCTCTGGCAGCAGGGAAACCCGAGACCGGATCGAGAATCTCATTATCGGTTAAGATATTAGCGTTTGCATCATTCCAACCGTGCGGGATAAAAATCACCCTCGGGTCAACTTTATCGGTCAATTTAACTTTGATTTCTATGCTTCCCCGCAAAGTTTCAACAACCACTGTTTCCCCATCTTTAATTTTTAGTTCTCCAGCTTTGTCTTTGTGCACCTCGACCAGCGGCTCCGGGGACAGCCGGCGCAAAGAAGGCAGGCTGCGAAAGCGGGAATGCACGTAACCTATGGCCCTGGCCCCTGTCGTCAGGATTAACGGGTAATCGCCGGCTATCTCCGGAACCGATTTTGGGCTTTCAGCCGGCTCTTTGTAAACGGGCAAAGGATCGTACCCGTGTTTTTCAAGCTCTTCCGAGTATATCTCGACTTTGCCTGAAGGGGTATTAAACCCTTCACGCTCGTACTTTTTTCCCGCCCATTTATTATAAGTGTAACCGAATGGTTCCCGCTTTAGGCCTTCGACAGTGAGTCCCAGCGGCTCCAGCCTGAAGTTGATGGCGTCTTCTTCGCTTTTCCATGGAAAATACTCACCATAGCCCATTCTACCGGCCAGCTCCTTCCAAAATTCCCAATCCGACATATTGTATTTTTCCTGCAGCACTGCTGCAGCGAGGCCGATCTTCGGCATGCCAAAAGAGTGAGCGGTGCTCCACAGTTCACTCCTGCCCAAAAAGGTCGCTGCCGGAAAAACAACATTAGCCAGCCTTGCAGTTTCAGTCATAAAGTGATCGACAACCACAAGAAATTCGAGGCTGGCCAGAGCGCTCTTCACTTTTCCAGCATTGGGCCAAGTAAGAACAGGGTTGCTCCCGGCAACTATCATCCCCTTTATAGGGTACGGTTCGCCCTCAAAGATTGCTCTGGTATATATGTTGGCCTGCGCCTGCCTGGTGTGCTTGTAAAATAGGGGAAATTCATCCTGGCCGATGACCGGTTTTGCATTTCTTTCGGTTGTTTTAAATTTTAAGGAAGCCAGTTTTGCTGCGGGCACAAAAATTGCTCCGCCACAAACATCGAGATTCCCGGTTATTGCCTGCAAAATGGAAATGGCGCGGATGGTTTGAAACCCGTTAGTATGCAATTCAAGGGCAATTCCCTGATAAATGCAGGCGGGTGAATTTTTCGCGTAAAGGCGCGCAGCCTCCTTTATTTTATCAGCGGTAACCCAGGTAATCCGCTCGACTTTTTCAGGCGGGTAGTCCGCCACATATTTTGCCAGCCGCTCAAAGCCAATAGTCCATTTGTCCACAAAATCCCGGTCATAAAGCCCTTCTTTGATTATAACATTGAGCATGCCCAACGCCAGGGCGCCGTCCGTACCGGGGCGCAGCTGCAGGTGGCAGTCGGCCCTCTTGGCCGTGAGAGTGGCCTTTGGATCTATGACTATCAAGCTGGCGCCCCGCCGCACGGCCTCATTGATGTTGTTCATCAGGGGCGGGCAGGAAGCCATTGGATTATAGCCCCACAACATTATACACCTGCTGTTGAGGCAGTCGGGTACCGGCAGTTCACCGTAAGTTATCATATTAGCCATCATTTTTGATATGTGGCAGTGGCTGCCGGCAGTAGAGAAGTTGGGGGTGCCAAACGCGCGGTAAAACCTCTTCGCGTAAAGGATAGACTCTTTCCTCACCCCGGCCTGTCCGACATGCACCGCCACGGCTTCCGCCCCGTATTTAGCCTTGATTTCTTCTAATTTCCGCGCCACCAGGTTTAAGGCTTCGTCCCAGGAAACTTCCTGCCACAGGCCGCCGCCCGTTTTCTTGAGCGGCCGCCTGATCCGGTCGGGCGCCTCAACCATCTCTTTGACCGCCCTTCCTTTCGGGCAAATGTACCCCTTGCTTATGGGATGATCCTTTTGGCCTTCGATTTGAACAATTTGCCCGTTTTCCAAGGCAATACTTATACCGCAGCAGCCATCACATAAGCCGCATACTGCTCGGTATACACCCGTTTCCGCACCTTCCGGTGAACTTACCGCTTCAGTCACTATGCTTAATATCTCCTTTCCAGATAGTTTGTCGTGTTTATACATGCTTAGGGCAGGCATTTACACAATTACCGCATAGGAACAGCGGCCGCTTGGAGCGGCCGCCATTTTTTCTGCCCTGCAAATTCCAACAAGATCAGCTTCTTTGTTATACATAAACATTTTTACTTCATCTGTCAAGCTCATTTTGTACTCGCTTTGCAGATAAAATTTTCCCAAAACACAGCTTCGCTTGCTATTTCCTGCTTGCTCCCAGCATTTCAAAAAACGCCTCTATGCGGGTTTTCAATTGCCCGGTGTCTTCCTGCCCGTAATCAGTTTCGATTGTAAGAAGGGGTATGCCGTTTTCTTTTAGTGTCTTCTCCACCCGGTTTGCCTCTACCAGGTAGGGGTCGCAAAATGCCAGGGAAACGTGGACGACGCCGTCCGCGTTGTAATCCCTGACCAGTTGAACAATTTTGTCCACCCTTCGCTGGTTGGGTAAAAAGCAGGCGCAGTTTATATCGAGGTACCTTTTAGCGATGGCGTCAATCATCTGTTCAACACTGCCGTCGTCCTCGGCCACGGTGTTTTCAAAATAACGCAGCCCGGTGCAAAGTTCTTCAGCTACAATAACAGCCCCGCTGCTTTCAATTATATGGGGCACCTTCCAGTTCGGGACGGCCATCGGCGTACCGCTGACGATAATGCGCAAACCGCCCACTTTCTGAACTCCGCCACATTCCTTTACCCGGGTTTCCAGTTCGCCGCACAGTTCATTTACCTGCGCGGTAAACCTTTCCACATCGTCATACATGGAAATTTGCTCTATCAAGAGAGAATCTTTGCCGCTTATGGGAGCCGGGCTGTTTTTACGCAGCTCCGCCAGGCGCAGCAGTGCCTTGCGCTTTTCATTCACTTCTTTAATCGAGCGCAGCAGGCTTTCCGGTGTTATTTTATTTCCGGTTAATTCCTCGATTGCAATCATAAAATCCTCAACCTCGCTGCGCCACAAATTAAAATCCTTGTCCCGTTTCATTTGGGGCGTCTCCATGACATGAACGGGAATATAGTCGTTCAAAATTTCAAAAGCTTTCTTTTTGCCGTCACATGTGGTCTCCCCCACCACCATGTCGCAAGACTCGAAGTAGGGGCACACCTTGCCCAGTTTAAAGCCCATAAAAGACTTTATCAAAGGGCAAATGCTTCTTGGCAAAACTTTCTCCGCTTGAGCCTTGCCAATCTCGACTCCCGAGCACAGCCCGACACAAATGCCGCCGGCGGCGCGGACTATCTCTTCCGGCACAAAAACACAAAACGCGCCGACAACTTTTCCCCCTTTGGCCTTATGCTCCTGCAGCTCCTGTATGCGCTGCCCGTGGACCTCGCTTATTACAAAGTCAAAATACTCCATCCCGGCCGGCCTGTTTTCTTGGCTCAAATAAACGCTGCCGTAGGTGGGCGGCAGGACTTCCATCAGCTT
>DFAQ01000012.1 GCA_002365865.1 Pelotomaculum sp. UBA3102
GTGTGCGGTTTTTCTATTTAGATAAAGACTGGATCAGTGTTTATAATTTTACTTAGGTTCAATAATCAAACTACATGAGGGGGAGCATATATGAAAGCTAACGCGGAAAGGATAGAAAAGAACACTGTTCTTCTTGAAATAGAGGTGGACGCGGAACAATTTTCACGGGCTATGGATCAGGCCTACCGTAAACTGGTAAAAAAGGTTAATGTTCCTGGTTTCCGTAAAGGCAAAACACCAAGACCCATTTTCGAGCGCTATATCGGGAAAGGTACTCTTTATGAAGAGGCTATGGATTCACTGGTACCCGAGGCTTATGTCGAAGCGGTTAAGGATACTGGGATTGAACCGATCGAGCAGCCGAGTCTTGAAGTTGTGCAGGTGGAAGAAGGCAAACCGGTTGTATTGAAGGCAACAGTCCAGGTAAAACCTGAAGTTAAATTAGGCCAGTACAAAGAGCTGGAAGTTGTCAAGCCATCCTTTACGGTGACGGAGGAAGATGTAGAAAAAGAACTGGAAGCCCTACGGGACAGGCATGCCGAATTGTTGACTTTGGAGGAAGGCAAGGTCGAACAGGGTGACATCTCCGTTATTGACTTTCTAGGGAAAGTTGACGGGGAACCTTTTAAAGGGGGGGAAGCCAAGGATTATTCCCTTGAAATCGGTTCCGGTTCTTTTATACCCGGATTTGAGGAACAAATAATCGGCATGTCTGTCGGTGAAACCAGAGATATTCGGGTTACTTTCCCGGATAATTACCAGGCAGAAGAACTAGCCGGTAAAGATGCTGTATTTACTGTCACAATAAAGGAAATTAAGCGGAAAGAGCTGCCTGCCATCGACAATGAATTTGCTATGGATGTAAGTGAATTTGATACTTTGGAGGAATTAAGGAACGATATTTCGAATAAATTAAAACAAGCTGCTGAGAATAATTCTAAGATCCAGTTCCGGAACAGTGTTGTTGAAAATGCGGTTCAAAACGCTGAATTGGAGCTTCCCGAAGTCATGATCGAAAACAAGCTGGTAGAAATGTTCAGAAATTTAGAATTGCGGCTGGCAAGCCAGGGAATAAATTTAAGTGATTACCTGGAATTTTCCAATATCTCTTCGGATAAATTGAAGTCTGATATGCGTCCGGATGCCGAGCTGAGTTTGAAAACAGATCTGGTCCTTAATGCTGTTGCCAGGCTCGAAGATATCAAGGTCACTGACGAAGAGATGCAAAAAGAAATAGAAAAGATTGCGGCACAATACCGGCAGGATGCGGAAAGTTTTCGCGCCATGCTGGAAAAAGAAGGTAATATAGGTTTAATCAGCGACGGGATAGCCAAAGAGAAGACGGTGGCATTCCTGGTTGACAGCGCCAAGGTTATGGAGGACACCAAAAAGCAAGATTCCGAATAGTTATAATTTAAAGTAAGCGGAAAAGAAATGTTTCCGCAAAATTTATTTTAGGAGGCGCAGTGAACTTGAACCTGGTACCAATCGTTGTAGAACAGACCAATCGTGGTGAGCGGGCTTATGACATATACTCAAGGCTGTTAAAGGACCGGATTATTTTTATCGGCGGGCCGATTGATGATAATGTGGCAAATCTGGTTATTGCCCAGTTTCTTTTTCTGGAGGCTGAAGACCCGGAAAAGGACATCCATATTTACATCAATTCCCCCGGAGGTGTTGTTACTGCCGGGATGGCTATTTATGATACCATGCAGTATGTTCGTTCGCCTGTTTCAACCATTTGCCTGGGGCAGGCCGCCAGTATGGGTTCATTGCTGCTGGCTGCCGGTACAAAAGGCAAACGGTATTCCCTGCCTTACGGAAAGATTATGATTCACCAACCCCTGGGCGGGGTACAGGGGCAGGCAACGGATATAGATATTCATGCCCGAGAAATTTTGCGGACGAAAGAAATTTTAAACCAAATCCTCGCCAAGCATACCGGGCAGCCTGAGGAAAAGGTTGCCCGGGATGCCGAGAGAGACTTCTTTATGTCAGCACAGCAGGCAAAAGAATACGGTATCATTGATGAGGTGTTCGATGTCAGGAAGCAAAGGTAAAAGAGGTGGAAATATGTTTGGTGACAAAGGACAATTAAAGTGTTCCTTTTGTGGGAAGCTTCAGGACCAGGTAAAGAAACTGGTTGCCGGTCCCGGTGTTTATATTTGCGATGAATGCATCGAACTTTGTAATGAGATTATCGAGGAAGAACTAAACGAAGATTTCGGCCTGGAACTTGGTGATATTCCAAAGCCGAAGGAAATCAAAGACATCTTGGACCAGTATGTTATCGGCCAGGAAAGTGCCAAGAAATCTCTTGCAGTTGCTGTTTATAACCATTATAAAAGAATTAACCTGGGCGGTAAAATTGACGATGTTGAGCTGCAAAAAAGCAATATTGTCATGCTGGGACCTACTGGCAGTGGTAAAACTTTGTTGGCTCAGACATTGGCCCGTCTTTTAAACGTACCTTTTGCCATTGCCGATGCTACGTCGCTCACCGAGGCGGGTTATGTAGGTGAGGATGTCGAAAATATATTGCTGAAACTAATCCAGGCTGCGGATTACGATGTTGAGAAGGCCGAAAAGGGCATTGTCTATATTGATGAAATTGATAAGATCGCCCGCAAATCTGAAAATCCGTCTATTACCCGGGATGTATCCGGTGAAGGCGTCCAGCAGGCGTTACTGAAAATATTAGAGGGCACTGTCGCTAGTGTGCCGCCGCAAGGTGGACGTAAGCACCCCCACCAGGAGTTTATTCAACTTGATACGACAAATGTGTTGTTTATTTGTGGCGGTGCTTTCGACGGGGTCGAAAAGATTATTCAAAACCGCATTGGTAAAAAGACCATGGGATTCGGCGCCGAAATTAAAGTGAGAAATGAGCAAAACATAGGAGAAGTTCTTAGACGGATATTACCGGAAGACCTGCTGAAATACGGATTGATTCCTGAATTTGTAGGCCGTTTGCCGATTATTGTGACCCTGGATGCTCTGGATGATGAGGCGCTAATACGCATTCTTACCGAGCCTAGAAATGCCCAAGTTAAGCAGTACGAAAAGTTGTTTGAACTGGATGGGGTTAATCTTGAGTTTTCACAGGATGCTTTAAAAGCAGTGGCGGAGGAGGCTATGAAGCGCAACACGGGTGCCAGGGGATTGAGGGCTATACTGGAAGAAGTAATGCTGGATGTAATGTATGACATTCCGTCCCGGAATGATATTGCCAGATGCATTATTACCAGGGAAACCATCTTAAAGAAAGAACCTGCGCGGGTTATTTACCTGGACCGCAAGAAGAAAAAAGAAGAGACGGCATAAGCAGCTTAAAAAAATCCTGGTCGATTTAAATCGACCAGGATTTTTGTTGTGCGTCCGGCATGACTACCGAGCCAAAGTGCAACCATATGGTTGAAACGCCAAGAGGAACTACTCGATATAGCCTTTTAACAGCAGTTTAATTTCATACTTCTTTTGCTTCCGGTGGTCTAATTATAAACAAGATTACCACGGAAATGGCAACGATTACTGCCGCTACCAGGAACGGAGCAGAATACGTCTTTGTAGCGTCTAACAGCATGCCGCCAACGTAGGGCCCGGCGAAACCGGCGAGACCCCACGCAGTGAACAGCAGGCCGTAGTTGGAACCCTGGGCAGTCGGCCCGTAGTATTGCAGGCAAGTGGCCGGGAAGAGCGTAAACATGGCGCCGTAATTCCAGCCGATGATAGCGGCCACAATACACAGCCCGACTACAGCTTTACCTGCCGGGAACAGTACCAGCAACGCCAGAAGTTGGAGAGCAAAGGTGCACAGGAAGCAGATCCTTGTACCGATCTTGTCGGCAAAAACGCCGATAAGAATTCTAGTTAAGGCGTTAAATACGGCAAGAGTACTGGTTGCATAAGCAGCCTTCATGGCGATTACCTTAAGCTCCGGCGAGTCCGCAGGAATTGCGGTTGCGGCAATACCCTTGACGGCAGCAAAAGCTTTGGTCATTTCAAGTATGCCGTGGTTGGCAATGTGTCCAATGACCATCAATCCGGCAAAAGAACCTCCGAAATAGGCAAGATACAGGAGCCAGAACTGCGGGGTCCTGATGGTCTCGCTGAAGGTAAAATCGCGGGTGCTCTTAGGCGCGCCTTCTTTGGGAGCGGGCGGCGTCCAACCGGCAGGCTTGTAGCCGGGAGGCGGGTTTTGCAGGCATAATCCCGCACACACAGCCATGATCAGCATTGCTATACCCACATACTTAAATACAGGCAGCGCTCCCCCGAAAGTATTGATCATCGACGTAGCCAGGGGGGCCATGATGAATGAGCCTAGCCCGAGGCCGACAACCGTGAGGCCGGTGGCAAGCGCCCGCCTGTCGGGCCACCACTTTGGTGCGGTAGCGATGGGCGGCAGGTAGACTAAACCGCCGCCTAAACCGGCGATCACACCGTAGTAGAGATACAGCTGGTATTTAGTAGTAATGGTGGAAGTAAGGAAGAAACCGACACCAAGGAGAATTCCGCCGATGACCACGACTATTCTCGGGCCGTAGCGGTCGCTCAATCTCCCCGCAGGGAAAGTCATCAAACCGAAGATCAGGCAGCAAATAGCATACGCAAGAGCCACTTCAGCAGTTGTCCAGCCGAACTGGGCGCGCAGGGGCTTAATAAAAACGCTAAATGCATAGAGCAACAACCCGCAGGTCGTGCTGCCCAAAATTCCTCCCACTAAGGAAAGCCATCGCATTTAATACACCTCCATTTTTTTAGCGATATACCTAACGATGTATCTAACAATGAAGCACGCGTTATTACTTACTTACAATTACCATGGCAACTTCTTAAAGAAAAAGAATTAATTTCTTGCCTTAACATCACCTCCTTGTGGAGCATTTTTGGCTACCGCAAAACATGTGTTACCCTTGGCCCGCCGTTTTACGTGCTCCTGCTTTTACGGTGATGGGTTTTGCAGTAACCAATTCGTGAACTCGCCTAGCCAGGTGAGTATTGAGCATGAGGGTATGTAAGACAGTCCCCAAGGACGTCAGGTCCTGTGCCCTGCTTTATTCCTTCAGAGCGGGAGGTAATCTTTTGAGCAAACTCTTTGTCGGTATTGACGTTGACTTGCGTAAAAACACTGTTTACTATTATGGACGCTAACGGCGATACTTTGAAAAAGTTCAAAGCGCCCAATATGTTGATAAAGCGTTGGTCCTGGTGGATAACATTGTGGAACTTTCCACCCGGCACTCCCTACAGGAAGTTGTCCTAGGGCTTAAGGTTGCTTCTAATTACGGTTACCGGCTAGCTTAGATTAAGATAAACAAAATTTAACAATGGCTCTTCAAAGTATTCTTCCTTTAAAAAAATATCAACTCCTTTCAAAATTTTTTAAATAATCAAAAAAGTCTACCAACCATTTATATTTTATATTTCTTTTTAAAAAATAGTAAGCGACTTTAGGTCAATACATTTATTGACCTAAAGTCCAGTATCAGTATATTTGCCTTTAATCCACAAAAAAGGATTAAAAAATGAAAAACTTAGCAATAATAAGCATAAGAACCCGATTGAGGAGGTATAACGTGGGAGAATCATTTTCCGGTTTTGCCGGTCTCCTGACCTTTATCCAAGTATTTTTTGCGGTAATTATCGGATTATATTTTTGGAACCTGCTCAAAACACAGCAGGGAAATAAAACGGCAGTAGAAAAAGATTCCAGGAAAGAGATGGAGAAACTTCAAAGAATGCGTGCCGTTTCCCTGACGGAACCACTTTCAGAAAAAACACGTCCGGTTAAGTTTGAAGAAATTATCGGACAGGCTGAGGGGTTGAAATCCCTTAGAGCGGCGTTATGCGGCCCCAACCCGCAGCACGTGATTATTTACGGCCCGCCCGGGGTTGGAAAAACGGCAGCGGCAAGGCTGGTGCTGCAGGAGGCAAAAAAAAATAAAGATTCCCCTTTCAAGGAAAGTGCCGGGTTTGTTGAAGTAGATGCCACAACTGCCCGCTTCGATGAGCGGGGGATTGCCGACCCGCTGATCGGTTCAGTACACGACCCTATTTATCAGGGAGCAGGGGCCATGGGTATGGCCGGTATCCCTCAGCCCAAGTTCGGGGCGGTTACCAAGGCGCACGGGGGTATGTTGTTTATTGATGAAATAGGGGAACTGCATCCGATTCAGATTAATAAACTTTTAAAGGTGATGGAAGACCGCAGGGTGTTTCTGGAAAGCGCTTATTACAATTCCGAGGACACAAACATACCGTTCCATATCCACGATATTTTCCAAAACGGCCTGCCGGCCGATTTTCGCCTGGTCGGGGCAACTACCCGGGAACCGGAACACCTGCCGCCGGCACTGCGCTCACGTAGCCTGGAAATTTTTTTTCGCCAGTTACTGCCTGGTGAAATTGAAGAAATTGCTTTTAACGCCGCCGGAAAGGTAGGCATGCCGCTTGAAGACGGGGTTCTGGAAGTGATAAAAAAATACGCTAAAAACGGGCGTGAGGCGGTCAATATTATCCAGATTGCCGGTGGTATCGCCATCACTGAAGGTAAGGGGAAAATTTGCACTACCGACATAGAATGGGTTATTCACAGCGGACAATATACCCCCAGGCCGGAAAAAAAAGTTCCCTCACGCCCCCAGGTCGGGCTGGTAAACGGTCTTGCGGTATACGGTCCTAATGCCGGGGCACTGTTTGAAGTGGAAGCCAACGCCATTCCGGCGTCCCGCAGGCAGGGCCGGATAACCATCACAGGAATGGTTGAGGAAGAGGAACTCGGGAGCGGGGGCAGAACCTTAAGGCGTAAAAGCATGGCGAAAAGCTCGGTGGAAAATGTCCTTACCGTTTTGCGGAAAACCATGGAAATAGACCCATGGGATTACGACATCCACGTTAATTTCCCGGGCGGGACACCAACCGACGGGCCTTCAGCCGGAATAACCGTTGCCACGGCGATTTATTCTGCCATTACGGGATTGCCCGTTGACAACCTGGTAGCCATGACCGGGGAAATATCTATCCGGGGGTTGGTTAAGCCTGTGGGCGGTATTGTCGCCAAGGTGGAAGCTGCCCGTCAGGCCGGAGCTCTGAAGATATTGATACCGGTTGAGAATTACCAGGAAATTTTTAAAAAATTTAACGGAGTTGAAATAATACCGGTAGAGCGTCTTGAAGAAGTGATCCAGACAGCATTAATTAAAACCATTTCGGTTGAGAAAAAAATAGATCCGGTTAAAACGGCACACCTGGATGTATTGACCGCATCCACAATGATCGGCGGGCAGCATTCATTGTAGTATTAGTCAAAGAATAATTAAGAATTTAATAAAAAACAGGCATATAATACTTTTATTTCTTTGATAACCCGGCAAAAGCCGGGTTTATAATGTTCCTTCTAATTATTGCTATGGCGGTGTTTTTGTTTTTTATGATAAAATAGTAATTGAATTCTATGGTCCAGGATATGACAATGGAATTATGTCGATACTTAAAAGGGGGTGCAGCTTTGAAGTCCGAAGCAAAGGTTTTACCGTTACTGCCTTTAAGAGGTATTCTAGTCTTCCCTTATATGGTAATTCACTTGGATGTGGGGCGTGAGAAGTCGGTTCAAGCCATTGAAGAAGCTATGATCCAGGATCGGATTATATTTCTTGCTACCCAGAAGGAAGCCCAGACCGATGATCCTTCTGAGGATGATATTTACCGGATTGGCACAGTAGCCGAGGTTAAGCAACTTTTAAAACTCCCCGGTGGAACCATCAGGGTTTTAGTGGAAGGTATCGCCAGGGCCAGGGCCAACCGTTTTATTTCAATAGAGCCGTATTTTCAGGTTGAAATTGAACAGTATTCTGAGGTTTTCTATAAAAACAGTGAGATCGAAGCGCTCATGCGCAGCTTGGTTTACCAGTTTGAACAGTATGTCAAGCTGTCCAAGCGTATTCCCCCGGAAACCGTCGTTTCGGTGGTGAATCTGGAAGAGCCCGGCAGGTTGGCTGATATCATTGCGTCTCACCTGACACTGCGTATCGAGGATAAGCAGAGTATTCTTGAAGCGGTAGGTATTGTTCAGCGGCTGGAAAAATTATGTGCCATTGTGGCCAAAGAGTTGGAAATAGTTGAGTTGGAACGCAAAATTAATGTTCGCGTGCGCAAACAGATGGAAAAAACCCAGAAGGAGTATTATCTGCGGGAACAAATAAAAGCCATTCAGCGGGAACTGGGTGAAAAGGACGAACGCATGGCCGAGGGTGAAGAACTTCGGGAAAAGATTGCCGAGGCTAAACTACCCAAGGAGGTAGAGGAAAAGGCACTCAAGGAAGTGGAGCGCCTGGAAAAAATGCCTCCCATGGCTGCCGAGGCCACAGTTGTGCGGAACTACCTGGACTGGTTATTATCGTTGCCGTGGAGCAAGGGTACCCGGGACCGGCTGGATATGAAAACTGCTGAAGTTATCCTGGAAGAAGATCACTACGGGCTGAAAAACGTTAAGGAGAGGATCCTGGAATATCTGGCAATCCGTAAGTTGGCTAAAAAAATGAAAGGGCCGATCATATGCTTTGTGGGACCGCCGGGAGTGGGGAAAACCTCCCTGGGCAGGTCAATCGCCAGGGCCTTGGAGCGCAAGTTTATCCGCATGTCTTTGGGCGGAGTGCGGGATGAGGCTGAGATCAGGGGCCACCGCCGTACTTATGTGGGGGCCATGCCGGGCAGGATAATTCAAGGGATGCGCCAGGCCGGCTTTAAAAATCCCGTTTTTTTATTGGATGAAGTCGATAAAATGAGTATGGATTTCCGCGGCGACCCGTCGTCGGCGCTTCTGGAAGTGCTGGACCCGGAGCAGAACAACAGTTTCAGTGATCACTACATTGAAGCGCCCTTTGATCTGTCTAACGTGATGTTCATCACTACCGCGAATGTGCAGCACAATATCCCCCGCCCGCTGCTGGACCGGATGGAAGTGATTTACCTTTCCGGCTATACTGAAGAGGAAAAATTACAGATTGCAATCCGTTATCTGGTCCCTAAACAGATCAAGGAAAACGGTTTGAATAAGACCACGTTGAAAATATCAGAAAACGCCATCCGTAAAATTATCCGGCAATATACCAGGGAATCCGGTGTGCGCAATTTAGAAAGACAGATTGCAAAAATTTGCCGTAAAACCGCCAGGCAGGTGGTCACCTATAAATCTAAAAAGATCCATGTAACCACCCAAAACTTAAATCAGTTCCTGGGTCCTCCTCAGTTTCGCTACGGTGTAGCCGAGCGGGATGACCAGGTAGGAGTGGCTACCGGTTTGGCCTGGACTGAAGTAGGCGGTGACACTCTGGCGATTGAAGTTACGGTCTACAAAGGAAACGGTAAGCTGACCCTGACCGGTAAGCTGGGAGATGTGATGAAGGAGTCCGCTCAGGCCAGTTACAGTTATATCAGGGGTAAATCTGCGGAGTTTGGTCTGGATGAGTCTTTTTTCGACCAGCAGGATATCCACATCCACATCCCCGAGGGGGCCATCCCCAAGGACGGCCCGTCGGCCGGTATAACTATGGCCAGTGCTTTGGCCTCTGTAGTGACCGGGATTAAAGTACGCCACGATGTTGCCATGACTGGAGAAATAACCTTGCGGGGGAGGATACTGCCGGTGGGAGGGATCAAGGAAAAAGTGCTGGCTGCCCACCGGGCCGGTATTAAGAATTTAATTCTACCCATTGACAATAAGAAAGATATGGAAGAAATACCTAGAAAGATCAAGGATAAGATCAACTTTATCCTCGTCGAGCATATGGATCAGGTTCTGGAAGCGGCATTAACCGGTAAGGATTATCATACCATGGGTATTTCAGCTACGACACCGATGATTCCACAGCCGTCCGCTTACCAGTCTGCTGTTATAAATGAGGGGAGCGCTCATATTCCTTCATGAAAATAATCAGCGCCGAATTTGTTAAAAGTGCGGTTAAGGACAAAGATTACCCGGCCGGGGAACTGCCTGAAGTTGCCTTGGCCGGGCGTTCCAATGTAGGAAAATCATCTCTTTTAAATAAACTTTTGAATAGGAAAAAACTGGCCCGGACCAGTAAAACTCCGGGACGCACCCGCATGATAAATTTTTTCCTGGTTAATGGCTGCTTCCGCCTGGTGGACCTGCCGGGTTATGGCTATGCCAGGGTTTCTTTCCGGGAAAGAGAAAGCTGGCGTAAAATGGTGGAAAGTTACTTGAAATCCAGCAAAAACCTTAGAGGTATGGTGTTGCTGGTAGACAGCCGGCACCCGCCCACGACCCTTGATGTGCAAATGTATAACTGGCTGAAATTTTACCGCATATCCACCGTGGTGGTGGGAACCAAGGCGGATAAACTTTCCCGTTCCAGACTTATAAATTCCTTGGAGACTATTAGTAAAACCCTGCCCATTTCAGACCAAGACCCGTTGGTGCCGTTTTCAGCAGAAACCGGTCTTGGCCGTAAGGAACTGCTTGAGATAATTGACAATTGGGTAAATATTCAGCGGAATGAGTAAAAAAACTGGGGCTGGTATAGTTATTCTGATAATTTTATTTGCTTAAAAATCTTTTTAAAAATTTTTATCCTCGGGATTATATCTTACTGTTTGTAACGCCTGCCTGGCAAAACAGTTCTGAACTACTGTTTCGTATGCAGCCGGCGTGCCTATTTCACCTGCTTCTCTTGCGGCCGTACAGAATCTAACATAAGCATCCCGGTACACTATTAGGTTATCATTCCATATCTTTAGTTTCAGGTAGCGGGCTATTGATTTTTGAAGTACGGTACGGTTAAGGCTTGGAAAGGATGGTTCGGCCACCGCTGCGGCTTCTTTTGCGCTGTGATAAAGAAGCCATAGTTGGGCCTTATAAATGGCGTTGGTAAATTTTTGAATGGCTTCAGGGTTGGTTGCGATATAACCGGGTAGTGCGGCATAAGCTGTTACCACCATGTTTCCGGCAGCTTCTCCAACCGGGAATACCGCTTGGCCGTAACCTTTGGATTCCGCCAGGGTGGCTTCGGGTTCCAGCAATTGAATGTAACTTCCCGTACCGGAGCGAAAAGCGCCGAGGCGTAGCGAGTCAGGTATGTTATTATAGATAGTTATTTCTCTGTAAGGCCGGAGTCCGCGCTGTCTCAAAGCGTATTCAAGCGCTATTTCCGAGCTGTCGTCCTGGGAACCGCCGATTATTGTTCGGTTCTTTAGTTCATGCCACTGAAAATCTTCAGCGTTTTTTCTGGACAGGAGAAAAGAACCGTCACGGGAAGACATGGCAGCGAATACTTTAGGTTGGGGTCCCTCCCCGCCCGGAATAAAAATATTTTGCAGCCCGCAAAGTACTATATCGGTTCTGCCATTGTTCATGGCCGCCCTGATTGCCGCAGGACTGGTGGTAATAATTTTAACGGCCAGGTTTTGTTCTTCAAAAAAACCAAGGTTTAAAGCCAGGTACTGCGGTAGAAAATATGGTGAACGGGCTGATTCCAAAACCCGTACGTTATAAGTCCCCGGAGGAGGAACGGTGTTCTTAAGCATGTAACTGACTAAAAATGCGGTAACAGTTATAATAATCAGTATTAGTATGAGAAATATTTTTTTTATTACGGGAGACAAGTCAAAAATCTCCTTAGCACTACAGCGTAAATTAAAGGTTAGCGGAACCATGGGCGGAGCCATGGGGACGGTTCGAGCGTCCCCGAAGCGTAGCAAAGGGCCGAAGGGAAGACGATGGAACCGTCCCCTTGGCGTAGCGGGCATAACGAAATAAGCAATATTACGCTGTAGTACTAGATTGACGGCACAAGCG
>DFAQ01000043.1 GCA_002365865.1 Pelotomaculum sp. UBA3102
TAGTCAGTAGTCAGTAGTCAGTTTGATTGGAATTCACGTACAAATTCCTTCTATCCCGACGCCTGACGTCTGACGCCTTCCATCTGATTTGGAGCCACTAACCGGGATTGAACCGGTGACCTCATCCTTACCAAGGATGCGCTCTACCTACTGAGCTATAGTGGCATGTGGTTGCGGGGGAGGGATTTGAACCCCCGACCTTCGGGTTATGAGCCCGACGAGCTACCAGCTGCTCTACCCCGCGATATTGCACTACTCTACTATAAGTATGCACATTATATCATAAAAAGAAGCTGCCTTACAATAAAAGGCATCCTTTAGGTTTCTGGTGGAGGGGGCTGGATTCGAACCAGCGAAGGCTGCGCCGGCAGATTTACAGTCTGCTCCCTTTAACCACTCGGGAACCCCTCCTTATCGGTGGCCGGTATAATTACCGACTGCAGGCTCTAAGTTGGAGCCGGCGATGGGACTCGAACCCGCAACCTGCTGATTACAAGTCAGCTGCTCTGCCAATTGAGCTACGCCGGCGGCGGCGACACAAATTAAATTATAAGGGATAATTTAAACGATGTCAATACTTATGATTATGGAGAAATATGGAGAATTTTCTTCCGGAACTTTTAAATCAAACTTAAAAGACCTTTCCCTGGTATGCCCTGCAAGGTCTTTGCTAAATGTTTAACCAGTTCCTAGGCTTCTCTTTTTTCCAGGTAACGTTCCAGCTTACGCTTAACCCGCTGCAGAGCGTTGTCAATCGATTTCACATGACGTTTCAAATCTTCGGCTATTTCCTGGTATGATTTGCCTTCCAAGTAAGACATCAACACTTTCCACTCCAGCGAGCTGAGGATCTCCCCCATCTTTTCCTCTATATCGTCAAATTCCTCCCTGGAGATAATCAACTCCTCAGGGTCGGTAATCTTCGAACCTGAGATAATATCCAGCAGAGTGCGGTCGGAATCTTCATCATATATGGGTTTATTAAGCGACACATATGAATTCAACGGAATATGCTTTTGCCGGGTAGCTGTTTTGATGGCGGTAATAATCTGCCTGGTAATACAAAGTTCTGCGAAGGCACGGAATGAAGAGAGCTTGTCCATTCGGAAATCGCGGATGGCTTTATATAAGCCAATCATCCCCTCCTGGATAATATCCTCCCGGTCCGCCCCGATTAAAAAATAAGATCGGGCCTTGGCCCGGACAAAATTCTTATATTTATTAATCAGGTGTTCAAGAGCGGCGTCATCACCTTCACGGGCAAACTCAACTATTTCTTCGTCAACCAGTAACTGATAACCGTTGGAAAATTCTCTCTGGACTTGAAGACTCACATTATCCCCCCGCTTTTTCTCTCTCCCCCATGAGAAAAAACAAAAACCTCTCCCTCGTCTGACAATAAGTCCCGGTTAAGTCCCAGACCCTCTTTTTCTTTCCACGGGGTAAGGCATGTTAAAAACACTCTTGATCATGTCCTGTACCATAATCATTATAACGAAGGGATTATAGCCCGTCAAGGCAAAAATAGGACCGGTCCCGGCAGTTTAACTTTTTTTACGCCGCCATTGTTCCAATTCATACTTTATCTTTTCCAGAAGCCGGTTTTCCAGGTAACTGTCGGCAGGTAAAACTTGCGAATAATGCTTTTCATTCTCTCTTTTTATGCGTTCCACCTGCGTCTTTAACTCAAGGGGGGTGAGCCGGTAAGCTCCCCGGCCAAAAATGATCCGCTGTTCCGCCCAGTCAGAAGTGGCTACGTACACCGTACCCTCATGGGACAGGCTTCCCGCCAGGCGCTCGATCAGGGCGTCTGCCGTTTCACCCTGCCGGGTATAGATCACCTCCACCCCATCGACAACCTCGATTCTTTCAGCACCAAACTTGACCTGGTGCGCGTCAAACACGACCAAAACCTTTTGCCCGGCAAGCGGCGCGTAATCAGCCAAGACGGCAATTAACTTCGACCGGGCATGTTCCAAGCCGGATTCCCTGATATTGTTAAATTCCGGCCAGGCGTAAATTATATTGTACCCGTCAACTATGAGAAAATCCTTTTTCATTTGAGTTCATTCTCCTCTGCCGCAGCACCTCGTAAGCAAGCAGTGCGGCGGCAACCGAGGCGTTCAGAGAATTCACCCGCCCGGACATAGGCAAACGTACCAGGATATCGCACCGCTCCTTTACCAGACGTCCCAGTCCTTTATCTTCCCCTCCGATTACCAGCGCCAGCGGGCCGTCCAGGCGGGCATCCCAGAAAATTTCCCGCCCCTGCGCATCGGCTCCCGCTACCCAAAACCCCTTATCTTTTAAATAATCCACCGTCTGCGCAATATTTACCACTCTGGCCACGGGCACGTATTCAACCGCCCCGGCGGACGCCTTCGCTACCGCGGGTGTCAACCGGACCGACCGGTGCCGCGGGATGATCACCCCGTGCACCCCGGCGGCGTCAGCAGTGCGCAGGACCGCTCCCAAATTGTGCGGATCGTGTATTTGGTCCAGAAGAAACAAAAACGGCACCTGCCCCGGCCCGACCCCCGCAATCAGGTCATCGACGTCCACGTATCCCCTGGCGGCGGCCAACGCTACCACGCCCTGGTGGGCGGCGCCGGAAATAAATTTATCCAGGCACCGGCGGTCCACCACCTGCACGGGAATATTTTTTGCCGCGGCCAGGCTAAAAATCTCCTTAAGCGGGCCGGACCGGGAATCCCCGGCGATCATAACCTTGTTGACGGCGCGGTTCGCCCTTAAGGCTTCCCGTACCGGGTTGCGGCCGGCAATAATATCCTCCGAAATAGGTTCCTCGCTCCTTTACAGCTTACTGAACATTTCCCTTACTGCGGAGCTTTTTCCGCAGCTCATATTTCCTTCGGGACAGGGACCCCTAAGGCAACCCGGTCCCGCATCCTTGAAAACCAACGGCGCCAACGGCTTAACCAGGCGCAGCATCTTCAGGGCCAGGGCCCGGATTTCCCACTGGGCCCGGTTGCAGCAGCGCAGGGCAAAAAAGTGGCGCAACTCACGCGCGTTCATAGTAACCATTAGCTTGGTTTCCGCCGCGTTGGGCAGAACAAAGCGGGCATCCTCGTATGCGGACTTGCCGCCGTCTTTTAACTTTTCCACCCAGAAGTCATACCACTTTTGGATTTGCTTCATCTGGCCTTTGTACATTTTAACGTATTCAGTTCCCAGGTTTTCTATACTAGGTGGAATTATATAACCAAAAACGCCGTCTTCCTGATCCGCACTTGTTTCGGATATGTACCGCTGAGATTTGACGCTGAAGCTGGCGATGCGGTGCCTGGTGATTTGCGCCAGCAGGCTGCGGGATACGCCTTCAACCCCGAAGGTGAAGCTGGCGTGTTCAATGGGGGAGAAATGTCCGGAACCAAGCAGCCTTTCCAAAAAAGGTTCCTGGTTTTTCGTTGCGATACCCTGTTTCAGCTCCGGTATGCCGGCCGGCGAATAACAAAGCTTGGCCCCCATGGCGATTAGCTCCTGGGGGTCGGGAGTATGTTTTAAAAGGGTCACTTTGAGCTTTTTAACACCCATAATCGATACCTCGTTTATCCACCGGATTCATTCTCATTATTCGTCGTACCCCGACACGGTTTCCATTACCACGGATATAATTTCGCTCAGCCGGACGGCGTCACCTTTTAAATAAAGGTACCCGAACAGGCTTTCCAATGCCGTGCTGTGCCGGTATTCCATCACCCCGGCCCCCCGGGGGGTATGGGGAGGTTTGGCGTTGCGGCCGCGGCGCACCACCGCTGCTTCTTCTGTGCTGATACTTCCTTCCAATGCCTTCAATGCCCGCGCCTGGGCGCCTGCGTTGACGTATTTAACTGCCTCGGCATGCAGCCGGCCGGTGCTGCTTAAGCCGGAACCTGCCAGGTGACTTCTCACAGCCAACTCGTACACGACATCCCCGACGTAAGCCAGAACCAGCGCCGGGAGTTCGGCGGGATGCGCTATCTGATTCCCCGGAATTTCCAACAGCAGCCTGATCATGGTTTTTTCCGGCGGGCTCCCTGCGGAGTATCCTCAATGATGATCCCGAGTTCCCTGAGTCCGTCCCTGAGCCGGTCGGCTGTGGCCCAGTCTTTCTTTTTCCGGGCTTCCCCGCGCACTTCAACGATCAAGTCGACCAGCTTTGCGACCGTATCAGAGCCCTCTCCGCCGCCGGTACTGTCGAACAGCATCTTTTTGCCGCCGGAGTCCGTCTTAAAAATCCCCATTACTTCATTAAAATTAATAAATAAATCCATGGCCTTACGGAAGATCTCCGCATCCTGAGGCGCCACTGCCGCCCCCACCCGCTTGACGGCGGTATTTACCTCCCTGGTCAGTTCAAAAATCACGCCGATGGCCAGGGCGGTATTCAGATCGTCATCCATGGCTTTTTCAAAAGAACTTTTGATCCCGTCGATACGGAAATTCAAATCACCCGCCACCCCGGGCACTCTCCCGTCCGCTTCCTTGGCGAGAACCTCAGACAGCAGGCGGATACTGGTTTTGATCCTTTCCAGACCCCGCCCGGCAGCCGACAGTTTCTGGTCATCAAAATCCAGGGGGCTGCGGTAATGGGTGGAAAGGAGGAAAAACCGCACCAGTTCTGGGGGGAATCTAGCCAGAATTTCCCGCACCAGGAAGAAGTTGCCCAGTGATTTGGACATTTTTTCTTCTTTTACCGTGATAAAACCATTGTGGAGCCAGTAACGGACAAAAGGTTTTCCGGTCGCGGCTTCACTCTGGGCGTTCTCATTTTCGTGATGGGGAAAGATCAGGTCGAAGCCGCCCCCGTGGATATCGAAATCGGGCCCGAGATACTTCAGCGCCATTGCCGAACACTCGATATGCCAGCCCGGCCGGCCTTTGCCCCAGGGACTGTCCCAGGCAGGCTCGCCGGGTTTGGCCGCCTTCCAAAGGGCAAAATCCATGGGGTCCCGCTTGCAGGGATCAACGTCGACCCGGGCGCCCGCGCGCATGTCATCCAGCGTGCGGCCGGAAATCTTCCCGTAACCGGCAAACTTGCGCACCTCGAAATAAACGCTTCCTTCCACCACGTAAGCTGAACCGTTTTGCACCAGGGCTTCGATTAACGCAATAATTTCAGGCATATGCTCCGAAACTTTCGGGTGCCGGTCGGCCCTAAGCACGTTCAGGGCATCGGCATCCTTAAAGTACTCGTTTATATATCTGCCGGCCAGTTCCAGGGGGTCCGCCCCCTCTTCCAGGGCCCGGTTGATAATCTTGTCGTCTACGTCAGTAAAGTTTTGAATATACCGGACATCATATCCCCGATAGATAAAATATCTGCGCACGGTGTCAAAAAACACCAGCGGGCGGGCGTTGCCAAGATGAATGTAGTTATACGTGGTGGGACCGCAGACATAAATCCGGACCTTGCCCCGTTCCCGGGGTTGGAAGGTCTCTTTACGCCTGGTAAGGGTATTGAAGAGTTCCATTTATAAACAAATGACCTCCTTAAAAATCCGTCAATTATGATCCCTTGGTTACCGGATCGTGTATCAAATGTTTTTAATTGCTTCCGCCAGGCGCTTAATCACCTTTTCCCGGCCCATGACGACCATAACCCGGTTAAGGTCGGGACCGTGAACACTTCCGGTAAGTGCCGCCCTTACCGGCATAAAAACCTTTTTGCCTTTAACCCCCAGGTCTTTACCCACTTCCTTCAAGGCTTTCTTCGCGCCGGTTTCAGTAATTTCACCGCCGCCAGCCACCTTTTCCTTCAGGGCGGAAAGCACCGCCGGTACTTCCGGCCACGATAAAACTTCTCCGGCCTCTGCCCCTTCAATTTCTATCTGATCGGCAAAATAAAACTTAACGTGCTCAGTAACCTCCGCCAGGCAACTTAAATAATTCCGGACGGAGTCTGTCATCGCCTTAACTGCTTCATATTTTTCCGGGGTGAGCGGGGTGCTGAGATAGCCGGCTTTCTCCAGGTACGGCAGGGCCAGGCTTGCGAGCCGGTCCGGGGATGCCTGCCTGATATAATATCCGTTCAACCAGTTCAGTTTATCCAGGTCGAAAACGGCAGGGCTTTTAGCCACCCTTTCAAGTGAAAACTGCCGTTGGAGTTCCTCAAGTGATATGATCTCTTCTTCCACGCCGGGAGACCATCCCAGAAGAGCCAGGAAATTGACCAGGGCTTCAGGCAGGTAGCCTTTTTCCCGGTACTGCTCTATAGCCGTAGCGCCGTGGCGTTTGCTCATTTTAGCGCGGTCCTTGCCCAAAATAAGCGACACGTGGGCAAATTCCGGAACTTTCCAGCCAAAAACTTTGAAAAGCAAAATCTGGCGAGGGGTGTTGGACAGGTGTTCTTCCGCCCTGATCACGTGGCTGATTTCCATGGTATGGTCGTCGACGACTACCGCGAAATTATAGGTGGGAATACCGTCCGACTTCATAATGATAAAATCGCCGATACCCGCGCATTCAAAGGAAACCTTCCCTCTTACCAGGTCATTTACCGTAATCACATTGTCCTCAGGCACCCGGAAGCGGATGGCGGGTTTTCTTCCTTCTGCTTCCAGGCGGGCACAATCTTGCGCAGTAAGGTTGCGGCACCGGCCCGTGTACCTGACTTCACCTTTTTCTAAAAGCGCTTCTCTTTCCGCCGCCAGTTCCTCACCGGTGCAATAACAGCGGTAAGCGTACCCTTTCTGCAATAAAATATCGGCATACCGGCGGTACAGGCCCAGCCTTTCCGTCTGGCGGTACGGGCCGTAAGCCCCCCCCACCTGCACGCCCTCGTCCCAGTCAAGACCAAGCCAGTTCAAAGCAGCCAGAATATTTTCCTCCGACCGGCGTGATGACCGTTCCAAATCGGTATCTTCAATGCGTACAATAAAAGTACCCCCGTAACGGCGGGCAAACAGCCAGTTAAACAGCGCCGACCTGGCCCCGCCTATATGCAGGGGACCCGTGGGACTCGGCGCAAATCTTACCCGGACTGACGGCAAAGTATCTTCCTCCCTCATTTTTTACCATTGCTAATATATATTGTAGCTTATTATAACACTAAAATAAAAGGAATATTTTCAAGCGATTATTTTCACCGTAAAACATAAAATAATTTATAAAATTATAGAAAGAGGTCGTTTCATGACCGGTGCAACTCATATGCTGGCGGCCGCGGCGGTTTATAATACTGTCAGAAACAAACCGGCGGCACTGGTTTTAGCTTTCAGCAGCCATTTCTTACTGGACGCGGTCAAACATTTTGAAGTCTCATTAACCTGGAACCTGTTTTTAGTTCTGTTGACGGGATTGTTTTTGTTCCATACAACCTTATATCAAAAAGATTATTTTTTATTAGCCGCCGCGATAACCGGCATAATTCCGGATCTGAACTGGATCCTGGATTTAAGTCCCGGCCTGTCTGAAATCCACAGATATTTTCACTTCGTGAAAATTACATATGTACCAGTTTATTTCCTGTTTTTAGAGTTTTTTTTGGCTGCTTTTCTGGTCTGTTTAATATTGAAAGGCCATGCGTTGACCCATCCCGCCGCTTATCTTTTGAGCACGAAAAGACAAATAAAAAAACACAAATAATAATCCAGGTATTACATAAAATGACATATTTATTATTACCTGTATGTTATTATATTACTATTCAGATTGCTTCAGAAGATGTTTTTATGAGCAATACCGGGCAAGCTCTAAAATTACTGTTGATCTACTGTGTCCTGGCCGGCTTTATGGTTAAACTCATATCCGTGCTTCAATAAACAACTATTTTAACCTATTTTAACCGTTTTCCAAACCACGCATGACCATTTGTACCGACTGGTCCACCATACCGTCAATATCCGGCGGGGGTTCCTCCCACGTCACCTGGTACCAAAGGCTGCCCAGTGCACCCCAGATGAGGACGGCCGCTACCCCGGTGTCCAGGTCCCGGCCTGTTTCTCCCCTCTCTTTGGCCTGGTCCAGCATCTCTTTCAGCCGGGCGACTTTCTCCTGCCTCATGCTGCTTACCCACCGGCGGATATCTTCGCTGCCCGTGGCGTAATCGCTCAAGGCAACCTTCGACAAGTCCCGGTAATCAATAGAAAACTTCAGGTGCACGAGAAACAGGCGGCGCAGCTTCTCTCCCAGAGAGTCTTTTCCGGTTTCAGCTAATTTTGCTCGTGAATAAAAATTAAGCCCTTCGCGCACCAGCTCTTTAAACAAACTGTCTTTGCTTTCAAAATACTCGTAAATTGTCCCCTTCCCGACACCGGCTTCCGCTGCGACGTCCTCCATGCGCGCCCGGTGAAAGCCGTGCCGGGAAAATACCTTTGCTGCCGCGTTTAAAATTAATTCCCTTTTGCCGGTCGATGAAGCAGGTTTTAACATTATTCTTTCACACCTCACTTGAACCGCTCCTAAGAATGCAGGCGTACATCACCAGCACCCGCTGCAACTTTCTTTATCCACCACTCTTTGATTTTGCCCCCAAGGTCGTCAAACAAGGTATAAACAACCGGAATAAACACAAGGGTAAGAAAAGTAGATACCGTCATACCTCCGACAACCACGGTAGCCAAGTGAGCCTGCGCCTCTCCCCCTTCGCCCAGCCCCAGGGCCAGCGGAAACATAGCCAGTATAGTGGTCAGGGCGGTCATGAGTATCGGCCGCAGCCGCACCGGCCCGGCGGTAAGAATGGCTTCATTCCGCCCCATTCCCCGGCCTCTCAGAGTGTTGATGTAGTCCACCAGCACGATGCCGTTGCTGACCACTATCCCCACCAGCATGATCAGGCCGATGAATGCCGTTACGCTGAAGGTCCGGCCGGTCAGCGCCAGGCTCAAAATCGCACCGATAACCATTGTCGGCATGGTAAACATGATCACAAAGGGATAAAGCAAAGACTCGTACAGCACTGCCATCACCATGTAAACGAGCACTACCGCCAGCAGCAGGGCAAAAGACAGGCTTTGAAACGACTCTATCATGTCCTCGTTGGTGCCGCCGAATTCAATAACATAGCCGTCCGGAAGCGGCATGCCGGAAACGCGGTCCTCGATGTCTGCCATTACGCTGCGCAAGTCACGCCCGAAAATCTCGCCGGTCACCGTCGCCACCCTGACCTGGTTCTCCCGGTTGATCTCAGTCGGGCCTGCTGAGTATTCCAGGCTGGCCACATCGGCCAGGCGGACGCTGGTCCCGGCGGGGGTTGTGATCGCCAGGTCTTCGAGCCGGCGCAGGTTTTCCCGGGCATCCTCTTTCAACCTGACCCTGACATCGATTTCATCCCCGCCAGTGCGGTAGCGCGTGGCCACCTGCCCTTCGACAGCCGCTTTCACTGTCGAAGCAACCTGCAATGCCGTCAAACCGTACCTGAAAGCCGCCTGTCGGTTCACGCGGATCTGCACTTCGGGATAACCTGAGCTAAGAGTAGTGTCTATCTCGCGCGTCCCCTCGACCCCGGCGGCTTTTTCCGCAACCTGTCCTGCCAGGACCTTCAACGTGTTTAGATCTTCCCCCTTAATCGATATGCTTACCGGCGAAGAAGAACCCACCCCATGCATCACAGGGTCGGCTGCCGACACTTTTATCTTTGCCCCCGGCAGGACGCTCAAGGACTCCCGTATTTCATCGGCTATTTGGTCGACCGTTTTTTTCCGTTCAGTGCGGGAAACCAGCACCACCCGCAGCCTTGCCACGTCCGGCTGGGCGGAACCGGTGTCTATCATCATGTCCCCGGAGGGACCCACGCTGGCAAATACAGTTTCCACTTCCGGGATCGCTTCTAATTTCTTTTCGATTTTCTTAACCAGGTTATCGGTCTTCTCCAAAACCGACCCCTTGTCCATCTGTACGTCGATAGAAATTTCACCCGAATCCATGGCAGGCAGAAATTCAGCTCCGATCATCGGGACAAGCCCCAGGCTCAAGACCAGGCACCCGGCCACACCGGCAACTACCGCCTTCCGGTGCCCCAGCGACCACTTGAGCAATTGTAAATAGATGCCGTTAAGCCGGTCAATCCACATGCCCCAGCGGTCCAAAATCCTCTTGATGCGGCCTGCTGCCCGCAGCTCTTGGCCGTACCCGCCGCCTTCTTCGCCTGCATCCGCCCCGCCTGGCTTCTCATGTCCACCGCTGCCCGTGCTTTCCCCGTCCTTATTAACTGTTAGCCCGCCCGGCGCAACAGCCGGAAAACCAGTTCCAATTCCCGCATACCCCGCGGTCAATATTTTTGACGAAAGCATCGGCACCAGGGTAAGGGCAACCAGAAGGGAAGAGAAGATGGCAAAGGACACGGTCATCGCTAGTTGCTTAAAAATCAAGGATGAAATACCTTCCACATATACTATCGGCAAAAAAACTGCAATGGTGGTGAAAGTAGCGGCCATCACCGCGTTGCCCACCTCAGACGCGCCCTGCCGCGCCGCCTCAAAAAGGCTGTACCCCTGCTGGCGGTAGCGGTAAATGCTTTCCAGCACCACTATGGCGTCGTCCACCATCCTCCCTATTCCCAAGGCAAGGCCGCCCATCGAAACCAGGTTAAAAGAAATGCCCGCAAAATACATCATTGAGAAAGTAGAAACAATGGAAATGGGAATGGCCGACGCGATAACCAGGGTGCTGCGCATGCTGCGCAAGAAGAGAAATATCACCAGCACAGCCAGCACAGCCCCCTCCAGGGCGCTCCGCTTAACCGAATCAAGCGACTGTTTAATAAAAGTAGACTGATCAAAAACGCTGACCACTTCGATATTTTGAGGCAGGCGCTTTTTGATTTTTTCTATTTCCTTTTTGACGGCTTCAGCCACTTCAACAGTGTTGGCGTCTGACTGCTTTAATACGTGAATGCCGATGCTGGGCCTGCCGTTCATGCGGGTGATCTGCGTCACGTCTTTAAAACCGTCAGTGACCTCCGCTATATCGCACAGGTACACGGTTTTTCCGGAAGCATTCGCCAGGGGAAGGCTACGGATCTCTTCCAGGTCCTGAAATTCTCCCAAATTTCTAACAAAGTAGGTTTTCCCTGCCTCGTCAATGTCCCCTCCCGGCAGGTTGAAATTATCGCTGCCCAGCACCTGGGCCACCTGGCCCAGGGAAAGGCCGTAATTTTCCAGCTTCAACGGGTCGACCGCCACCTGGACTTCCCGCACCAGCCCCCCGGTGATAGCCACTGAGGCAACTCCAGGAATCCTTTCCAGCGCGCTCTTAAACTCGTCCTCGGCCAGCGTCTTCAGCTCCGCCAAATCCCGCGGGCCGGTCATGCCGATCTGCAAAACCGGCATCATGGCAGGGTCCATCTTAATGACCATGGGCGTATCGATGTCGGACGGCAAATATTTCTTTACCATGTCCACCTTTTCCCGGAGCTGCAGGCTGGCAAAATCCATGTCCGTGCCCCAGTTAAAACGGCAGATGACAACAGAAGAACCCGCCCTGGTGGTGGAGTAAATTTCTTTGATGTTGGCTACAGTACCGACAATTTCTTCCACCGGCTCGGTTACCTGGGACTCAACCTCCTCCGGCCCGGCCCCCGGGTAAGATATTATCACGGCCGCCACCGGCAGTTTTATGTCGGGATACAAGTCCAGGTTGAGCCGGCTATAAGAAACCACGCCCAGCAGCACTACGATGGCTACGAACATCAATACTGCCACAGGCCTCTTCACCGATAAGTCGGTCAGCTTCATTCAAACACCGCCTTAAATTAGTCCACAATCTTTACAGCCACCTGGTCTTTTAGCAGGTTTTGGCCCGCTGTGACCACGCTGTCGCCTTCCTGCAACCCCTCGACGATTTCAATAAAATCGCTGTTTGAAATACCAGGCGTTATTTTCCTCTCGAATGCTGTTCCGTCTTTAACCAGGTAAACCACCTTTATGTCGCCTTTATTTACAACGGCTTCCTTGGGCACCTTCAACACATCTTCCTTTTTCCCGGCGACAAATTCTATCTCGGCAAACATTCCCGCCTTTAGAAGGTGTTGGGGATTTTCAATTTCCACCTCAACGGGAAAAGACTTGCTCTGCAGGTCAGCTGCAGGCGCCACGCTCGTAACCTTGCCTTCAAAACTTTTGTTTATTGAAGGAACCCTTACTTTGACCAAATCTCCTTTATGTACTTCATTTATCAAGCCCTCGGGCACGCTGCATTCTGCTACCACTGTATCCAGGTCCACCACCGTCGCCACCGGCAAATTCGGCCCCAGCATTTCACCGGGTTCGGCTTCCAGGCTGGCCACCAAGCCTTTGATAGAAGTGGTAATCTTCATGTTTTCCAGCTGGTTGCGCCAGTAATTAAGGCTGGCTTCCGCCTGCCTCACCAACGCTTCACTCCTGCCGGAACTGGCCCGCTTGTATGCGTTCCGGGCGGATTCAAGCTCCTGCTCTGAAATCGCCCCGTGCGCGTAAAGCTCCTCCATCCGCTCCAGGTTTTTCCGCGCCTCCTCCTCTACCACCGAGGCTTCCAGCTGCCCGGCCCGCGCCACCGCCAGGGAAGCTTCGTATTGTTCCACCTGGGCTCTCGCATCCGAGTCATCCAGTTGAATAACCACCTGGCCGGCTTTTACCTTGTCACCAACTTTTACCAGCACTGAGGCCACCTTTCCCGACACCTTGGGGGCCAGGGAAACCTCTTTCCCTGCTGAAAGTTTACCGTATAAAGTAGTTACCTGGACAAATTCGCCTTTTTCAACAGCCGCCACATTGACCGGAACAGCCTGCGCGCCTGCCTGCATCCCGGCCTCCTTTTTCCCGCACCCAGTTGAAACTGCCGAAAAAAGAAAGACAACCGCCGTCAGTCCGAGTAAAAGCTTTCTTGAAACCCCGGCCCTTTTTTTTGCAAAACTTTTCTTTATAAAACTCGCCATTGTTTTCATAAATCTCACCTTTCGGACCAAATATTTTAAAACCGACCAGTCAGTCATTTTTTTAGTTAAATATATCTTTTACAGCACGAAATGTCAATGACTAAATAGAAAGCCGGAAAATATGCAATATTTCCCTATCTAAAAAAATTTTCTTTGCCAGATCGAAAAAACGCCGGGCAATTTTAAGCCCGGCGGCGATATTCATTGATTAATGCCACGGCATAAGCCGCAATTCCTTCACCGGTCCCCGTGAAGCCAAGTCCTTCAGTAGTGGTTGCCTTGACATTCACTTGCTCGGGCCTGATTTCCAGCGCTTCCGCCACTTTTGAAGCCATTTTTTCCGTGTACGGGGCCAGCTTCGGCGCCTGGGCCACAATAACCGAATCTATATTTACAACTTCAAAGCTTTTCGCTGCAAGGATTTCCCTTACCCGGGACAACAGGACGAGGCTGCTGATTCCTTCATACTGCCACTCGCTGTCGGGAAAGTGCTTTCCTATGTCACCCGCCCCGGCGGCGCCAAGCAGGGCGTCCATAACGGCATGCGCCAGCACGTCCGCGTCGGAGTGCCCGGAAAGCCCTTTTTCGTACGGTATGCGCACGCCGCCCAGCACCAGGGGCCTGCCTTCAACCAGCCTGTGCACGTCGTAGCCAAAACCCACCCGCAATTCACTCTTCCCCCTATCATCTACTTCACGCTTTTCAAAAGGGGACTGTCCCCTATTTATATCTTTATAACGAAGGTACTAACTTCATTGACCCCGCGCCTTTATGATGGCCTCCGCCACGACGAGGTCTTCCGGGGTGGTTATCTTTATATTTTCGTAAGAGCCCGGCACGATCTTGACCGGGAGACCCATGTGCTCGACCAGGCCGGCGTCGTCGGTGCCGGTAAAATTCTGCTCGCGCGCCCGGCGGTGGGCCTTGAGAATTATTTCATAACGAAAGGCCTGGGGCGTCTGGGTCAGCCAGAGACGGTTTCTGGGCAGGGTGCGGGACACAAAACCATCCTTCCCGGCCAGTTTCACGGTATCTTTTACCGGCACCGCCGTGGTAGCGGCTCCTTGTTCCCCGGCAGCCTTAATAACCTCCTCCAATTCTTTCGGGCTCAGCAGGGGCCGCGCGCCGTCATGAATTACCACCGTCCCGGTACTGGCAGAAAGCGCCAGGAGGCCGTTATACACGGAATCCTGGCGTTCTTTTCCTCCCGGTATAATCGCCGCAACCTTGCTCAGGCCCAGCTCGCCGGCAATGGCCGAGCAATATGTTTCATCCCCGGGACTGACTACGATTACAATGCTGCCAACCAACCGGCAGGCTTCTATTATTCTCAGTGCGCGGCCCAAAACCGGCACCCCTGCCAGAGGAAGAAATTGTTTTTTTATCCCCGTTTCCATCCTGCTGCCGCTTCCGGCCGCCGGTACCACAGCCGCAACTTCACCCAATAACTTTCACCTCGCTGTAACGGACCTGTCCTTCAGTACGCCGGTCATGCTTGGGCTTGGCAAAAATCATTCTTCCCGCGGCAGTTTGGAGGACACTGGTAACTAAAACCACAATATTTTGGTTCATATAATTTCTTCCACCGTCAACCACGATCATGGTGCCGTCATCCAGGTAGGCCACTCCCTGACCCATTTCCTTTCCGTCCTTAACCACCTGGACCACCATTTCCTCGCCGGGCAATACTACGGGCTTTACGGCGTTGGCCAGTTCATTGATATTCAAAACCTTTACGCCGTGCAGTTCGGCAACTTTATTAAGATTAAAATCGTTGGTGACAATTTTGGCGCCCAGTTTTTGCGCAAGTTTGACCAGCTTGCTGTCCACTTCGACCGCGTCTTCCAAACCCCGGTTGTTATCATACACCTGCACCTTGATCTCCGGGTCTTTGCGCATCTTATTAAGAATATCCAGGCCGCGCCGTCCCCGGTTACGCTTCAGAAGATCGGGAGAATCAGCAATATGACGCAGTTCCTCAAGCACAAACGCCGGGACCAGAAGCACTCCTTCAATAAAACCGCTTTCACACAGGTCGGCAATACGGCCGTCAATGATCACACTGGTATCAAGAATTTTGAATTGTGCGGAACGCAGCTCGGATTTATGAAGGCGTTCTTTGCCAAATTTAGGAAAATTGGCAAAGAACGATAGAATATCCTCCCGCTTTTTTATACCCGCACTTAATCCGAGGTACCCCAGAAGCAGAGTAAGTAAAATCCACAATGCTTTGCCGAACCAACCCATGAAAGTAAGGATCGAACCGATTAAATTAGCAATTATAAGTCCAATAATCAACCCAACAGAACCCATAATCAGGTCCTGCGTCGGCGTTTTTTGAAGGTACTGCTCAATAAATAAGGCCACCCGTACCGCATGGCGCATAAGCAACGGAGATAACAAGATACCTGTAATAAGCCCGGTCAACGTGCAAAGCCCTAAAAGACCTAATTTTAATTGTTGAGACAGTTTCGCCGGAAATGCAACCAGCCCGCTTTCAAGTAAATACAGACCGGAATATAACCCCAGACCGGTAAAAGCAACGATCAGGACAATATAACTGATTTTTTTTACCATCACTGTTTTTTCACCTCTTTTCCCCTGTAAGGTATTTTTCTCTGAAAAACTAACTGTTAACCATGGGAAGGAGAAATTGCTTCACAATTTTATTTTTTACTGAAATCATTAAGTATATTATATTGTTTTTACAAAGGTTTCTTCAACTAAAAAAATTGTCTTTTTAACGGAAAAATAAAAAAACGTCAGTTTCACCTGACGCTATGCAAAGGCGCCGTCTATAAGCAATTGCGCCTTTTCTTCTTCCAGTTCCGTGGCCAGGGCCAACTCGCTGATAAGTATTTGCCGGGCATTTTCCAGCATTTTTCTCTCCCCGGAAGAAAGTCCCTTTTCCCGGTCCCGCTTAACCAGATTACGAACCACTTCAGCGACCTCATAAATATTCCCACTCTTTATTTTTTCCAGATTAGCGCGGTACCTGCGATTCCAATTGGGAGACATGGAAGACGATTGCTGACGTAAAATATGAATCACCTTTTTGACCCCTTCCCGGTCAACCACTCCCCTCAAACCAACTTCTTCGCCGTTGGAAATAGGAATCATTACCTTCATGTCACCTACAGGAAGACGAAGGATATAATAAAGCCGCCTTTCTCCCAGGACTTCTTTTTCTTCAATGGCCTCGATAACTCCGGCACCGTGCATAGGGTACACTACTTTATCTCCTATTTTAAACAAGGCCGTACCCTCCTAAAAAAATTTCCATGGATACATTTTAGCATACCAATACAGCCTTGTCAAACAAATAATCATTCTAGCATAGTTATATATCTATGTCAATATTAATTTTGACATCTTTCTCATAAGTTATAATGACCGTATCTATCCCCCTGCAGAAGTTGCTCCCGGTACCGGTTCAGGCCCTCTTTGATGGAACGGGCACGCACTTCGCCGATACCCTCCACATCATCCAGTTCTTCAATCGTAGCTACCAGGATATTACTGAGCGTACCGAAGGTTTCCACCAGGTTATCTATCACCGGCAGGGGCAGTCTGGGTATTTTCTGTAAAATCCTGTACCCGCGCGGAGAAACGTTTTGTTCTAGTATCCCGGCACTGCCGGGATACCCCAGGGCCCTTGCAATCAAGGGTAAGTCTAAAATGTCCTCCGCCGGCCAACTGCCAATAATATCCAATATATCTGTCCGTGATTTCTCCCTGATCGTCGTGGCATAGTCTTGAATTACCAACAGGCCCTCGTCTTCCACATTTGCCACCAATTCTTCCATTTGCATCGTGACCAGGCGACCTTCCATTCCCAGCTCGCTGGTATACCTTTCAATTTCTTTTACCACCCGTAAAACCATTTCTACTCTCTGGATGGCTTTGGTCACTTCGTACAGGTTGGCGGCATCCTCAAATTCCAAAGCGCTTAATTCCATCATCACTTTATCCATTGCCGACCGGTATTTCTCAAGGGTCTGTATGGCCTGGTTAGCCTTGGTCAATACTACTGCCGGTTCCCTTAACACATATTTTAAGGCACCCTTATAAATGGTAATAACTCCGCGGCGCTGTGAAATTGCTATTACTAAAGCATTCAGCTGCTTGGCTGCCCGCTCGGCGGTACGGTGCCGAATACCCGTTTCACTTGACGGGATATTGCGATTGGGAATCAACTGGGTGTTTGCGGCCAATATTTTCCTGGCATCTTTACTGAGAATAATGGCGCCGTCCATTTTAGCCAACTCGTAAAGACCGGCCGGGGTCAAGTCGGCATTTATGACAAACCCGCCCTCGACAATTTCCATAATTTCAGGAGTGTCTCCGATAATAATCAGCCCACCGGACTTGGCCCTGAGAATGTTTTCCAGCCCCTCGCGCAGTACCGTCCCCGGTGCCACCGTACGCAGAATTTTTAACAGCTTGCCTTCAGTTTTTTCTTCCTTCAACTAATCCACCTCATAACTTCAGCGCCAATTCAAGTGCACCTGCCAGCGTATCCGCCGCCGACACCCCGGTTTTATTTAAAACAGCGGCGGGACTTTGGCCCGATAGCATGAAACGTGTGAAGCCCAGCTTAAATACCTCGTTTAATCTTTTTTCCGCCCCGATCACGGGACGGAGTTCACCGGTAAGACCAATTTCCCCGGCACAAACCAGCCCGGAGTCCACCGCAACATCTCTTAAGCTGGATGCCAGCGCACAAGCAATTGCCAGGTCTACCGCCGGCTCGTCCAGTTTGGCCCCCCCGACGGCATTTACATAAATGTCGTGCTGGGCAAAATTTAACCCCACCCGTTTTTCTAAAACGGCCGTAATCAGGGCAACCCGGTTATGATCCACACCGGCAGTCATTCTCCGGGGCACACCATAAGCGGTGGGTGAAACCAGCGCCTGAATTTCTACCAGCATCGGCCTGGTCCCTTCCAAACCGGCTGCTATTGCCGAACCGGGGACGTCCTGACGGGAACGCCGGGTCAAAAAAAATGCCGCGGGATTGGTTACTTCTACTAAGCCGTGGTTGCGCATTTCGAAAATTCCAATTTCGTTGGTCGAGCCGAACCTGTTTTTTACGCCGCGGAGAATACGGAAGAAATGGTGCCGGTCCCCTTCAAGGTAGAGCACTGTATCAACCATGTGCTCCAGCACCCGCGGCCCGGCCAGCATACCTTCCTTGGTGACGTGCCCCACCAGGAAAATCGACATGCCTGTGGATTTTGCCAGGCGCATGAATTGTGCCGCACACTCCCGCACCTGCCCGACGCTGCCCGGGGCGGATGCCAGTTCGCTTTTGAACATTGTCTGGATGGAGTCGATCACCGCCACCGGGGGATTGGTCTTCCTCAGGTGCCGTTCGACGATATCAATATCATTTTGGGAAAGCAACAGCAGGCCGGGTGAAAGCGCCTCCAGGCGGCCGGCCCTGAGCCTGATCTGGCGGGCCGACTCCTCCCCTGAAACATACAGCACCGGTACTTTACGGCTGAGATTGTGAGCAACCTGCAGCAGCAAGGTGGATTTGCCGATCCCCGGGTCTCCTCCGACCAGCACCAAGGTTCCGGGAACCAGACCGCCCCCCAGGATCCGGTCCACTTCCCGGAACCCCGTGGACAACCGCTCTTCATCAATTACGGGCACCTCTGTCACCGGGCGGGGAGACTCATCTCCGGGTCCGGATATTCCTGCCGCCGGCGGTTTATTAACCGGCTCCTCTATGAAACTGTTCCAGGCACCGCAGCCGGGACAGCGGCCCATCCAGCGGGTGGACTGGTGCCCGCATTCCCGGCAGCAGAATTTTGATTTCGCGCGCATAAGACAGATATCCCCAAGTTCTGGTTGTTATAAAATTATAACATCCTGGATGACCAAACACAACGGGGATGATGCGCCCGGTAAAAGAAGGACCATGGACCCAAAGAAGGGGGGACGGGGGTTAATAAAAAAGTTTTGCCTTCAGGAAACCGTCTTTTCCACTTTTAAACCCGGACCATCTCTTTTAATCAACACTTTATCCCCCCGTTGAAACGTACCGGCCAATAGTTCCTCGGACAGAAGATCTTCCACCAACCGCAGAATGGCCCGCCGCAACGGCCTGGCCCCGTAATTTTCGTCAAAACCTTCTTCAGCCAGCAGGTCCTGGGCCTCCCCGGTCACTTCTATTTCAATTTCGTTTTCTCTCATCCTTTCCGCTACCTCTTTCAGCATCAGGCTGACGATTTCCCTGATATGTTCGCGGGTGAGGGCATGAAAAACGATCGTCTCGTCAATCCGGTTAAGAAACTCGGGGCGGAAAGTCCGCCTTAATTCATCAGTGATCCTGCTTTTCATATCTTCATAGCCGGCTTCTTTTTCCTCGCCGGTACGAAAACCGAGAGTCGCTGCTCTTTTAATGGTCTGCACGCCCACGTTGGAAGTCATAATAATAACACTGTTCCTGAAATCCACGGTACGCCCCTTGGCATCGGTCAGCCTGCCGTCTTCCATTACCTGCAGAAGAATATTAAAGACGTCCGGGTGGGCCTTTTCAATTTCGTCCAGCAGGATTACCGTATACGGTCTTCGCCGCACCGCTTCGGTAAGCTGGCCGCCTTCCTCATATCCCACGTAGCCGGGCGGCGCCCCTACCAGGCGGGAAACAGCAAATTTTTCCATATACTCGGACATGTCGATTCTCACCATGGCACCTTCGCTTCCAAACAGCACCTCGGCCAAGGCCCTGGCCAGCTCGGTCTTACCGACACCGGTTGGTCCCAGGAAAATAAAGGAACCTATGGGTCGCTTCGGGTCCTTAAGACCGGCCCTGGTCCGCCTGATCGCCCGGGATACCGCTTTTATAGCCTCGTCCTGCCCCACTACTCTCCGGTGGAGTACCTCTTCCATTTTAAGCAGCCTTTCCGACTCTTCTTCAGCCAGTTTTTTTACCGGAATGCCGGTCCAACTGGAAACAATGTGCGCAATGTCTTCCTCATCCACCACCAGTTCTGTCTCACCCTTTTGCTGTTTCCACTGCTCTCTTAACTTTTCTACATCGGCACGGACTTTCTGCTCCCGGTCCCGAAGCTGGGCCGCTTTCTCAAATTCCTGACTGTTAACCGCTTCTTCTTTTTCTTTTTGGAGCATTTCCAGTTTCTTTTCCAATTCCTTTATGTCCGGAGGAGGAGTAAAAGCTTTCAGCCTCGCTCTGGAACCGGCTTCATCCATCAGGTCGATCGCTTTATCGGGCAAAAACCGGTCGGTAATATAGCGACTGGACAATTTGGCCGCCGCCTCCAATGCGGCGTCGGTCATCCTGACGCGGTGATGGGCCTCGTATTTGTCCCGGAGGCCCCTCAGAATTTGTACGGTCTCCCCAACGGTAGGCTCCTCAACGGTAATGGGCTGAAAGCGGCGTTCCAACGCGGCATCCTTTTCAATATATTTACGGTATTCATCCAAGGTGGTGGCGCCGATGCACTGTAACTCACCCCTGGCCAGGGCAGGTTTTAAGATGTTGGCGGCATCGATGGCTCCTTCCGCAGCACCTGCCCCCACCAGGGTATGCAGCTCATCAATGAACAGCACTATGTTACCCGCCTGGCGGATCTCTTCAATGATCTTCTTCAGGCGCTCCTCAAATTCACCGCGATACTTGGTACCGGCCACCAGGGAACCCATATCCAGGGTGACCACCCGCTTATTTGCCAGGACTTCCGGAATATTGCCCCCGTTAATCCGGTGGGCCAGTCCCTCGGCAACGGCAGTTTTACCCACCCCGGGCTCACCGATAAGCACCGGGTTGTTCTTGGTACGCCTGCTCAAAACCTGGATAACTCTTTCGGTTTCCTTTTCTCTCCCGACTACCGGGTCGAGTTTATCTTCCCCGGCCAGGACGGTAAGATCCCGGCCGTACCGGTCCAGGTTTTTAGTTGCACCGGCTTTGGCACGGCCCGGTTCCTGCTCCCCGGCTCCGGACTGCCCGCCCAGCAAATGGGCGACAGCGGCTTTTACCCTGCGGTAGTCCGCCCCGTAAGCAGTTAGTATTTGGGCTCCTACCCCCTCTCCCTCCCGGATCAGACCCAGGAGCAAATGTTCGGTTCCGACATAACTGTGGCCCATCCGGCGGGCTTCATCAACGGAAAGTTCCAGCACCCGCTTGGTCCTAGGCGTCAGGGCCGGTTCCACCGCCACCGGTCCTTTCCCGGCCTCCACTATTTGTGCCACCGCCGCTCTGACCTTATCGGCATCCAGTCCTACCGAACCGAGAATTTTCCCCGCAACACCTTCTCCTTCCCGGATCAACCCCAGGAGCAGGTGTTCGGTCCCGACATACGGATAAGAAGTTTTTTTAGCTTCTTCCTGAGCGTACATAAGTACTTTTTTTGCGCGTTCAGTAAATTTGCCGAACATATATAGCCTCAACACCCTTTCTTCAGAACTCGACCCAAACTCCTCGTAATATTTTAAAATCCCGGCGCTTTAAGCTTCGAATTCTTTTCTGATCAGACCGGCCCTGAAAGTATCCCTTTCATAGGTCGACATTTCTTTTCCGGCTATTTTAACCATAAAAGCCGGCCTGATCTTTACCATCAATTCATTTAAGAGTTTAAACCGGATTCCCGTTACTGCTTTCAATCCCAATCCCAATCTTAGGTCGGAAAAAAGTCGCATCGCTTCTTCCGAAGATAGAATCCGGGCATGCTTTAAAATACCGTAGGCACGGAAAACACGGTCTTCTATCACCTCCCGCCGGTTTTTATAAAGCGCCCGGCGGGCGGCCTGTTCCTGGGACATTATTTGTCTTGATACTGAGATCAGATTGTCGATAATTTCTTCTTCCGATTGTCCCAGGGTGATCTGGTTGGAAATCTGAAACAAGTCGCCCACGGCTTCAGTACCTTCACCGTAAAGCCCCCGTACCGTCAGACCCAGTTTCCCGGTGGCACCTAAAACTCCACCCAGCTGTTTGGTCAGTTTTAATCCGGGGAGGTGCAGCATTACTGAAGCCCGTATTCCCGTTCCAACATTAGTGGGACACGAAGTAAGATAGCCCAGCTTTTCGGAAAAAGCAAAATCAAGCGTTTGTTCCAGGCCGTTATCGACTTGATCAATTATCTCCCAAGCTTCCGTAAGCTGCAGGCCGGAAAGAAAACATTGAATACGCAAGTGGTCTTCTTCGTTGATCATGATGCTGATCGTTCCGTCCTGCCACATGATCACGGCCTTGTTTTGGAAGTTATTCAGCATATCCGGACTAATTAAATGCTTATCTACTAGTATCTGTCTATCCACCGGGGATAATTCGTCCAAATTAATCAGTTCGGGTTCTCCGGCAATATTTTTGACCTGTTCGTTATCCAAGGCCAACCGCACCGCATTAATAACCTCTTTGGCTTTTTCCGTATCAAGCATGTGGGGAAACGGTATCCCAGTAAGATTCCTGGCCACTCTCACCCGGCTGCTAACGACTATATCCGACTCCGGCCCGTCTGAATCCATCCAGCGGCTGTGGGCATTGTTTACGATATCCTTAATTGACATCATGCTTCGCCCTCCTCTTCCAGGAGATTTCCCTCCAACTCACGAATTCTGTCCCGGTATTTTACCGCAAGCTCAAATTCTTCGTGCTCCACAGCTGTTTTCAACTTGCTTTTCAAGTCTTCTATTTCCTTAACCAGGCGGGCGCGGCCCCCCGTCCGGGCGGGCACCTTACCCGTATGTCTGGTGTTTCCGTGAATTCTCCGCAAAAGCGGCTGCAGTCTCTCTTCGAAGTAAGGGTAACAATCACCGCAGCCTAACAGCCCCTGTTTTACAAATTGCTCTTCCATAATACCGCACTTGGCACATTTTCTGCCGGCTTCCGCCGGGACTCTGTAGCTGCCTTCCCCTAATTCATGGTTTAAAAGCCCGGCAAGAAAATGGTGCAGGCTCAGTTGCGGGGCGAACTTCAACCCCTGGGGCTGAAGTTCGCCCGCACATATTTCGCATAGATGTGATTCCTGCTTGTGTCCGTTAATTATCTCCGTAAAATGTATTGTTGCCGGACGCTGACCGCAGCTCTCGCAAACCATCATCATACCTCCTTTAATTACTGAGCCGAAACCCGAAACTAGGTGCTATTTAAATTTCCGATTGCATTATTTATTTTTTATTGGTTTTTCAAAACCGCCTTAATCATAGCTTTCAGGATCAGAGCCCTGATTTGATCACGGGCGGGAAGACTCAACCTCAAAACCTCGCGTTTGGTTGCTGCCGTTATTAAATCAGCCTCCCTGCGGGTGATCAATTTTTCCTCCAAAAGACGATTGACAAGCCCGTCGGCACCGGACTGCGATATGGAATCTCCAATCAGGTTGCAAATATCAAGAATTAATTCCGTCTGCCGGTCCAGCGGAATCTTAACAATTCTTATATACCCGCCGCCCCCTCTTCTGCTTTCCACCATGTAACCGTGCCCCGTGGAAAAACGGGTAGTCAACACATAATTGATTTGAGAAGGAACGCAATTAAAACGGACTGCCAGTTCACTGCGCTGCACCTCAACATAATCACCGGGACTCTTTGCCAGGAGCACTTTCAGATATTCCTCTATCAAATCGGAAATATTGGACATTTTTTCTGCCACCACCCTGGAGGATAATATAATTGACCTTGACTAACCTTTACCTTTATTATAATTTATAATACCCAATGATTTCAATATCTTTTTTACCGGTTATTATTTTTTACCATTATTATTTTTACCCTTTGCCTATGCTCTTAAAATATTTTTTATAAAAAAAGAACCGCCTTTTTTAAGCGGCTCTTTAAATCATGGCTCCCCGAGTAGGATTCGAACCTACAACCTACCGGTTAACAGCCGGTTGCTCTACCGTTGAGCTATCGAGGAACGGAAATGTGACGGTTTTTATTTAGATAAATTATTCACGAAAGTCTCACGAATTCAGGCCGTGAGACTTTCAAAAAATATCCTGGCGGCGACCTACTCTCCCGGGGGCCTTCGCCCCAAGTACCATCGGCTCTGGAGGACTTAACTGCCGTGTTCGGGATGGGAACGGGTGTTGCCCCTCCGATATCGCCACCAGAAATTTTTTACTCTCATTATTCTTTCAAAACTGTACAGCGCAAGATTACAAGCCGTATTAGGTCAAGCCCTCGACCTATTAGTACCGGTCGGCTGAACTGGTTACCCAGCTTACACGCCCGGCCTATCTACCTGGTAGTCTTCCAGGGGTCTTACCCATTCAGTCGTCGGTCATCGGTCGTCTGTCGTCGGGTTTGAATGCTTTTCTCACGGGTCGTTTTTTCCTTACCCATAAATCTCGCTTTCACCCTGACGTCCGACGTCTGACGACTGACGACTGAATGGTGGGAAACCTCATCTCGAGGGGGGCTTCGCGCTTAGATGCTTTCAGCGCTTATCCTTTCCAGACATAATTACCCAGCGCTACTCCTGGCGGAATAACTGGTACACCAGCGGTCTGT
>DFAQ01000021.1:0-232 GCA_002365865.1 Pelotomaculum sp. UBA3102
TCCAATCAATCTTTTTTTTAACTATTCGCTTGTTATCAAACCAAGTGTAATCCCAAAATTTGAATGTATCCAAGCATTCCCCCAAAAGACGGTTAGTATGAGCACACAGGAAGCCGTCCTATCGTTAATAACGGGAAGGACAGCCAATCCATATGGTTTTCAGTTTGCCTAACCAGTCTCTGTTTTAATTGACCCATCTCATTTGTTGGCGTTTGGTTAATAACCGTTCAAT
>DFAQ01000021.1:593-4137 GCA_002365865.1 Pelotomaculum sp. UBA3102
CCGGAGCATGCGAATAAATCCTCGAATGCCGTTTTCCTTAACCAATTCCACCAGTTCGATAGAAAGTTGAACCAACTCATTCATCAAGTGTGCAAGATGCATGAGATAGTGGTATCCCTTCATTGCATTCCAGTCATATGCAAATATATGTTCATATTGGTAGCCCTTAACTATGGAGCATTATTTTCATGCGTCAGTACTGAAAATTAAGGTGCTGTCCCGGCTCAATTTGAGCCGGCGCGGACTGGAGAGTCCGCGCCGGCCGTGATGGCACATATTTTGCTGAATTATTACTTAACCTCTACGGTAGCGCCGGCTTCGGTAAGCTTACCTTTGATCGTCTCGGCTTCTTCCTTGGACACCTTTTCCTTAACCGGCTTGGGCGCGTTGTCGACCAGTTCCTTGGCTTCCTTTAACCCGAGCGCGGTAATTTCCCGGACGACTTTGATCACGTTGACTTTCTTCTGGCCAATTTCGGTAAGGATGACATCAAATTCGGTCTGTTCTTCTTCTTCCTCCGGGGCAGCTGCCGGAGCAGCCCCGGGAGCGGTTACCGCTACGGGTGCCGCGGCACTGATCCCGAATTCCTCTTCAAACGCTTTTACCAGTTCGGACAACTCCAAAACGGTCATGCCTTTTACCGCTTCAAGAATATCTTGGACTTTGGACATTTTTACTTTAAACCTCCTGGATTAATTTTCTGATTTTTGACCTTAACCTTACGCCCCGGCACGCTGCTTTCTAACCGCTTCCAGCGCGTAAACAAAGTTGCGCAAAGTACCCGCAAGCACTGACACCGCTCCTGATAGCGGAGACTGCATGCCGCCCAGCACCCTGGCCAGCAGCACTTCCCGGGAGGGCAGTTCTGCCAGGTCTTTTACTTTTCGGGCGTCTAACACCGTGTTCTCCAATACTCCGGCCTTAATCACCATTTTCTTGTTTTCACGAATGAATTCCGATAATATCTTGGCCGGGGCTACCGGGTCCTGGCTGAAAGCAATCGCCACCGGACCTTCCAGGTAGGGGTCGAGTCCGGCCAAACCAACCTGCCTGGCAGCCAAACCGGTCAAGGTATTTTTTACCACCTTTAATTCGCAACCGCCTTCACGCAGCCTGCGGCGCAATTTGGTTGCTTCAGCCACGTTTAACCCGCGGTAATCGGCGAGGACGGCAGACTGCGCGGACTCGAATTTTTCTTTTAGTTCCTTGACTACTGCTTCTTTTTGTTCCCTGGAAATAGGCATTCTTTCTCAAAACACCCCCTTCCCGAATGTTATAGTATCGAAACATAAAACGCCGCAGAAAAAACAAACGGCCTCTGCAGACATACACAGAGACCCGGCGTCCTTAAAACGCGGTTTTTCTCTCCATGCCTCGGCCGGCGGCTTTTGTACGCCATTATACCCGTAAGCACCGGCTGTCTGCAGCAAGTATTTTGATTTTTTAGGCGGAAGCTTTCTGGGTACTGACCCTGATGCCGGGTCCCATGGTCGAGGACACCGAAATGCCCTTGAAATACTGCCCTTTAGCCGCGGCAGGCTTTACCCGGACCAGGGTTTCGATCAGGGTTTCCAGGTTTTCCACCAGCTTTTCAATACTGAAAGATACCTTCCCGATAGGAGCGTGAATAATTCCGGCTTTGTCCACCCGGTATTCGATTTTGCCCGCTTTCACTTCCTTAACCGCTCTTGCGACATCAAAAGTAACGGTACCGGTTTTGGGGTTGGGCATCAACCCACGGGGGCCCAAGATCCGGCCCAGTTTACCCACGGTACTCATCATATCAGGAGTGGCTATGGCAACTTCAAAGCCCAGCCAGCCTTCCTGCTGGATCTTGGCCACCATATCCTCCGCTCCGACAAAATCGGCTCCGGCTTCTTCTGCTTCCTTCACTTTGTCGCCCTTGGCAAAAACCAACACCGTACGGGTTTTACCGGTACCATGGGGCAGGACCACCGCCCCCCGCACCTGCTGGTCGGCGTGACGCGGGTCGACACCCAACCGCACGGCAACCTCTACAGTCTCGTCGAATTTAGCCGGGGCTATCTTCTTGAGCAGTGCGAACGCCTCGGCCGGCTCGTAAAGGACGTCCCGGTCCACCTGCTTGACCGCGTCATTTATTTTTTTGCCTTGTTTACCCAAAGTTTACAACCTCCTCGTGGTATTGGCGGAAAATGTTCCTCCCACTGTACCTCAACCCTTTTATTCTTCCCGTCAATCTTCAATAATTTCAATGCCCATACTGCGTGCGGTTCCCTCAACCATCCTTATTGCCGCCTCAATATCAGCGGCATTCAAGTCCGGCATTTTTAACTCGGCAATCTCCCTTACCTTGGAACCGGCCAGCTTCGCCACTTTGTTCCGGTTCGGCTCACCGGAGGCCGTTTCTATTCCCGCAGCTTTTTTAAGCAGTACTGAAGCAGGCGGGGTCTTGGTGACAAAGGAAAATGAACGGTCTTCATAAACGGTAATTTCCACCGGAATAATCATGCCCGCCTGGGCGGCGGTACGCTCGTTATAATCCTTGACGAAAGCCATAATATTAACCCCGTGCTGACCGAGGGCCGGGCCCACCGGCGGTGCAGGGGTGGCTTTTCCTGCAGGAACCTGCAACTTGATCACGGCTGCGATTTTTTTGGCCATTAATAAACACACCCCCTGTTCATGATATTTTTTTCACCTGGTTAAATTCAAGTTCAACGGGGGTTTCCCGTCCGAACATAGAAATCATAACCCTGACTTTGCCCTTTTCCGGATTGATCTCTTCGACTTGCCCGATAAAATTTTCAAACGGGCCTGAAATAACCTGAACGTTCTCGCCGATAGTGAAATCAATGCGTATCCGGGGCTCTTCAAACCCCAACTGCCTTACGATTTGCCTGGCTTCGGTATCACTCAAAGGAATGGGCTTGGAACCGGAACCCACAAAACCCGTCACTCCGGGAGTGTTACGGACAACGTACCAGGAATCGCCCGTCATGATCATTTCCACCAGCACATAACCCGGAAATACCTTGCGCTTGGATATTATTTTCTTGCCGTCCTTGATTTCGACTTCATCTTCCATGGGAACCAGAATGCGGAATATCTTTTCTTCCATGTCCATTGACTCGATCCGCTTTTCAAGGTTGGCCTTAACCTTGTTTTCGTAACCTGAATAGGTATGCACAACATACCACAATTTTTCCATAAAATACAAGGGACCTGCCTGCAATAATGTCTGGTCGGTCCCTCACCCCCTCAGAAAATTATCTTTGCAAGATAAGTCTGAATATCGAGCTGAGGCCTAAGTCAAAGACCCAGATCATAATTCCTACTATCAACACCGCCACCAGAACCACCGCGGTATATACAACCACTTCCCGCCGGGTGGGCCAGTGAACTTTTTTCATTTCATTATAGGCACTCCGAACGAACTTTTTGACCTGTTCAATACGGTTTTCTTTTTTAACCACCGGTTCCTTTTTACCGGAGTCCCTTTTTACCAGGCTTTTATTCTCTTTGCCCGGTGCCGGTTTTTTCCCGGCAGCATGCTTTCCTTTTT
>DFAQ01000053.1:0-3079 GCA_002365865.1 Pelotomaculum sp. UBA3102
CTGGTTAACCGAACACGAATGTGCTCGCAACAACTCCCATGGATAAGCACGGTTTTTTTAATTTTGGACCCCAGGTTTCTCATACCATGGCTATGTGTGAAAAGGCCAAAACCATTATCCTCGAAGTTAACCCAAATATACCGCGTTGTTTTGGTCAGGAGGAAGCCATTCATATTTCGCAGGTTAAATATATCGTGGAAGCAGATTATCCCGTGGCTGAAATACCTGTTGCCAAGCCCGGTAATGCTGATATAAGCATTGCGTCAATAATAATAAATCAGCTTGAAGACGGATGTTGTTTACAGTTGGGTGTAGGTAGCATGCCTAATGCAGTGGGGGAAATGATTGCTGATTCTGATCTGAAAGATTTGGGAATTCACAGCGAGATGTTTGTTGATTCAATGGTAGATATGGTGGAAAAAGGACGGGTAACCGGTGCGAGGAAAAATATAGACAGATATAAAATAGTTGCTACATTTGCGCTTGGAACTAAAAAGACGTATGATTTTATTGACGAAAATCCCAGGTGTGCTTTTATGCCCGTTAACTATACTAATGATCCCGCTGTAATTGGTCAGCTGGATAAATTCATTTCGATTAATAATTGTATTGATGTGGATCTTTTCGGCCAAATAAATTCGGAGTCGTTCGGTATCAGGCAGATCAGCGGGACCGGCGGGTCTAATTGTTTCGCCTTGGGAGCTTTCCGGTCGCAAGGCGGACAAAGTTTTGTATGTATGACTTCTACTTATAATAAGGGTGATAAGATATTCTCCCGTATCAGACCAATGCTTAAACCTGGTTCAGCCGTTTCCATTCATCGGGCCATGGCGCACAATATAGTGACCGAATATGGCATTGCTAATTTGAAAGGTAAAGCTTTATGGCAAAGAGCGGAAGCACTGATTGCCATTGCTCATCCTGACTTCCGTGAGGATTTAATTAAAAGTGCCCGGGAAATGGGCATCTGGCGCAACAGCAACAAGCGTTAGCAATGAGTAAAATGAAATAAGCAATAGTGACGACTCTCTTGGCACGTAAATTGAATGTATTTTTGATTAGAATTATGACTTATAATGAAGTTACACGTTTATAAATTAAAAGGAGGTGTAAGTGTAAAATATGCACATTTTTAACTTTTTAGAATCAACCATAGTAACCGTTATAGCCGCAGAGAACCTGCCCGGAAAACTAATCGGTCAGAAGAAAGTCTTTACCCCAAAAGGAACGGGAAAGCAAGGAGACTTACAAATACCCTGGTTGGAAGAACAAATAGCGGAAAAAATCCGGCAGAACCAAAACCACCTTACCTTTGCGGTAACCAACCTGACCAACCCGGTCCGACCCGAACAAAGTGTAACCGTAATGGTCGATCCGTATCAAGCCCTGCAAGAACTAATCATACTAGGCGGAGGGCACATTGCTGTGCCGCTGGTAAAAATCGGGCGCTTACTCGGATACCGGGTTACCGTGATTGATGACCGGCCGGAATTTGTTTCAACAGAACGATTTGGCGATGCCGACCGAACCATATGCTGCGACTTTGACGACTTGGAAAAAGTGCTGGTACTGGGGCCGGGAAGCAGCGTCATAATCGTTACCAGGGGGCATAAACACGACCTGGATTGCCTGCGGAAAGTAATTAAATACCCCTTGGCCTACCTGGGCATGATCGGCAGCAGGCGCAAGGTAGAACTGGCCAGACAAAAACTTATTGAAGAAAACTTTGCGGAGGAAGTTATCAATCGGGTACACATGCCGTTAGGCCTGGATATAGGAGCACAGACACCCGCAGAAATAGCCGTAAGCATTGCCGCGGAAATGATCAAAGAACGGCGCGGGGGAAGTGCCCAATCCCTTAAAACCGGTTGTTCTAAAGCGACGGACAAAAACACGGCCTGCGAATTACCAACCGCTACCGACAGACAAGCACTGCAAGAAGCAATTGCAGCCGCACATGAAAACACCCCGGCCGCCCTGGCGACAATTATTAAAACCAGTGGTTCCACTCCCCGTAAAGCCGGTGCCAGAATGCTGGTATACGGAGACGGCCGGACCTTGGGAACAATTGGCGGCGGCCTGGGTGAATCCGAAGTCAGCCGGACGGCATTAGAAGTAATCGACAAAACGACCCCGCGGCTGCATAAAATATCCATGAATGCCGATTTAGCGGCTAAAGACGGAATGGTCTGCGGTGGAATGATGGAAGTATTCATCGAACCGGCAAACACATACAACCAAATCATTAACGGTGGTGAAACATATGCCTAAAGAACAAATAACAGTAATAAAAGGTGCCGGGGACCTCGCTTCAGGAGTTGCTTACCGTCTTTACAAATGCGGCCTGAATATCATCATGACCGAAATAAGCCGTCCAATGGTAGTCAGAAGAACCGTATCCTTTGCGGAAGCAGTCTACGAAGGCAAAACCAACGTAGAAGATATTGAAGCACGCCTGGCCGAATCAGTGGGACACGCCCGGGGACTGCTGAAAGATAGTGTTATTCCGGTACTGGTAGACCCCGAAGCTAACGTAGTGCGGCAATTACAACCTGAAATAGTGGTTGATGCCAGAATGGCCAAACGTAACCTGAATACGACTATAAACGAAGCCCCGCTGGTAATAGGCTTGGGACCGGGGTTCACCGCCGGCCGGGATGTGCATGCCGTAATCGAAACCTGCCGTGGGCACCGTCTGGGCCGGGTCATCTATAACGGCAGCGCCATACCGGACACCGGCGCCCCGGGAGCAGTCGACGGCTACACCCTGGAAAGACTATTGCGGGCGCCGGCCTCCGGGAAGATGCTACCGCACCGGATTATAGGAGACCAAGTCCAAAAAGGGGACGTAGTGGCCTCAGTAGAAAATATTCCGGTCCGGGCGGAAATAACGGGAGTGATCAGAGGCATGCTCAAAGAGGGCATCCAAGTATCCCGGGGAACCAAGATTGGCGATATCGACCCGCGTCCGGACGCGGAATACGACACCATTTCCGATAAAGCGCTGGCGGTGGCCGGCGGGGTTTTGGAGGCGGTGTTCCATCACCTCGCAAAAGTGTGACACGGGTGACACGGGTGA
>DFAQ01000053.1:3387-5685 GCA_002365865.1 Pelotomaculum sp. UBA3102
CGGGTGACACGGGTGACACGGGGACGGTTCTTTTGTCACGATATGAATAGCTGGTACTTGTCTATGCGACCACCACCTCACGATAACTGGTTGGCTATTAATGAAAACGGCCGGATTGTGTTAGGTCGGGGTTACACCAAAGAACAGTAGAAGGTGTTTATATTGGAATGGAAGATCAATATTTATGAGAAACACTGCACCGGGTGCCGAATTTGCCAGATGATTTGTTCCTGGGCCAATGAAGGTGACTTCCATCCAGCAAAATCTATGGTAAAAATTGCAAGTAAAAATGAGACGGGAGCACATTTCAGCATTAGATATGAACCTGGTTGCTCTAAATGCGGCCTGTGCGCCACCTACTGCACCAGTAAGGCATTGGTAAGGGAAAAGAGGTAGAGCAGGCATGTTTAAGATCATAAAAATTGATTTAAGCAGCAAAAAAATAGATTTTGAAGACGCGACAAACCTTCACCGGGATTTTTTGGGAGGGCTGGGGGTAAACACGAAACTGCTGGTAGATCTTACACCACCGGATGTGGACCCATTAGGACCGGAAAATAACCTGATCTTTGGTGCGGGTACGTTTGTCGGAACCCTGTTGCCTACTGCCGCGCGCACTGAACTTACTTCCAAATCCCCTCTGAGCAACCGTTTCGGCACCAGTAACAGCGGAGGGCTTTGGGGGGCGGCGTTAAAATTTGCGGGTTACAGTCATATTGTAGTGACCGGCAAGAGTCCCACCCCGGTTTATATCACCATAAATAATGACCAAATAAGCATTGAAGATGCCACGCATCTTTGGGGTTTAAATGCCTGTGAAGCTGTTGAACGGATAAAGCGGGAAATTGGAAGCGACTATCAAGTTGCCGGTATTGGACCGGCGGGAGAAAAACTTGTTCGTTTTGCTTCGGTACAAAATAATTACCACGGCGCGTGGGGCAGGACCGGAATGGGTGCGGTAATGGGCAGTAAAAATTTAAAAGCCGTAGCCGTTCGTGGAACGGGTAAAGTGCGGGTAGCGGACCGCCGCAGTTTCGCCGGAGTTATGACCGAAGCTTTTAAAAAGGTCATTAACAATGACTCTTTTGGTTACACCAAGCGTTACGGCAGTATGGTGGTTGCCGACCCGTACAACAAAATCGGCGCCCTTCCCGGGCATAACTTTACCCGTGGATATTTTGACGACTGGGTGGATACCCGGGGCCGGGGAATCTTTGAAAAAAAATATAAAGAAAAAGACCTGGCTTGCTTTTCTTGCCCGATTGCCTGTACCCACTGGACAAATGTAAGGGAAGGAAAATACAAGGGCTATGAAAATAAAGGCCTGGAGGTAAGTTTCGATTTAGAATTCGGCGCCAAGCTGGGGATTAAAGAAATTGCCGAAATCTTAAAATGCGCGGAAGTATGTAATCTGTACGGTATGGATGTCATTTCCGCCTCCGGTGTAGTTGCCTTTGCCATTGAAGCGAATCAAAACGGTTTGCTCGGTAAATTCGGCGCGGAAGTGCCCGGCACATGGGGTGATTTTCCGGGTATTGTTAAGCTTTTAGAGCATATTGGGCAAAGAAAAGGCGTTGGAGATATGCTGGCCGAAGGCATTAAGCGAGCCTCTTTAAATATTCCCGGCAGTGACCGGTATGCCATGCAGATTAAAGGAGTGGAAATGCCGGTACGGGATCCCAGAGGAAAATGGGATGTATGGATGTTGGGATACCTCACCAACACCAGATGCGGAGATCATCTGCGCACCAGGTCACCGGTGGATAATTTATTAGGACAGGTGCGTGATTGTTTTGAAGAAGAAATTGCTGTAGCCGAGGACATAATCAGCAATTTGGATATGCCTAAAAATTTAAAGGAAGCAATATTTGGTGCGCCTCCCTATAAAGTTGATATTTCCTTGATGGCAAAATATGCCGAAGACTTGATTACCATTATTAATTCGGCCGGCCTGTGCATCAGACCGCCCGTCCATAGATCGTTGGGTGCCGATTTTTACGCGCGGGCGCTGACAGCGGTAACCGGTCATTCTTATACCGAACGGGAAGTTTTGGCGGCCGCTTCAAACATCTGGGATCTCCAGCATGAATTTAATGTGCGCGCGGGTGAAAAAATAGCGGATTATGTTTTCCCGGACCGTTTTTACGAGGAAGCACTGCCGGTTCAGTCAGGAACCAAACCCCCGTTGTCACGTGAAGTTATTAGCAGGGTTGTACAACGTTATTTTGCGGCCCGCGATTGGAAATAAAACTTGGGAAACGAAAAACGTGACAAAAGAACCGTCCCTGTGTCACGCCT
>DFAQ01000074.1:0-16234 GCA_002365865.1 Pelotomaculum sp. UBA3102
CGCCTCCAGAGCTGGTTACTGTTACTTTGGCCTTGTAAATCCAGTTGGTATCTTTGTCATCATAATATAGAGTAATATTTGCCGTGCTGCCTGCACTTCCACCGGAAATCGTTAATGTGCCGTCAGTATACGACAATTTAATGTCTGAATTATCACTGCTGCATTCTAAGGGTGTATTGAAGTTTTTACCTAACACCGAAATGGTTCCTGAGGCACTGCTACCCTCTTTATAACTGATGGTTTCCATATAACCATCTGTGCCTGTTGCACCGGAAAAATGAGCCTTGGATCGCACATAAGCTTTTAATAAAGCTATTTCGGATTGCAAATAGAGATCCACTGTAGACAATATCGTACACTCAGCCTCGGCTAGCTCATCGGCAGTCCAGCCAATGTCTGTCATTGCATTATAAACATCAACACAATCACTTCCGCCGTTTTCAGACGCATATTTTAAAGCTCCGCTTAACCACTCCTTAATAAGACTGCGGATTTCGTTGTAATCCTTTTCTGTAAAGATGCTTTCCCACTCCGAAGGAGCCGTTTCCTTTATACCGTATAACTGGGCATAATTAAAAAAACCATATAACTGCTTAAGACTAATGCCTGGAAGCAGGTCTGCCACAATTTCACGGTCTTCTTCATAGTTATCATAGTTATCATAGATTTCTTCCAAAGTACCTGCAACGCTTCCAGAAAGAGTTATTCCTAAACCATCTACTAGAAGTTTAGCAACCTGATTTTTAGCTTCTTCTTCATTACATGAAAGCCTTTCTTTAACTCCGTCAAGAGGCAGGACACCCTCTTCTACTTGCGGCCACAGAATACTTTTTATCTCATCTTGATTTTTTCCACTTAGACTCGTTTTAGCATTCTTTACTGCATCCATGCCTTGTGTATCTTCACTCAGCCAGTAATAAACTCCTTCTAATTGTTCAGCTATATCACTAATAGTGCCTGCCATTGCGTTTTTCACAGGTAAAACAAAAGATGACAAAAGCAGTGACAAACACAAGACTATGGAACATGTCGACCACATTACCCTGCGGTAAGATTTTTTAAACATTTTTACACCTCCATCTTCACTAATAAAATTATTTTATTCTTGATTTTATTTTTATTCTCTGCTCTGCTACCGGTTGCTGCAGCAAGGAACACCCCCTTGTCACTAAAACTAACACTTTAAAATCCAAATTTTTAAAAACAGGTTTCGTTTCTTCAAACAAACCAACATTTGCCGCTCATAGCAATAAGCCCGGCTTATGTAAACCGGCCGGACTCTGTCGATTGCAATAACAAAATAATTTATTAGGACAAGTCCCTTTAAGTCCTTTTTCACCCACAAGTTATAGCTAAAGCACATTCATGACTTTGACGAACACTATGGATACAAAAACCATCAACAGCGGAATTATCCCCACATTCAGCACCCGGTCCAGCGCACCGGGCAGGGACAATTCACACGCGGACGAATTTTCCGCGGCCGCACCCGCCAGCTCTTTCGTAATAAGCATCACAATCAAGGCAACAGTTGCCGCCAATCCAAGCCCCGCCATAAACGATGCGGCCGTTGTAACCGTACTCGCTGTCGTAGTCGTCGTAGTAGTTACAGTGGTAACAGTTGAAATCACGCGGACTACCTCCTTCATAAATAAATTCGCTCCCTGCAGCAGAACCAAATAAATACTGAAACCAATTTCGATAAATCCAAAATGTATGCCGCAGGCCCCATCTTCCTTTTCAGGAAAATACTAGTTATGTAATTCAACTTATGTAATTCAATATTAAGAGATAATTTTCCTGCTTTGGGTAAATTTTTTTTTAAATTTTTTTAAAATTTTTTACATGAAATTTTTTATTTTAGGCAGCGCAGGCCTGCGTCCAGGTCCACCCGCCGGGTGTCGCCGGGACTCCAAGTTGCTGCAGGCGCGGCAGCAAACCCGTTGACCCGGAAATACACTGCCTTGCCGACGGTATCCGCCGTCCCTTGGACAATCAGCTTCGGGTCAAGCCCCCCAGCCCCCCGTAAAGACCTCCTTTAATTTCAGCACTTCCTGCAAGTTCGCCGTCTATGTATGCTTCCACCGTGCCTGAATCAACGCAGCTTCCCGTGCTGTAGCGGACGCTGCCCCAATAAGCTGCCGGCGCCAGGGGCGGGCTCCCGGCCGCAGCCGGCAGGCCGGAAACGAAAACCAGAAATAAGAGTCCGCTCGTTATGAGCACGATTTTTTTCCAACAAATAAATTTAAACATAGGTTCCCTCCGTATAAATCCCCTTCGTTCACCGCGTAGCACGAAAATACCCGTGGCGGGGGACGGCTTTCACGGTCCCCGCGCGGCAACAAATCATTTTTCACTATCAATCTAATTTTTGAAACAACCGGTAAAGTACTACCGCGGCCTCAGCCCGGGTGCAGTTCCCGGCCGGTACAAATTCATTAACGGTCCTTCCCTGCATCAAGCCTTTTTCAATTGCCAAGGCTACTCCGGCCCGCGCCCAGGAAGATATTGCCCCGGCATCCCGGTAGGCTCCCAGCGCTGCTTGAAAAACCTCTTCAGCAGGCACTTGCTGCGCTCCGCTCCAGGCCAAGGTGTGCCCGAGCATGGTCGCCGCCTGTTCCCGGGTGACCAGCGCCCTGGGGTCAAACCTGCCGGGGCCGGTGCCCGCCACCAGGCCGGCCCGCACTGCAGCACCCACCATGCCGCGGTACCAAGCGCCGGGCTCGATGTCGCCGAAAGCGCCGGCGCTTTCCGGATCGGCTTCCAACCCCACCAGGCGGGACATGATAACGGCACTGAAACCTGCCAGTTTGCCCGGCTCAGCCACATAGACCCAGTAACCCCTGCCGGCTTCCATTAGCGGCGGTCAGGATCCCTGGGTATATGTGCCCGCTGGTGATGACCTGGGAGAAGATCGTCCGTAAAATTCCTTATATTTACATAATACGGTGCTATCAACGGCTGGTCCTCGCTGTCCTCCAGCGCTACGGTCAACTTGTTGCGCAGGTATACTTCCATGGTGGTAAAATCGGGAGTAACGACGAGCTCGGGCGCCGTTAAATCAACATATGCAGATGCAATACCCGGTTCACTGCTTACAGATACATCGCCGAACCATTGCTCACCAATAACCGATGCATTCTTGATTCCCGGTAATATTAAAGACGCGTTTTGTCCCGCGGCTACATCTACCGGTACGGTTACCACAACCGAGCCGGCACTTAGTCGGTTCAACTACCGCCGCAACCGGGAACTTTTACTACTCGCCGTTCGGGCGTGCGGAAATGACTGAAACTGAAATGCACGCCAACATTATCGACGCCGTCATTTCAAAAAGCTTTTTTAGGGACACCGCGCCGGCCGTAAACATGGCCATCGTAGCCGCACTGGCCCTGTGCCTGGGACTGGCGCTACCGCGCCTTTCACCGGCGCGCGGGTTTATCCTGTCCCTGGCCGTGCTGGCGGCATACGTAACGTCCGCTTATTTAATCGGGACAAGGCTGCACGTGCTGGCCCAGATTGCCTACCCCTCGCTGACCATTGCCCTTTGCTACGTCACCTCCACAAGCTGCGGCTATATTCAGGAGCGGCGGGAAAAACAAAAAATCACCCGGACATTCAGCCGCTACGTGGCGCCCCAGGTGGTTAATGAAATTTTGAAGAGTGAAGTGGATCTGATGCAGATGAAAAGCCGCCGACAACTGGTAACGGTGCTTTTCGTGGACCTGAGCGGCTTCACCCCGCTTTCGGAGAAGTTGCCGCCGGAGGACCTGGTCAATGTGCTGAACCGCTATCTCAAGCTGGTCATAGAGATTATTTTTAAGTACGAAGGAACCATCGACAAGTTTATCGGCGACGCGGTCATGGTAGAATTCAACGCGCCGATGCCGGTGCCAGAACACGAACTGAAAGCGGTGAAATCGGCCGTGGAAATACAGCAAGAACTTCGAGGATTGAGCGAAGAAGTGGAACGTGAATACAACGTTAAGTTAAACGTTAGCATCGGCATCAACACCGGCGAAGTGATCATCGGCAACATCGGCGCCCTGACTAGGGTGGAATTTGCCGCCATCGGCGACAACGTCAACACTGCATCCCGGTTGCAGTCCTTTGCCGCGGCCGGGCAAATCGTGCTCAGCCAAACCACCTACGAAGCGGTTAAGGACAAAACCAACTGCCGGCCGCTCGGTCCGGTCAAGGTCAAAGGCAGGGCCCAACCCCTGGAAGTTTACGAGGTGACCGGAATCAAACCGGAATAAAAACAGAATCAAAACGGACAAAGCCGATCATAAAAAGACTGCCGCGCAAACTTAGCGGCAGTCTTTTTCTACGGCGGCACTTTGCAAATAAATTCAATATGCTGCGACGTGGCGGCTATTGCGGCCTCCGGCCCGGCAGCTTGTCGGTGATGTCCTGCACGTATTCGAGGTCATCCCGCTTCTTATCAATGTAAAGGTTGCCGTCACTGTCCAGACTGGCGTAAAACACCTCCTGCAACGATTCAATGCCTTGCTTTTGCAGTTCCCCCAGCAGCCAGTCTTCGTCCAGGTGGTTTTGCTTTAAATTCTGCTCAATAATTACCCCGTCCACCACCAGTTCCGACGGAACCCCTTGATACTTGGTCGGGATATTCAGGTCTTGCGGTGTGACGGGTGCGACCTGGCTTTTAAGCAGGACGCTGAGCTGCCCGTCGGGCTCGGCTATGGCAAACTCCACGTCTGCGATATTGAAGGCTCCTTTCTGGCGCAGTTGGGAAGTCAGGTCGTCTATGGTGTAACGCATCTTGCGCATACAACCCTCCAGTATTTTTCCGTTGTGCACCACCACTGTCGGCTCGTCGCTCAACATCTTGTGGGCCGGGCGGAACTTCATCCCCACCCACTGCGATAAAATAGTAAAGGTCGTAAATAAAAGCAGGCCCATAGCGTAATAACCCGCCGGCTCGCCCACGCTGGTGACCAGGCTCGCCGCAATGGAACCGACGACAATTCCGTTAACCCAGTCGGTGATGGTCAACCCCCCCACCTGAGACTTGCCTACCAGCCTGGTAATAAATATCACCGCCACAAAAGCTCCCAGCGATTTAAACAAAATTTCCAGGTAAGGATTCATTACTTTTCCCGCCTCCCCAATGCATTTACAGGTTTTAGTTTGCCAACCGGAACGGTTATTAATGCATTTTAATGAATTTCCGGTTTAAACCCGGTTGCATTGGGCAATACTATGACCGGGAGGGAGACAGATGTTCAACAAAAAAAAGGCTCTGGCAGAGTTAAGCAAGAGGAAAAAAATGTTTGAAGATTACCTTTGCCGGATAAAAAACACCCCTGCCGGCAAGCAGGAATTGCCGGAGAAAAAGGCAAAGTAAACCCCGCCGGGAAAACCCCCGCGGGGTTTACCCTTTTCAAGCTTATGTCAGGCTTGTTTTAAGCTATTCTGAATTTGTCAAACGTAACCGGCCACGGTTTCCCTGATCCCTTCCTCAATACTGTAAAACGGGCTCCATCCCAGTTCGCGGCGGGCACTATCATTAGCCAGGCAACTGTGCCGGATATCGCCCGGCCGGGGCCGGCAGAAGGCAGGCTCCAGCAGGCTGCCCGCGGTTTTCTTGATCACTTTGAACAAGCCGTTTACCGGCAGTTTAATACCGGTGCTCACGTTCAGGGTCATTCCGTCACCGCCGCCGAGGGCGGCCAGGTTGGCGGCGGCCGCGTCCTTGACGTAGATAAAATCGCGGGTCTGTTCCCCGTCCCCGTATATTTGCGGCGTCTCTCCCTTTAAAAGCCTGTTGACAAAGATGGCGACCACGCCGCCCTCGCCGGAGACGTCCTGGCGCGGACCGTACACGTTGGCGTAACGCAGCACAGTATGCCTGATGCCGTACAGGTCGCTGTAAATCCGCAGGTAACTCTCGGCGGCAAGTTTGGAGGCCCCGTAAGGAGACTGCGGCACCACCGGGTGCCTTTCATCAACGGGAAGATAAGCCGGATGGCCGTACACCGCGGCTGAAGACGCGTAAACCACCTTCCCGACGCCGTGGCGGCGGCACACCTCTAACAGGTTGATCATCCCGAGGAGGTTGACCCGGGCATCGGCCAGCGGGTCTTTTAAAGAACGCTGCACATCCACCTGGGCGGCCTGGTGCAGCACCGCGCCGGGTTTTTCACGGGCAACGACCTCCTCCAGGCCTTCACTCTCAACCTCCAGCCGGTAAAAATTTACAGCCGGGTTGATATTCTCCAGCCGCCCGGTGGAAAGATCGTCGACCACGGAAACCGTGTATCCGGCTTCCACCAGCATGTCTACCAGGTGAGAGCCGATAAAACCTGCCCCCCCGGTTACCAGCAGCTTCAACGGTCCGTCCCCCCAATATCCCAATCCTTACAGACGGACTGCAGGTACTCCCTGAATCCCTCGGCCAAATCCGGCCGTTCCAAAGCAAATTCCACCGTGGCCCGGAGATAACCCAGCCGGTCGCCCACATCGTAACGCCGGCCAGCAAAGGCCAGCCCGTACATGGGCTGCTCGCGGCACAGCATTTTCAGCGCGTCGGTGAGTTGAATTTCCCCCCCGGCTCCCGGCCTGGTCTCGGCAAGGATGGCAAAAATTAGGGGATCGATAATATAACGGCCCATCACTGCCAGCCGGGACGGAGCCTCTTCCACAGGCGGCTTTTCCACCAGGTCGTTGATCTTGTATATGCCGGGGCGCTCCTCGCACGCGTCCAGAACGCCGTATTTATTCACGTCCTCCCGGGCAACTTCCATAACGGCAATTACAGAAGACCGGACCTCCTCATGCAGTTCCATCAACTGCTTCAGGCAGGGCACCCGGCTCCGCACGATGTCGTCCCCGAGCAGCACGGCAAAAGGTTCGTCGCCGATAAACCGCCGGGCGCAGTAAATAGCGTGTCCCAAGCCCAGCGGCTCCTTTTGTCTGACGTAATAAAGGTCGGTAAGTCGCCCGATCTCCTGCACCAGTTCCAGCTGGGCGGTTTTGCCCTTCTTCGTCAACTGCAGCTCCAGCTCAATGGACCGGTCGAAATGATCCTCAATGGCCCGCTTGTTCCGGCCTGTGATGATCAGTATTTCTTCTATTCCTGATGCGATCGCTTCCTCAACTATGTACTGAATGGTCGGTTTATCCACTATCGGCAGCATTTCCTTGGGCTGTGCCTTGGTGGCGGGAAGGAAGCGCACCCCCAGGCCGGCCGCGGGAATTATGGCTTTTCTGACTTTTTTCACTTAAAAACCTCCGTTCCGTTTCCAGTTCGGTTAGAGCTACATACAAATTAAAACATCATTTATCTAAGATGTAAACTATATTTACATCTTCTTAGATAACTTCACCAGATAAAAAAACGGTCCTGCTAAGAGGACCGCTGCTGTTTTTCCGATTCGGCCAAATAACCGGTATGGCGGCCGCCGGCACTGATAATCCCTGTTTTGTTGACCAATACCAAAACGGTCGTGGACAAAACCACCAGAAAAACCGCCGCCTGTTTCGGCGTAATCAAGGTCATTATAATGGCACTCAGAGCCAGGACTATATTTACCCCGTAGAGACAGAGCACCGCCCGGCGGTGACTGAGGCCCATTTCTATGAGCCGGTGGTGCAGGTGTCCTTTATCCGCCTGGAATATCGGCCTGTGCCCGTAATAACGCCTTGCTATGGCCAGGGTGGTGTCCAGAAAAGGTATGCCCAAAATCACTACCGGTATAATCACGGAAATAAAAGTTGCGCTCTTGGCCAGCCCCATAACCGCCAGCACGGCCACGCTGAAACCGAGGTACATGGAACCCGAGTCCCCGAGAAATATTTTCGCCGGGTAAAAATTATACCGTAAAAAACCCAGTATTGCCGCCGCCAGAATCAGGGCCAGGGCGATAGCGTCCCACTGTCCCCGCGTTGCGCCGCCGTTCAGCGAAATCTCGATCCATATCACCGCCGCCAGGGTCAGGGCGGCAATACACGAGGTGCCTCCGGCCAGCCCGTCCAACCCGTCCACAAGGTTGACCGCGTTAATCACCGCGACAATCCAGATTACCGTTACGGGAATGCTCAGCACACCCAAAGTCAAGAGCTCGTTAGAAAACGGGCTGGTTAAAAACTGCACTTTGAGGCCGAACGGGATGACGGCACACGCCGCCGCCGCCTGCCCGGCCAGTTTTACCCACGGAGAAACACCCCTGGTATCGTCAAAAATACCGAGCAGGACGATCAAAAAACCACCCGCCAAGAGACCGGCTACTTGCAGGGTGATTTCCCTGGTAAGCAAAACCGCGGTAAAAAAACTAATATAAATAGCCAGGCCGCCCATCCTGGGCATAACCCGGTTATGTACCTTTCTCTGTTCCGGGCGGTCCAGTGCGCCGCACTTAAAGGCCCACTTCCTGACCAGCGGGGTAACCAGCAAAGCCGCCGCCAGGGCCAGGATCACCGCCGTTACCGGTATCTGCATGCGTATCCCCCCAGAAGGGCAAGTCATTGCACGGTATCAAAAGATATTTTATCTTAATCCCGGCTATGGTGGCAATAACCAAAAATAGCCCCATATCTGCTAATAAACCGACTAATCAGCAAATAACGCAATTTATCTCAAAAATACTCCACATATCACAAATCCCCACCCTGCCAATACTTCCCAAAAGGTACCGGTTCCTTTTTGGGAAAATCTGCTATATGGTACCGGTTCCTTTTTGGGAATTAATGGGGGCTTAATCAAGGTATTCCTCGACAAAATTTTGGTATAAAAAAGGGCTCCGGTTCTTGAAATAACCTAAGATTTTGGATTTAGTCACCAGGTCGTCTTCCTGCCCGCTTAGGTAAAATTTAAAACTGCTCCACGGGTAATCACCGGGTTTTCTGACCATATTTGCCCTTACCGGATTCAGATGAATGTACCTGCTGATTTCCAGGTTGTACCCGTCTTTGTCTACCAACTCTGAACGAAACCTGCCCTGAAAAAGGTGTCCGGTCAAACCGTATTTTTTATTAAAGTAATTAACGTAATGCAAGTTAATAATTTTCATAGTCTGGCTAATTTCAACTTCTGCCGTTTCCAGGTGCAGGTGCAAATGATTGGTCATCAGGCAGTAGGCGTGGAGCAGGAAGCGGTGCTTTTCTTTTGCTTTCTTCAATATGGACAGGTAAGTTAACCTGTCTTTTTCATCTTTAAATATATCTTGCTGATGGTTACCCCGGCATATAACGTGATAAATCGCTCCAGGGTACCATATACGGGTTTTCCGGGGCAAACTCATCACTCCCGTTTACAATATTCTCCCAAAAGGTACCGGTTCCTTTTTGTAAAAATCTGCTAAAAGGTGCCGGTTCCTTTTTGGGAGAAAATGTTATTTGTTGATGGCGAAGAGTAGTTCGGCTTCGGCGGCCATTTCTTCTCCCACGTAAGCCGAAGCAGAACTTTTGCCCACGGTTCCGCGCAATTTCCGGACTTCAACCTCGATCCGGAGTTGGTCGCCCGGCACCACCTGCCGCCGGAAACGGGCCCGGTCAATACCGGCAAAAAGAGCAATCTTCCCGGCGAATTCCGGCATTTGCAACACGGCCACCGCGCCTACCTGGGCCATGGCCTCGATAATCAGCACCGCCGGCATCACCGGGTGGCCGGGGAAATGTCCCTGAAAAAACGGCTCGTTGGCGCTGACATTTTTAATCCCCACGGCCTTGCGGCCGTTTTCCACGGATTCGATCCGGTCCACCAGCAAAAACGGGTAGCGGTGAGGCAATATTTCCTGAATCTTGGTAATATCAAGCACTTAAAAATCCCCTCCGTCGCACTTAATGATTATTCCGCTTCCTTAAAAAATAAGCCTGTCAGCAGTCAGGCCCGGTTAACGATCTGATAATATAAGTCGGTAATTTTTCCGGTCATGGTCCCGGCATCAAATCTTTGCTCCACCATCTTCGCGGCACGCTCTCCCATGGCCCGGGCCGCATCCGGGTTTTCCAGCAGAAAAGTAATCTTTCCGGCAATCGCCTCCGCATCTCCCGGCGGCACCAGGAGGGCTGCGCGCCCGTCCTTCCCGGCTATTTCCGCCAGCCCGCCCACGGCGCTGGCCACGCACGGCCGGCCCAGGCACATGCCTTCCACCAGGCTGATGCCGAAGGCCTCCGTAAGCGACGGGTGCACCATGACATCCAGCGCGGCGACCAGTTGGGGAATATCCTCCCGGTAACCGGTAAAAAACACCCGGTCGCTTATCCCGAGCCGCCGCGCTTTCTTTTCCAGTTCACCGGCCAGGGAGCCCGTACCCGCCACCACAAAAACGACATCGCCGCGCCGTTCCAAAATCATGGCGGCGGCATCCAGGAAATACCGGTGCCCCTTTTCCGGCTCCAGGCGGGCCACCATGCCCACCACCCGCTTCCCCCCGGTTTCCGGCAGGGGCGGCGGCAACCCCCGGCCGGCACGCTCTCTGAATTGCCCGACGTCAATCCCGTTATAAATCAATGCCACTTTTTCTTCCGGCATGCCCTCCCGGACCAGGCTCTCTTTAACCGCCCGGCTGACCGCAATCACCCGGTGGCAGGTCGCGCGGTTCAAAAACGCCGCGGCCCGGCTCTTGATCCCCCCGCGGGGCGCCGCCCAGTCCATCCGGTGCTTGGTGTAAACCACCCCGGGAACCCCGGCGAGCCTGGCCGCCAGGCGCCCGGAAAAAGTAGCGTGGGTATGGACCACGTCAATCCCGTGTTGCTTAATCAGGCCGCCAACCTCACGTACAAGGCCGGCCAATCCGCGCCACCCAAAAGACCGGTCCCCGGCGAAAAAAGAGCTTGTGCCGGTCTCAACCCCGGCTTCGGCGCAGCGCTTAGCCAGCAAGGAACCGGGTGGGCAAAGCACCCGCACCGCCAGCCTGGACCGGTCGTAATGCTCCAGAAAGGTTAATAAATGCCTGCCGGCCCCACCCATGTTGGTATCGCTGATCATATGCAGCACCTTCAGCATCGGCTTCTCACCCGTTTAACACCTTTTCGTAAACTTTTGCCGTTTCCCCGGCCATTTTCAGGCTGCTGTAATTTTCCACAATATAGCGCCGTAAAATTCTTCCCAGGTGTTTTTTACGGTCAGGAGGCAACCGCAGAAATTCCCTGAGAGAGTGCTCCAGGTTTTCGACGGTGGCAGTTTTTTTAAACCGGCGCCCGGTAAAGTTGTCGCTTTCAAACACTTTCAAGTCGTTGGCGCCAATTAATCCCCCGTAACCCTCCCCTCCGGCCAGAATCACGTTTCTGGCGCAGGACATGGCTTCCAGCGCCGCCCGGCTTACTCCCACCACCAGGTCCCCGGCCGCCATGATCCGGTTGACGTCGGTCCGCGCCCCCAACAGCCTTACCAGTTCCACACCGGCCCGGGCGTTTACCTCCGCCGCCCCGGCCGCCACCTCGCCCGCGCGGTCCCCGTCCCCCGCAATAAGCAGGCGCAGGGACGGAAAATCACCGTAAACCCGGGCACAGGCCTCCATGAGGTTCTGCGCCACCCCCGCCAGCACTTCATCCAACCTGCTCACGTAAATAACCACGCTTTTCGAACCGTTCCGTTCCAGATGCAATTCCTCTTCCAGGTCACCGGCCGGCAGGTCCGGATTAAAAGTTTCCGTGTCAATTCCGTTAGGAATCAAGACAATGTTCTCCTCGGCCACCCTGAATTTCTTTATCAAATGGTCTTTTATGTCGGAACTGATGGCGATGGTCTTTTCTCCCCACCGGGACAAATACCTGAACCGCCATTCGGTGGAAAACATGGCATGCGCCGTGGTAATAAAATTAATCCCTTCAAGCTTCGCGGCCAGGCCGGAAACAAAAGCCGGAATCCGGGCGTGGGCATGGACCAGCGCAACGCCTTCCGAAGCAATGACCGACCTCAAGGCCGCCACCGAACGGTAAATGGCCAGCGGCCTTTTATTGTCCAGGACGACCCGGTAGTGCCTGATCCCGTGCCGGGCAATTATTTTTTCATAAAGGCCCCCGCCGGACGCCAGCACCACCCGGTAACCCATCTCCTTCAAATGACGCGCCAAAACAACGGCGTGCGTCTCAGCGCCGCCGATTTCAAGGCCCATTAATGTCATTAAAACCGTTACAGGCGCCAATTAACCTTCCACCCTTACATAGTTTAACCCGATCAACCGCGCAAATAACACCGCCGTTTCCGCCCTGGTCACGCGGGCCCCGGGTCTCAACCGCCCGTCCGCATAACCCTTGAGCACCCCGGCGGAAACCACCCGGCCCACGGCTTCCCGGGCCCAACCGGGAATATCCTCGGCATCCGCGAAATCCAGATTCGTTTCACAAAAAACCGGTTTTATGGCCTGATCCAGCATCACCGCTGCCTCTGACCGGGTAACCGGGCGGTCCGGGTAAAACTTCCCGTCCGGGTACCCCCGGACCACGCCGCGGGCCACGGCCGCGGCCACGGCATCCTCCGCCCAGGAAGGTATTTCATCCTTGAAGTGAGGCTTTTCCTGCCCGGGGCCGGGGCTCCATTGCAGCAACCGGGCCAGCATGGTGACGACCTGGGCGCGGGTAACCGGCTCGGCGGGACGGTAAGTCCCGTCGGCAAACCCTTTGATGATCCCTGCCCGGGCCATCTCGTTAATCCGGTCGTTGGCCCAGCTGTCTTCCGTATCGCTGAACAGGCTGCCTACCCGTACGGGCACCTGCGCCGTCAAGTCGCGGTAAGCCACCTCCAGCATACCGGTCCCTCTTGCTTGCCCGGCAACAAACGTGCCTCCGTACACTTCTCCCGGGATCGTACGCGCCGCACGCACAGCAACATACCGGGCCTTCAGCGGGAATTTCCGCCCGTCCAAAGTCTCAACGGTGAAAGCCAGGGGTACCGCCTGGCCGCGGCCGGCGATGATAAAGGAAGGCGTCACCTGCAAAGACTTCATTTCGGCATCCTCCACCACGTGCACTTTCTTTTCTTCCCGCAACCTGCCGGACTCAACTTCGAGCACCACATCCCCGCCGCTGCCGGCTGTGAACACGCTGCCACTGACCGTCCCGTCCCCCCTGACGCGCAGGTCGAAGGTTTCCGGCTGCCAGGAGTGAAAATGAGTGTCGTACCCCTTTACCGTGTATTCAGCGGCGGTACCGGGCAGCACGGTATCCGGTCCCCTGACAACCAGCCCGGCCGGCCTTCCGGGCGGCGCGGTGTTGAAAACTCCCAGGCTGTCGGGAACCGGCCGCTGCCACCCGCCCTGGGGCTGGACCACCGCTGTAAGTTCCGTATCGCCAAGGTTTTGCGCCACCATTGTGGTGGAACCGCCACCGTCCAGGTTCAGCGCCTCCTCGACCCCCATGGCCACCAGCAATTCCGCCAGTTCTTCCTGTTCCACCCCGGTGCTTTCGTCATTTCTGGCAACTGCCGCCAGGTACAGCACTCTCCCGTTTTCGGCCGATGCAACTGCCGTGCGCGCATTTTTACCCCTGAGCACTTCCTGGAATTCGGCTACGCGCCCTTCTTTAACCAGAAAGCTGTTGCTGCCGGCAGACAATTTTATTTTTTCAAAATCCGGTTCGGTCCGGTAGTCCGCCCGGACCCGGGCACCGACAGGCAGGTTTTTAAGGATAAAATCCGCGGCACTGCCGTGCCCCCGCAGCACAAAGCCGCCTTCGGGGATGGCCGCGGGTTCACCTTCATAAACCCGTTTGACCACGGTGCCGTCGTCAGCGACCACCGCTTCCAGCACGCCGGCAAGGCTTGCACCGCCTTCTCCGCCATCGCCACCCTCAGCGCCGCTGCCGCCGCCCCGGCTCAGCGGGCCCCAGTAGCGGTTATACAGGGTCAGGCGGTCCGTATCGGACAAACTCCCGTCCTCCAAGTTGTAAAGCAGCTTATTCACGCCGAAAAGAGGATAAGTCTCCCCATTCCCGGCTTTGACGGTCCCGCTGAACTGAAAAAAGTCCATCACGGGCCGGTTATGTAAATCCAGTGCAAAAACCGGCATATCGCCGCGCATGATCGGACCGGACACCAATTCCCCGTCTTTTACGATCATGCCCAGCGGCTTGCCCTGGTTTTTGATAAAAAAGCCTCCGTTTACCGCAGCCACGGCACCCGTGCGCCCGGCCATTTTGCTTACCGGTTGGGTTTCGGCCAGGGTCCCGTCCGCCCCCACCAGGCTTTGCAGCTCAACATAGGGATTTTCCAGGTCGATCTCCAGAACCGACAGCCTGACCGAACGGCCGTTCACGGTCAACGCATAGGATGATAGCGTCACCCCCTCGCCGATTGTCTCCGCCTGCCGCTCCAGCACCCGGAAAAAAGAACCGCTGTCCGGCAGTTCACCGGCACCGGCAGTCGGCACCGGCAGGCAGAAGATCACGGCGGCAATAAACAGCGCTAAAAATGTCCTCACGATGATGTCACTCCTTATTAGTTAAAAACACCCGTATTTTCATTTTGCGGAACATATAGACATATTTTTACATAGGCGTTATGATTAAATTTCTATCCCAAAGCTTTACTTCCTGCCCAAGGATTAAATTCATCGGGAGGAAATAGGTACTATATTTTTCAACATCTCCCACAACCTGCGGGTTTCTTCGACGCGCAGCAATGCGAGTACCGCCGCATAAACCGCCATGCCCGCGGCAGCGGCCAGGCCTGCCTGCACCGCCAGCATCAACGTTCCGGCGGAAACCGCGGCGTCCACCCGGGGGAGCAGCGCACGGACGGCCGCGCCCATTAACCCGGCCGCCAATAAGACCGTCGCGATAAACCGCCACATCCCCGAGTTCCACAAGCCGGCCACGCGGCGGTTCAGGAAGATTACCAGCAGGGTCATATTGGTCAGCGCGGCGGCGGAATTTGCCAGCGCCAGGCCGCTGTGACGCAGCGGCCCGATCAGGGCCAGGCTCAGCGCCAGGTTGACCGTCACGGCAATCGCGCTGATTTTCACCGGGGTACGGGTATCCTGCAGGGAAAAAAACCCCCGCGCCAGGACAAATTCACCGGCCCAACCCACCAGTCCGAAGGAGTAAAAAAACAGGGCCGCGGCGGTCATACCGGCCGCCCGGGCATCAAAAGCGCCTCTCTGGAAAAACAGGACCACCAGCGGTTCCCGCAGCACCAGCAACACCACCGACGCCGGCACACAGACCAGAATGATGAGGCGCAGCGCGCGCCGCACCCCTTCTCCCAGCCCGCGCAAGTCTTTCCCGGCCGCCCGCCGGGTCAGCGACGGAAAAACGGCCGTCCCCAAGGCAGTAGCGAAAAGGCCCACCGGCATTTGAATCAGCCGGTTGGCGTAATTCAGCGCGGAAATACTGCCTTCCGCCAGGCCGGAAGCCAGGAAGCGGTCAATCAGGATATAGGTCTGGCTGATGGAAAGCCCCAGAGTTATGGGCAGGATCAGTCTCAGGATTTTCTTCAGGTCGGGGTGGTTAAAGGGTACACCGGGGCTGAAACGAAATCCGGCCCGGCGCAGCGCGGGCAGTTGCACCAACGCCCCGGCGACACCGCCGGCCAACACCCCCAGCGCCATCCCGCGCACCCCCAGGAAACCACCCAGGGTTAAAACCGCCACAATCACCGCCATATTGGAAAGGGGCGCGTTCAGGGCGGTAATAGCAAAAATATTCCTGGCGTTCAAAAGACCGCCGAACAGGGCGGCCAGACCGCTGAAGATCAGAAGCGGGAACATCAGCCTGGTTAATTCCACGGCCAGGTTGACCGAACTCTCCTGAAAACCGGGCGCCAGCAGCTTCACCAGCCAGGGAGCGAACAGCAGGCCGGCAGCGGTAGTAAGAATTAAAACCACCAACAACACATTAAAGAAAGTGCCGAACAACCCCCAGGCTTCCTTCTCCCGGCCGCGGGCGGCGTATTCGGAATAAACCGGCACCACCACCGTGGCCAGAGCCCCCGTAAAAAGAAAAAACATTACCGAAGGAATCGAAAACGCCACCAGGTAGGCATCCATCTCGGCGGTCACCCCGAACTCCCGGGCAATAACCACTTCACGCACCAGTGCCGTCACCTTGGACAATATATTAAATATCAGCAGCACAATCGCCGCACGGGCTATGGTTCCGGCAGCCGGTGACAATACCTGCCACTCCTCTCGGTTTTAATAACCAATAATAACACATTTCATTTGAATTTGCCACCAAGTAAAAAATTGGGAAAATTAGCGCCCTGCTTTCAGATTAAATTTCTTGGAACCGGGAAATTTCTCCTGCCGGGACCGGGGGAAAGGTCATTTCCTGT
>DFAQ01000074.1:16604-17147 GCA_002365865.1 Pelotomaculum sp. UBA3102
CAGGGCAGTACCGTTTTTAAACAGGCTGCCGGATATGCGACAAAATTCAGGATAAACGGAGGCCGTACTGTTGAAAAAAATTCAGGCGGTGGTTTTTGTAGGCATGAACCCCTGGCGCCGGCAGGAAATCAATGATACGGTGCGCTTCCTGGCCGCCGCCTGCAGCGGCAGGGCGGACCGGCTGTATCTCGAACCGCCCCGGGGGTTCCGGGAAGCGGCCGGCGACACGGCTTACCTGGCCGGCGCCACCCGCTGGCAGCGGGAAGTCTGCGACGGGATCGAAATATACGCGCCGCCGCTGGGCTTTGCGCCCGTGTTCCTGGGCCTGCGCAAAACAGCGGACAGCCTCGCCGCCGGGAAACTGGACCGGCTCCTGCAGGACCGCTACGGCCCTTCCTGGCGGGAACGGGTGCTGGTATATATTTCGTCCTGGAGCTATACCCAGACCGGCCTGGTGCAAAAATTACGCCCGAAGCACCTGCTCTTTCACATCCTGGACGACTCCTTTGCTTTTCCCCTGGTCAGGGACCACCCCAGGGTGCT
>DFAQ01000073.1 GCA_002365865.1 Pelotomaculum sp. UBA3102
TTTCGGCGGTTATTACAAAAACATGATTGCCCGCCTGGGCGTGGAAACGCAGGAGAGCGCGCGGATGGTGGATAACCAGCAGGCCCTGGTGGACCAGCTTTCCAACCGGAAGGAATCGATATCCGGGGTGTCGATGGACGAAGAGATGACCAATATTATGCAGTACCAGTACGCCTACATGGGTTCCGCCAGGGTCATATCAACCCTGGACGCCATGCTGGACACCCTGATTAACCGTATGGCCGTATAAGGAGGTGCCTCGCTGTTATGCGCGTAACCAATAAGATGATTGCCCAAACGGTTTTAAATAACCTGGGTGCTAACTTGAATAGATTGCAAAAACTGCAGGGTCAGATGTCCTCCCTGCAGGTGGTGTCGAAAATATCCGACGACCCGGCCGTGGCCACCAGGGTGGTCAACCTGAATTCGATTCTGAGCCAGAGCGAAGAATACGAGCGCAGTTTAAATGACGCCAAAGGTTGGCTGGAGACCACCGAGGGAACCCTGGGCAATGTTACGGATGTGCTGCAGCGGGCCAGGGAACTGGCGGTGTACGGGGCCAACGGCACCATGGATCAGACCGAGCGGGAAGCCATTGCGGCCGAAATAGAACAAATTTCTCAGAGTGTGGCGCAGTTGGCCAATACCAGCTATGCCAACCGGTATATTTTCGGCGGGACAAAAACTACCGCTACGCCCTTCGATTCAGACGGAAATTATTCAGGAAACTCCGGTAGTGACGGACAGTTGAACTGGGAGATCAGCCAGGGAGTTACCATGACCGTCAATGTCGACGGGAAGGCCGCCTTTATCGATACCGGCGTTTTTTCCGCCTTGAGCAACTTGAAAACACATTTAGAGAGCGGGGATGTTGAAGCAATTGGAAGCACGGATCTGGCCGCTCTGGACGACGCCGTTAACGGCGTGTTGAACCTGCGCTCATCATTGGGGGCAAAAACCAAGCGGGTCGAGGTTATTTCAGACCTCACCTGGGACGAAAAGTTAAATTATGAGGAATTGAAGTCCAGCTTGAATGACATCGACCTAGCCAAGGCGGCAACCGACTTTAAGATGCAGGAAAGTGTTTATAATGCCGCGCTGAACGTGGGTGCCAGGATCATCCTGCCTTCACTGGTAAGCTTCCTGAAATAAAACCATGTCAAGGGGACGGTTCTTCTGACACGTTTTTTTCGCTGTCAAGAGGCAGTTCTTCTAGTACGAGGTGATTATTCGTGAAAATCGGTGCCGGGGGACCGCAGGCACAGGCCGCCCGGGAGGCTTCACAGGTGCTGGATACCGCCAGGTTAAAGCCTCCTGCGGAGGAAACCCTGCTCCAGAGTGAGGATCTGGCTCTGCGCAGGATGAGGTACGAGTTAAATAAAGCAGTGGAACAAATGCGGCGCATGGCGGAAATGTTCAACCAGCCGTACGATTTCATCGTGCGGCGGGGGAAAAAGCCCAGGATTAAGCTCCGGGACCGGCGTACCGGGGCTGAGCGGGAACTTACCTTGGAAGAAGCCGAAGCCTGGCTGGAGGAAATGAAGGAAGAAAGCAAAGGCCGCAAGGGCCGGAAGTTTAACGGATATGCCTAGCGTGAGGCGTGACAAAGGGACGGTTCTTTTGACACGCTTTTTAATCAAGGTTAATTATTCATAACTTGATCCTTGCCACGACGCCCCGGTTTACCCCCAGAATTCCTGCTATTTGCCTTATAGATAGGCTTGATCGCCTGCGTAATTCAAGAATGGCTTTTCTCCTTAATTGTTTGTTAGCTTTGATTCCTGCCGGACCTTCCCGGATACCATTATCCAGTGCGAAATTTTGAAGAAAAATGACTGCCTGCGCTTCGTCTGCTATTTCGTCCACCTCTCCGTTACAGTCCAAAAAAGTTTCTTCTCCAGGTGTTTCCATAAAATCTTTGAATAACTGGATGGCAGTCTCTTTTACATTTGAAAACATTTCCAGGACCGGAGCGGTATCAATTTTATCGTCTCCAGGTTCCATGGTATACAGGCAGTAACTACTCCATTTGTAATGTGAAGCATTCATAACCATGCCGGTCTTAACGGGATTGTTATGAATGTATCTGACGGCGGCCAGTAAATACCTGTCGTCCTCTATTGGTTCACTTTTGAACCGATCCTGAAACAGGTGGCCAACCCGCTTGTACTTGCGGTTAAAGTAGTAGGCATAACTGATATTAATTCGCTTTATAGTGGATGCAGTTTCTTCCAGCCCTTCCCTGAAAAGCAGGTGAACATGGTTGTCCATTAAGCAGTAGGCGTAAAGAGAAAAACCCGTTTCTTTCTTCTTGGCAAATAGCGTATCCAAAAATCTTTGTTTATCATCTTCGTCTAAAAATAAGTTTTTTCTCTCGTTCCCTCTTAATATTATATGGTAGATTCCGGTTTTACTTTTTATCCTGTGGTGTCTGGGCATAACTTCCTCCTTTTGCTTGAAAAAGTATTAGTTTTCAATTACTTATAATTTTTCTCGGAACGGCTCTTATGTACTAAAAGTGTGTGTGTAATTGTTAAGTATTTATTAAATAAAGGCGTGTCAAAAGAACCGTCCCCTTGTCACCCTATAATCACGGGGCGCCGTACACC
>DFAQ01000017.1 GCA_002365865.1 Pelotomaculum sp. UBA3102
CTCGGTGAGAAATAACCTTGACAAAATGACCCGGTATGTTAAAATATTATATTGCAAGTGTTTTTTCCGGTGTTAAACCATACCGCCCGGAACGGGTTCCAAAATGGGTCTTTAATTTAAAAGGTCCTGCCTGTTTTCCGGCGCGTCCCAAATTGCGAAAGGGGTGTTTTTGTTGTACGCTATTATTGAAACAGGCGGCAAACAGTACCGCGTCCAGGAAGGTGACAATCTGTATATTGAAAAATTGCCTGCTGAAACCGGTGACCTGATCGAAGTCGATAAAGTGCTGGCTTTAGTTAATGATGATGACGTAAAAATCGGGGCTCCACTGGTGGAAGGAGCAAAGGTGGTTTTTAAAGTGGTCCGGCACGGCAGGGGTAAAAAGATAATCGTTTTCAAATATAAAGCTAAAAAGAACTATCGCCGCAAACAAGGCCACCGGCAGCCATTTACTCAAGTTACCGTTGAAAAAATAGAAGCATAAATTCCGGGACATTTAGAAAAATACCGGCTAAATAAATGAGAGGTGAATTATTATGGCACATAAAAAAGGTGTAGGAAGTTCACGTAACGGCCGTGATTCGCAACCAAAAATGCTTGGGGTAAAAAGGGCGGACGGTCAATTCGTCTTGGCCGGCAGCATTCTGGTACGGCAGCGTGGTACCAGGATCCATCCCGGTCGTAATGTCGGTAAGGGCGGTGACGACACCCTGTTTGCCAAGGTTGACGGCCTGGTTGATTTTGAAAGAAAGGGCCGGGATAAAAAAATGGTTAATGTGGTCCCGGCGGAAGCAATGGTCTAAGGATAAATTAAAGTAATTTAAAAAAACGATCCGGCGATCGTTTTTTTTTGCCCGTAAAAAGAATTTAGAACTTTTCAGTAGAATAAATTGCGTTACCTTGTTAGGAGAGGGTAAATCGGAGCATGGAAAAATTTTTGCGGATTATTCAAGCACAAAGGCATGATTTTTTGAATCACCTTCAAGTTGTGTCAGGTTTATTGCAGCTGAACAAAATCGATCGTGCACGTGAATATATAAAACAAGTCACTATGGAAATGGCACCGTTCAGTAAAACGACCCGGGTAAAAATACCTGAGGTTACAGCTGCCCTGCTGGTGGGGTTGCACCACGCTAAAATGTTTCAGGTAGAATTGAAGCTAACGGTAAACTCTGATCTGGGAGAATGCTCCCTACCCGGTCCGGTGGCGGGGAAGGCAATAGAAAATATGCTCGATGCGGCGATTTCTGCCGTGGCTTCACCGGAAGCAGGAGATGTTCATATTGAGATGGTCTTGGAAGCTGCCGGGGAAGATTATATCAGCCGGGTAATTTTACCGGAGCTTTTAAGCACCGGAATCAGTCGAATTGAAAAAGATTTAGCGGCAATAAAAAATTTATTGCAACCGTATCACGGGAGGGTAAATATGATTGTCTCCCCAAAAGAGGTGACGATTATTTTATTCTTTCCCGGGAAAAAGTGATCAAAATGGGTTAAACTATTGCTAAGGTGGTTTTTATGTTTTATGATCGGGCGGTAATTTTTGTTAAAGGTGGCGACGGCGGTAACGGCTGCGTGGCAATGCGGAGAGAGAAATATGTTCCCGAAGGCGGTCCCTGCGGGGGGGACGGGGGCCGGGGAGGAAACATCATCTTCCGTGCCGATGAAGGCCTGCGCACGCTGGTTGATTTTCGGTATAAACGTCATTATAAGGCTGCCCGCGGCCGGCATGGTGAAGGGAAGAACCGGCACGGTGCTTCCGGTGACGACCTGACCGTGCGGGTACCGGTCGGCACGGTGATTAGTGACCAAGATACCGGAGAGTTGATCGCGGACCTGGTAAAGGACGGACATGAGGTTATAGTGGCAAGGGGGGGGCGGGGCGGCAGGGGTAACGCCCATTTTGCCACGCCGAATAATAAGGCTCCCAGGTTGGCGGAAAAAGGTGAACCGGGAGAAGAGCGCGGTTTAAAACTGGAGCTTAAACTTCTGGCCGACGTAGGCCTGGTAGGGTTCCCGAATGCCGGAAAGTCAACTTTAATTTCCCGGGTATCTGCGGCCAGGCCGAAAATTGCAAATTATCCCTTTACTACTCTGGCACCCAATCTTGGGGTGGTACGGCTGGAAGACGGGCGCAGCTTTGTTATGGCCGATATTCCAGGTCTGATAGAGGGGGCTCACGCCGGAGTCGGGTTGGGTCAGGAGTTTTTACGCCACGTGGAGCGTACCCGCTTACTGATTCATGTTGTCGATACTGCCGGCAGTGAGGGTCGTGACCCGTTGGAAGACTTCCTGGTAACCAACAGGGAATTATCTTTTTACAACCCGGTTACCGGTAAAAAACCTCAAGTCATAGCCGCCAATAAGATGGATTTGGAAGGAGCCGCGGAAAAGCTCGAACAACTGAAAAAAGTTTTAGCAAAAGATTATGAAATTTTCCCCGTTTCCGCAGTGACCGGGGACGGTCTGAAAGACCTGGTGTACCGGGTGGTGACGCTTCTGGAACAAATCCCTCCGGAGTTACCGGCGGTTGATGAGTATGACGTACCGGTAATGCACCGGGCTGAACCGCGATTTACGGTTACTAGGCATGAGAGAATGTTTTCGGTAAGCGGCAAAGAAATAGAGCGTCACGTAGCAATGACGGACATGGAGAACGATGAAGCGGTAGAGCGTCTCCAGCGGATTGTCAAACGCATGGGGATTGAGGATGCCCTCGAGGACGCCGGGATAAAAGAAGGAGACACCGTCAAGATCGGCAAATGGGAATTTGAATACGTTGAGTGACCGGTATCGGTACGGTTTAATTAAGTTTGCAATACGGTATATAAGGCTTAAATTTAAGGTGTGGCCTATGATGAAATTGAGACGTGAATTTCGTAATTTTAAACGAATAGTAATCAAAGTCGGTTCCAGTTCAATCGTTCACGCTACCGGCAGGCCCAATCTTTATCAGATCGAAAGTTTGGTTCGCCAACTGGCTGATTTGTATAACCAGGGCCGGGAAGTAATCCTGGTTACTTCCGGCGCTGTGGGAACCGGAGCAGGTAAGCTGGGGCTGGCGGAGCGCCCGAAGACTATTCCCCAAAAACAGGCTGCGGCAGCGGTGGGGCAGGGGATTTTGATGCATGCTTATGAAAAGTATTTTGCTGAATACGGGGTTACCGTCGGTCAGGTGCTCCTGACCAGGGAGGATTTTTCCGACCGGCACCGTTTTTTAAATGCGCGAAATACCTTGAATACCTTATTTCAATTTAAAGTTATTCCGGTGATTAACGAAAATGACACTGTGGCTGTGGACGAGATTAAGCTTGGCGATAACGACAGCCTTTCAGCCCTGGTGGCCGGTTTGGTTGATGCGGAAATACTGATCTTGCTTTCTGATATTGACGGGCTTTTTACCGCCGACCCGCGTATAGATCCCGAGGCCCGCTTAATTAAAAATGTTACAGAACTGAACTCTGATATTGAGTCCCTGGCCGGCGGGGTGGGAAGTAAACTGGGAACGGGTGGTATGGCCACTAAATTGCAAGCGGCAAGAATAGCCATGCATTCCGGTGTGGTTACGGTTTTAGCGTCTGCGGAAGATAAAGACATTGTAAAGCGGGTTATTGGCGGGGAGGAGTCCGGGACCGTGTTCTGGCCTCTGACCAATAAGCTTGAGAATAAAAAACGGTGGATTGCTTACGGTTCTGCCTTATGCGGCAAAATAATTGTTGACGAAGGAGCGGCTCGGGCACTTACCGAACAGGGAAAGAGTTTGTTACCTTCAGGTATTACCGGGATAGAGGGTGTTTTTGAAATGGGTAATACCGTAAGCATTGTAGATTGTGCCGGCCGGGAAATAGGCAGGGGGATAACGTATTATTCCTCGGAAGAGGTGAAAAAAATAAAGGGGCGGCAAACCAGTGAAGTGGTCCGGGTTCTGGGTTACAAGGATTACGACGAAGTAGTGCACCGTAATAACCTGGTAATAGATCTGTAAAGGGTCTGGTTGTTTTATAAATCAGTCCGGCAGGGGCGATTTAAATATTTTAGCTTGCATTTCCTTAAGCCAGAAGGTACAATTTGCTTATGAGTAGTGAAACTGGAACAGTTCACCGCCTGGGGATAATGGGTGGGACTTTCGACCCGATTCATTACGGGCACCTGGTTACTGCTGAGGGGGCCAGGTATGAATTGGGACTTGAAAAAGTCATCTTTATCCCGGCCGGCAGGCCTCCTCATAAACCCGGTTGCAATATTACCGAGCCGTGGAGCCGTTATGTAATGACCGGCCTAGCGATTGAGTCAAACCCGTTTTTTCTGGCTTCAGCGATGGAAGTCGAACGCCCCGGTCCTTCTTATACTGTTGATACGGTGTCTGCAATCCAGCTACTTTACCCGGAGAGTGAGCTATATTTTATTACCGGCTCCGATGCGGTATTAGAGGTGCTTACCTGGAAAAATGTACTAAAGCTGTTGTCCAAGTGCCGTTTTATTTCCGTGTCACGTCCAGGTTATAATCTGGATGAGCTTCATACCAGGCTTGACGGAATACCGTGGGAGCTTAAAAAAAATATAATTTATATGGAAGTACCGTCTCTTGCAATTTCATCCACTGAAATAAGGAAACGCGTTCGTGAGGGAAGACCGATTAAATACCTCCTTCCCGAGTCGGTGGAAAAGTATATCATAAAAAACGATCTTTACCGGCAATGAAAATAAACTTGGAAAAATCTTTGCCTGGTTAAGATTGCATCAGGATGATTCCTTTTGCAAATAATAAAGAATGAAGCAAAAAGTTTCTTAAGGGGAAAGAGGTGATTGGTGAATGGCGCGTACCTTGTATGTCGGGAACCTACCGTGGGCCACCAAGGCAGAAGAGTTGGCAGATGCTTTTTCGGTGCACGGTGAAGTTCTGAGTAGTCGCGTTATTACTGATCGTGCAACCGGTCGCTCCCGTGGTTTTGGCTTTGTAGAAGTCCGGGATGAGGATGCGGATACCATGATCGCTGCGATGAACGGTACCGAACTGGAAGGCAGGGTTATAACCGTTAATGAGGCCAGGCCGCGGGAAGAACAACGTTGACAATCAAACCTCCGACAAGGAGGTTTTTTGTTAACATTCCTAAAGGGAAGGAACTTGGTAGTAAAACTAGAATAAAATAAAATATTAATGAACCAAGGAGGAGTGGTGTTGTATTTGAATCCACAGGCAATGTTAAAAATTGCCGTGCAAGCGGCGGAGGACAAGAAGGCAGAGGATATTACCGTTCTTGATATCCGCGAAGTTTCAATTATTGCAGATTATTTTGTTATCTGCAGTGGGCGTTCCAGAACTCATGCACAGGCTATTGCAGAAAATATCCAGGAAAGGATGGAAGAAGCGGGCCGGTTTGTTCTGCGCCGGGAAGGTTTCCGGGAAGGTAGTTGGGTTTTACTTGACTATGGTGATGTAATAGTGCATGTGTTTCAGGATGCCGAGCGGCAGTTTTACAAACTTGAGCGCTTGTGGGGAGATGCCCGGGTAATTGAGACACCTGTTAACATATAAAATTATTTGGCAGTACTGACGCATGAAAATAATGATCCATAGTTATCAAGGCTTACAAGAAAAAGAAAGAAAAATTTTTTCGCAAAACAAATCTGGACATTGCGAACAAATGGTCAGGAAGAGAACCGAAAC
>DFAQ01000024.1 GCA_002365865.1 Pelotomaculum sp. UBA3102
CTAACGGTTGAGCAGGCTTCCCACGTACTTTAGAAGTTCATTGGCACAAACCGGACAATAGCCGTTATCCTCTACCAACCGGTTGCTCACTTCGTTTATCCGCTTCAGCTGTTCAGCATCCGGTGTTTTGGTGGAAGTGGTTATTTTAACTATGTCCTTGAGATCGGCAAAAAGCTTCTTTTCAATGGCTTCCCGGAGACGCTCGTGAGAATTGTATTCAAAGCGCCGGTTCTTTCTGGCGTAGCTGGACAGCCTGATTAATATTTCCTCCCGGAAAGCTTTTTTCGCGTTTTCAGAAACCCCGATCTGCTCTTCAATAGAGCGCAAGAGTTTTTCATCGGGGTCTAATTCCTCGTCGGTAATCGGGTCTTTAATCTTTATACCGTTACAGTACGCCTCCACATTATCCAGGTAGTTGGTAAACAACACTTTGGCCGACTCTTCATAGGAATACACAAACGCCTTCTGCACTTCTTTTTTGGCCATTTCATCGTATTCTTTACGTGCCTCCGAGATAAAGTTCAACAGGCGGTCTCGTTCCTCCTTCGTAATTGACGGGTGCTGGTCCAGCCCTTCTTTCAAGGCGCGCAGTACATCAAGCGGATTGATACACTTGGTCGAGGTGCGGATCAACGCGGAAGAAAGCCGGTTGATCACATAGCGCGGGTCAACCCCGCTCATTCCTTCATCGACAGCTTCTGCCTGCAGCTCATTAATATCTTTCTGCTTAAACTCTTCCACGTCCTCACCGTCGTATAATTTCATCTTTTTCACCAGGTCCATCCCCTGTTTCTTGGACTCCTTAAGACGTGACAATACTGAAAAGATACTGGCGATACGCAAGGCATGGGGAGCCATGTGGATACTTCTCAAGTCGCTTTGCTTAATCAGCTTTTCATAGATTTTAACTTCGTGGCTGACTTTCAGGTTATAAGGTATTTTCATGACAATAATCCGGGATTGTAACGCTTCATTTTTTTTGTTACTGATAAAACTCTTGTATTCGTTTTCGTTGGTGTGAGCTATGATCATTTCATCGGCGTAGATCAGGGCAAACCGGCCGGCTTTGAAGTTTCCTTCCTGGGAAAGACTTAGCAGGTTCCAGAGAAATTTTTCGTCGCATTTCAATATTTCTTGAAACTCCATAATCCCCCGGTTGGCGATATTTAATTCCCCGTCGAAACGGTAAGCCCGGGGATCTGATTCCGAACCATAATCTGTAATGGTCGAGAAGTCTACGCTGCCGGTCAGGTCGGCGATATCCTGGGATTTGGGATCCGAGGGAGTAAAGGTACCGATGCCGCAGCGGTTATCTTCAGAAAGAAATACTCTTTCCACCCTGACCTTTTCAATATTACCGCCGTATTCCGACTCAACCATCAAACGGCAGGAGGGACAGAGTTCTCCTTCAATGTAAACGTTATATTCTTTTTGAAACTCTTCTCTCAACTCTTTGGGAATCAGATGCAAAGGTTCCTCGTGCATCGGACACCCCTTGATACCGTAGAGGGCTCCCGCATCAGTCCGGCTGAATTTTTCCAAACCTCTCTTTAACATGGCTACCAGGGTTGATTTGCCTCCGCTTACCGGTCCCATCAGGAGAAGAATACGTTTGCGCACATCCAAACGGCGGGCAGCCGGGTGAAAATACTCTTCCACCAACTTTTCCAATATTTTATCCAGACCAAACAACTCGGTATGAAAGAACTTGTATTTTTTAATCCCGTGGTCCTCTTCTTCTAATCCTGCCGACTTGATCATGTTATATATTCTGGAGTGGGCAAGTTGCGACACATAAGGCCTTTCTTTCAAAATATCAATATAATCCCTAAAAGTCCCTTCCCAGGCCAGCTGTCTTTCCAAGGAGAGGTATTCTTCCAAACGCCTTAGGAAATTCACGAATTTCACTCCTTCTTACCAGAAATCAAACCTTTAATTTTCTACCCAGGCGAGGGCTTAATCAGAAACGAATATTATATTATATGCAAAACTGGCAAAAAGAAGAATGTTCCGGCTAAGCAATAAAGTTTAAAAACAAGCCGTATAACTGAAAAAACCGCTTTCAGGCGGTTCTTGTTTCAATGTAATAATTTTTTAAATTTTTTAAAATTTGATGAAATATTTTTTGTTTACTACCAATTTAATTACCCGCCGGCATATTCTAAACTGTTTTCGCCGGTGCAGGCCGGAAATATTTTTCCTAAAACTTCACCTTCAAGAACTACCTCTCCTTGCTGGTTGGTACAGGTTATTTTAAGCGACAACTTGTTCTTTAAACAATCTTTACCTATTACGGCAACCCGGGCACAGACTGATTCACCGACATAAACCGGGGCCAGGTAGTGAAAAAATACTTTGGCACCTGCGTACGGTTCTGCAATTAAAGTGCCCCCGGCATGGGCAATCATGCTGCTGGTAAGCAGCCCCGGAACAACCCGCTCTCTGAAACCGCATTGCATTGCAACGTGATTATCCGTGTGAAAGGGATTAAAGTCTCCGGTCAGCCGGATAAAGTTTTCCACATCTTCTTCAGTAAAGGTGCGATAAAAGGTAACACTGTCACCAACGTTTAAATCGTTCCAGGAAGGAAAGAAATTCATTCTTTTTCGTTGCCTCCGTTTGCTTCATATAAGAAAATATACGATATTATACATATTATACGATATATTATATTACCTTATAAGCCCAATGCTGCCACCTCTTCCATAATATTACTAATATTATCATAGCATAAATATTTCTAATGTAAAGTATAAAATTACATGTTAATTATCTCAGAACAATAAAAAATTGACTCCTGTGATTGAAAATATAAGTTTTTAAGGTGGCCTTTTTTAATACCTGGCATATTATGCCATGGAGGCGGTGCTCTTATGTTGTATGCAAGCAGATACTTGAGGCTTATGGACCCCTTGATGGTTGGGCCAGATGTGCAGTATGTTCAAAAGCGGCTTACTGAGCTGGGTTTCTATACCGGCCCGGTTAACGGCGTTTACAGCCCGGAGACCCGCGACTCCGTTATTAAAGCCCAGCAAAGTTTTAGCCCGACCGTAGATGGTATTGTCGGACCGGAGACCTATGAGCGACTGCAGTTGGTTAACGACGTGGTACTGGGAGATATAAGACCATAGTTTTGCTGCAATAAATGACCAATAAATGGCCAATAAAAAACCACAAAAAATAATGTGGTAATTTAATATAAACCAACCCTACAGGTGCTTTAAAAAAAACCTGCTGCTAAGCAATAGTATTTATAAAACATTTTTTGAAAAAATGAACTTAATTAAACAGTTCTGCAACTATATATTTTTTATCTTCTTCCACCAGGCTGTCAATTTCCTCTTCAGATACAAAGCGATAATAAACCTCTTCGCCCTCGGTCCAGGTTACAATGTATTGCATGATTCCCTCCTGGTTTTTGCATACAGGATTCTTTATTCGTATTTTAAAAAAAACCGGTCCGGATGAAAAGGAATATATAAGACCTAAATTAAAATAAATATAATCAAAAAATATTAAACCAAACCCATGCGGCCGAGCATTACCCTGCAAGCACGATCCTCAAAAGTATTATCCAGCGGTTTCAGTAATTCCTGCCGGTTCCTTCTTTTAAGAACCAGAAAAATCAGGTGGTCGGTAAGCCTGGCGTTTTTCGGTAGCAGAGGTCCGTGGAGGTAGGAACAAAAGACATTTTTATAACGGGCCCCCTCCCACCCGTCCTCACCGTTGTTGCCGTTGCCCGACCGTACTTTTCCCAAGGGTTGAATACTGCCCAGATAAGTTTGTCCCGAGTGATTCTCGAAACCCGTCAATATTACCGTTTCCCCTCCCAAGTTCGTTTCCACAGCCACATTTCCTACTAAACGCCGGTCACCTGCCCGGGTATAAAAGTCCAGAATACCCAAACCGGGTATATTTTCACCTTCTCGAGTTAAATAATACTTTCCTAGTAACTGATACCCGCCGCAAATAGCCAGCAATACCAGACCTTTTTCGATTGCTTCTTTTAATTCATTCCTCCGTTGCATCAGATCAGCTACAATAAGGTTTTGTTCCCGGTCCGAGCCGCCGCCCAAAAATAAAAAATCAAAATGATCAAAATAAAGCACGTCACCGATACCTACCTCGTGCACCTCAACCGGAATATTCCGCCACCGGCAGCGCTGTTGAAAAGCAATGATATTACCGCGGTCACCGTATAAATTCAACAGGTCCGGATACAGGTGGCATATTTTAATCATGTTTTATCCCCCCGGCAACCATTGTTTTTAGGATCCCATGGACCTCCCACAAAGCAGTATAAGTGGAAAAAAGATAAGATTGCCCGTTGCCGCCTTCCAGAACTTTTCTTACCGCCTGCTTCAGGTCGGGATTGACCGCTATCTTATCCCGGGGGACGCCGGCATATTTCAAACGCACGGCCATCTCCTCCCCCCGTCTGCCGGTACATATAAAGCGCCGGAAAGATTCGTGACCGTTACCGACAATTTCGAAATCTACGTCCCATAGCCAGGAAACATCCTTACCATCGGCATCATTATCATTAATGGCAATAAATACGTCTTTCTTTTCCCGGTTTAAAAACAGCGCGGAAAGCCCTTCATTAAATCCGGTCGGGTTCTTAACCAGGATTAAAAATACCTGCTTTCCTTGATGAACAAATTTTTCCATCCGCCCGGTTACCGGCTGGTAGCTATTTAAACCGTTCAAAATAATTCCGGTATCGATGCCCAGGTGCAAGCCGGTTGCAAAAGCCGCCAGGGCGTTGTAGAGATTATAAATGCCCATTGTTTGCATGGTCAGGGGAACCTCTGGCCCGTTGGCGTAAACAATACGGCAGGTTATTCGGTCCGAAACTGCGGTACCCATTGCTTCGACCCCGGGCTCCGGTCTTTTAAAACTGCAGCCCGTACACCGGTAATTACCCAGCTGGCCGTAGTGGAAAAAATCATAAGCCAGGGCGGCGCCACAAAAAGGACAAAACTTGGCCTCCCTGATCCGGGTATTGGTGTCAGTTGTCTGCTCGTGCCGGCCTATCCCGTAAAACACTGCCGGCAGGCGAGTGATTTGACCGAACTGAGCTACCAGCGGGTCGTCGGCATTTAAAACCAGGGTGGCATAACCGTATTTGTTCAAAGAATCGCGGATAACCCCTACAATCTTTTCAATTTCCCAGTACCGGTCCAACTGGTCCCGAAAGAAGTTGGTAATGACAATGACTTCCGGTTTTAATTCTTTCATCACTCTTGGTACCGAGGCCTCATCCACCTCGATTACGGCATAGTCGCAATCAATTTTACCGAACAGACCAGCTTTCTTGATAAAACTTGTGGTAACACCGGAAACCATATTGGCTCCCTCAAAATTGGCAACCACCTTAAAACGGGCTTTTTCCAAGATCCCGGCAATCATATTGTTAGTGGTTGTTTTACCGTTGGTGCCGGTAACCAAAATGATTCCCTCCCGCACCTGACCGGCCAGGTCACGCAGGCAGCGGTAATAAATTTTCCCGGCAATCACACCGGGCAGGGAAGAACCCTTGCGTCCGGATACCCGGCTGGCAAATGCAACCAATCTCCCGGCCATGATGGCAAAGAATAAACCTATTTTCAATAACAAGACCCCTTCTAAAATAATATATCAAACCGGTCAAATTCATTCCGGTAGGGTTCCCATTCAACCTGCACGTCGCGGACAGCTGCCATGGGAGGCCCTTTGCGGCACCAGGCAATTAATTTTTCAATATTTTCTTTCTCACCTTCAAACACCCCTTCAACCGAACGCTCGGGCCGGTTCCGGACCCATCCGGTGACTCCCATGGCCATTGCCTGTTCCTTGGTTTCCAGACGGTAGTACACCCCCTGTACTTTTCCGCTTATGAGCACGCGTGCCCGCGCCTTTGACATACTCTCCCCACCTTTCATAATATCATAAACCCAATTTATCTTAATCCTCCGCCTATTTAATTATTATCCCCATTCTTATTCCTGTTATTTCCATATACTTCTCCCGGTCATAATAAATTTATTATACCAAAAACAACCGGAACCTGTTTTTGCCGCCCTTATTAAAATTAAATATTTTTTAGTGACTTTATTAAGTTCCTGTGTTAAAATTTTTTTAGGTAAAAGATCTGATAATTAATTAATGACATCTTGATAAAGTAGAGCAGAGTTGAGTGTGAGCTGAGCCCGGACCAGCAGAGACGGTATACTGAGTTATGCCAACGCCGATAAAGGCCGGTACCGCACCGGCCTTTAATATTTTTTTGAGCCTACGGGAGGAATGAATAATTTGAGTGCACGAAAATTATTGATGGGCAATGAAGCGATAGCTTATGGCGCCGCAGAGGCGGGGGTAAAAGTGGCCTGCGCCTATCCCGGCACGCCATCTTCGGAAGTACTGGAAACGCTGGCCGCACTGTCCGGAGCAAAAGGTTTTTACGCCGAATGGTCTGTCAATGAAAAAGTGGCCCTGGAAACGGCAATCGGGGCTTCTTATGCCGGATTACGGGCTCTTGCCGCCATGAAGCAGGTCGGTTTGAACGTAGCTGCCGACCCGCTGATGAGCCTCGCTTACATCGGGGTCGACGGAGGGCTCGTGCTGGTAGTTGCGGACGACCCCGGCCCGCACAGTTCCCAGACGGAGCAGGATACCCGCAAGTTTGCCCGGTTTGCCAAACTGCCGGTCCTGGATCCGGCTACACCGGAAGAAGCCTTTGAAATGACCGGATACGCCTTCGAATTATCTGAAAGTCTGGGGTTGCCGGTAATTTTGAGACCTACTACCCGGACCTGCCACGCCTGCCAGGATATTGACCTGTCACGCGCGGTAAGACCGCCGCACCGTCAGCACTCCCACTTTGAAAAGGGTTCCGATAAGGTTATTTTCCCCAGCCTTTCCGCCCGCAGGCACCCCTGGCTTAATGAACGCCAGGAAATTGCCGGGGAAAAATTTGAGGACTCTGTTTTTAACAATTTAATTATTGCTCATAATTCTAAGCTTGGCATAATCGCCTGTGGCACCGGTTACAATTATGTCCGCGAGGCACTGCAGTTAACCGGAATTAATGCCTCGGTGCTAAAAATAGGTACACCTTACCCGCTGCCCGGCAAACCGGTACTGGAGCTGTTTAATCATGCCGAAAGAATCCTGGTGGTGGAAGAGCAGGAACCGGTAGTGGAAGAACAAGTAATCTCCCTGGCCTGGCGTAATAAGTCAAGTGCCGTGATATGCGGGAAACATGACCGCCTGGTGCCACGGGAAGGAGAGCTTAATGTCGATCAAGTAAAATCAATTATATCTAAATTCTCATTTGGAGAAGCAGTTGCAGACAATAACAAAGCAACCCAGCCCCCGGTACTGCCCCTGCGCACACCGGTTCTATGTGCGGGCTGTCCCCACCGGGCTTCCTTCTATATCTTTAAAAAAGCGGCCCGGGGAACAGATGCAGTATTTAGCGGCGATATCGGCTGTTACACCCTGGGCGCCATGCCCCCTTTAAACGCGATGGACGCTTGCCTGTGCATGGGTGCAAGTATAACGATCGCTTCCGGTTTATACCGGGCGGAACCTCACCGCCGGCAGGTAGCCTTCCTTGGAGATTCAACTTTCTTTCACACCGGGGTTCCCGGTTTAATCAACGCAGTTTATAACCAGGCCGATATCACGCTCGTGATCCTGGATAACTCAACTACCGCCATGACCGGTTACCAGCCGCATCCCGGCACCGGCCGCACAGCTATGGGAACCTCTGCGAAAAAAATAGAGCTGGCCGGATTAATCAAGGCGTGCGGAGTAGAGATGGTCCGGGAAGTAGATCCATATGACTTGCAGGAGGCCGGGAAAGCGGCTTCTGAGGCAATGAATTATCCGGGACCGGCGGTCGTAATTATGAAGCGAATATGTGTAAACCTGGCAAAAAAGGGTTTATCCAGTCAAATTAATCCTGAAAAATGCGTCGATTGCGGTTCTTGTATCGAAGAATTCGGCTGTCCGGCCATTGGAAGGAAAAACGGTCGCCCGGAAATATTGAAAAACTGCACGGGGTGCGGTGTATGCGCCCAAATCTGCCCGGCAGGGGCTATAGAGGAGGTAGTGAAAGAGGATTATGAGTCCTAATCTTAACATAGTCATCAGCGGCATCGGAGGCCAGGGTTCCGTGATGGCCTCCCGGGCACTGGCCCTGGCAGCCATGGAAAACGGACTTTCCGTGCGCACCTCGGAGGTAATCGGAATGGCCCAACGGGAAGGCGCTGTTACCAGCCACGTAAGGATGGGCCATGATCTGTCCGGTGCCATCATTCCGGATAGGGAAGCAGATTTTTTGCTGGGATTGGAACTTTCTGAAACCGTCCGGGCGTTACCTAAATTAAAACCGGAAGGTTCCGTCATCGCCGCCACCTCCACCATCATTCCTGTTTCGGTGCATCTCGGCCTGGCTGAATATAACCAAGAAGCACTCATGGATTATCTTAAAAAATATACCGGCAAATTATCTTTCCTGGCTCTGGACGATCTCGTCCGCCGGGCCGGGCATCCTAAAACCGGCAACGTGGTAATGCTGGGAGCGCTTGCTACCTTTCCCGGCCTTCCCTTCAGCCGCGAACAGTTGCTCACGTCACTATTAAAATACGTCCCGGAGAAACTAAAAGCGATCAATATTCGTGCCTTTGAAATCGGGTGCAAGACCATGGAGGGAGCATAAAATGGCGCTAATGATTAAAACGGAAAACAGACCCGGACCGGACCGCACCTTGCATCTGCAGGGGCATAAATTACGTGAACTGCTGCCCGCAGTTTACCAAAACTCGCCCTTCTACCGCCGCAAGTTGGATGACTGCGGGGTTGATCCCTGCAGTATAAAAACCTTTTCCGACTTGGAGCGATTGCCGTTTACCACCAAGTCCGACTTGCGTACGGGGTATCCCTTGGGCCTCCTGGCGGTACCTGAAGAACAGGTAGTCCGGATTCATTCTTCTTCCGGCACCACCGGGAAACCCGTGATCGTACCCTACACCGCCAACGACGTTTCGTCCTGGGCTGAAATGATGGCCCGCTGCCTTGCCATGACCGGGGTTACCGGCCTGGACCGGGTCCAGATCACTCCGGGTTACGGATTGTGGACCGCGGGTACCGGATTTCAAGCCGGAGTCGAACGCCTGGGCGCTATGGCAATTCCTACCGGCCCGGGCAATACTGAAAAACAAATCGAGATGATGTTGGATCTGAAGACCACCGTCTTAATCGGCACTTCCTCTTACGGTTTACTGCTGGCGGAGGAAATACATAAGCGGGGCCTCAGCGACCGGATTAAGCTGGTACGTGGAATATTCGGTTCGGAACGCTGGGGTAAAAAAATGCGCGCCCGGATCGAGGAACTGCTTAACATTGAAACATTTGACATATACGGCCTTACAGAAATATACGGCCCCGGTATTGCCATCGACTGCCCGGAACACTGCGGCCTGCATTACTGGCACGACCACCTTCTCTTCGAAATAATCGACCCCGAAACCGGGCGTCAACTTCAGCCCGGAGAGCAGGGTGAACTGGTGGTCACTACCCTGACCAAGGAAGGGATGCCGTTATTACGCTACCGCACCCGCGACATCACCAGCATCATAACTAAAAGGTGCCCTTGCGGCAGCCCCTACCCGATGATCGCGCGCGTTTTGGGTCGAACCGATGATATGATTAAAATCAAGGGAGTAAATATCTATCCCGGTCAAATTGACCATGTCCTGCAGCTGACCGAGGGCGCCTGCAGCGAATACCGGATAATCATCAGCAGGAAGCAGGGCAAGGACTCCCTCCTGATCAAAGTCGAAGGCGAACCGGCTTTTGACTTCGGGAAAATATCAATGCAGTTGCAGAAAAACATAAAAGAACGCATTGGTATTATCGCTGGCGTGGAAGTAATACCGCAGGGGACGCTCCCGCGTAGTGAAAAGAAAAGCAAGCGGGTATTTGATTGCCGGGAATGATTTACAAACATTCTTTACTTAATCCCGGCTCAAAAAAGTACAACCACTTTTCCTTTACCTTTCTTTTTAATATATTTTCAACCGCCCCGGCATAGAGGTTTAACTGGGTACGGTATCGTGCCGCCTCTGTATCCAGACGGTCCGGTTTGATTTTTCCGGTTTTGTAATCCAGGATCAAATACCCGTCACCCTCGTCAACCAGGCAGTCCAGCACTCCTTGCACTATGACGGTTTCCTTACCGGGTTCCCCGGGCTCCGAGTAAATTTCTTCCACCGGCACGGTCATGGTAAAGGGAAGTTCCCGCAGTACCGCCCGTGCGGCCAGCACCCGCCTCCCCAGCGTACTGTCAAAAAACGCAGCAATCGATTCCACGGACAACGACAATGCTTGCTCCGGAGTCAGTAAATCCGACTCTACCATTCCGGTGATTTGTTCTCTGATGCCTGGCACATCCAATTTCTGCTTTAAATCCAGGTTCTGCATCACCAGGTGCAGGACGGTTCCTCTTTCAGCTGCCGTTAAACCACGTTCCTGCTGTAAAAAACCGGGCCTGCTCACAATCGCAGTTTGAAGAGGAAGTATTGGTGCTTCCTCTTCCGAAAGCATTTCAAACTTCCGTTTTATTTCTGTTACGGAGACTTTGGCCGCCCGCACGGTCGCCGCCGCAAACGGGTAACTCCATTCCAGCCTGCTTTTTATGACTTCGTAAAATTCTCCCGGCGGTTCTACCGGTTCCATACGCCTGACCAGGGAAAACAGTCCGGCGGTAGATTGTTCCACGGCACTGCTACTGCCGGCAGGCGCCCGGTTAATAAATACTTTCCAGGCCGACCCGCTGTCATTAATCATACCCGGCAGGGCCGGTTCCGCCAATCCCAATTTCCTGATTTCCGCCCCGTTCCGGTGCCGGACCAGCGCCGGCACCAACCAATCCAGAAAAGATTTTGCCCCGGCCAGCACCCCTTCCGGTAGTGCCCGCCGGTATGTTTCCGCCGCGCTGCACCAGCGCCGGGCACATGCCGGTAAATTACGGGCGGAACCCACCAGGATCAACTTTTCCCGGGCCCTGGTCATGGCCACGTAAAGTATGCGCATCTCTTCCGCCAGCACTTCCATTTTCAGCCGGTGTTTTAAAGCCAGCTTGGCCGCAGTAGGGTAGGTTACTCTTGAGGCGCAATCCACCAGTTCGGGTCCCGGACCCAAATCTTTATGAAAAAGCACCGGCTTATTTAAATCTTTAAAATTAAATTTTTTACCCAGACCCGCCACAAACACCACCGGAAATTCCAGGCCCTTACTCTTATGGATACTCATAATCCGCACCACGTTTTCTTTTTCGCTCAAAGCCCGGGCGGTGCCGAGATCGCGACCGCCCTCCCGGATCCGTTCGATAAAGTGGAGAAATAAAAATAATCCCCTGAAGGCAGTAGCTTCATACTGGCGGGCCCGGTGGTACAGTGCCCTCAGGTTTGCCTGCCTCTGGCCGCCGCCGGGCAGGCCCCCGACAAAGTCATAATATCCGGTCTCCCGGTAGATGGACCAGATTAAGTCCGCCAGTGAACCCTGCCTGGCGGCGGTGCGCCAGTGATCTAATTTCTCCAAAAAACCGGCCAATTGTTTTGAAAAACTCCCGTATTTTAAATGCGCGGCAGTTACCACGGCTGCATAAAAATCGCTTTCGGGTGCTGCCAGCCTGATCCGGGCCAGGTCCGCCCCTTTAAGACCCACGATGGGAGACCTTAAAACTCCGGCCAGCAGGATATCCTGGCGTGGATTGTCAATAATATTCAGGAGGGACAAAATTGTTTCTACTTCAGTGGCTTCAAAATATCCGGTGGCAGACTCGGCATAAGCCGGAATCCCTTCCCGGCGGAACTCTTCAATAAAAGTATTTGCGGAACCGGCCGTAGCCCGCATCAATACTACCACGTCCCGGTAAGCCGGAGGGCGCCGGGTTTTAAGGTTTTTATCGTAAATATTCAGGCCCGGTATGCCGCCCGGGCTTCCGGCCACCATTTCTTTAATCCTTTTTGCTATTAGGCGGGCCTCGGTTTGCACGGCATCCAGGTCCTGATCCAATTCCGTCCGGTCCTGACCACCGGCAGTATTTTCGTCAGTGGTGCCGCCGTCCGGTCCGGGAGCAATTGCCGCATCCGCACCAGAATTATCCCGCTCAACCAGGTGTACTTCTACTGCTTCATCCGGTTCGACAGCACTTTCGGCAACCGGCGGGTAAACATCCCCGTAGACCAGTTCGGCCCTGGGACCATAAGCAAGCTCACCCACAGCCGCAGTCATTAACTGGTAAAAGATAAAATTGACTGCTTCCACCACTCCCTTGCGGCTGCGAAAATTTTTGGTCAGGTCGATCCGCCGTTCCCGGCCGCCTTTTTTTATTGGATAGGCCTTATATTTTTCTAAAAACAAGGCTGGTTCAGCCAGCCGGAACCGGTAGATACTCTGCTTGACGTCACCTACCATAAACAGGTTGGGCGTTTCTGCACTACCCTGGCGGGACACCATCCGGAGGATGGCTTCCTGTACCCCGTTTATATCCTGATATTCGTCCACTAGAACCTCGGCGAATCTTTCCCTGAGCTCCAATGCCACCGGTGAAGGAACCACCGTCCCTGCTGTCCCTTCACCCTCCAGTATTTGCAGGGCATAATGTTCCAGGTCGTTAAAGTCTACCACGCCCCTGGCTGCTTTGGCTTTACGGTAGTATTCCCCGAAGCTCTGCACCAGTGCGGCCAGTTCTTCTACCAGCGGCGCCACCTGGCGCAGATCTGCGCACAATTCCTCCGGCAGGCGGGAAAAATACCGGCTTTTAATTTCCGCCAGCTTCCTTTTGGCGTTTTCCCTCAACTTTTTAACTTGCTCTGCCAGTTGTTGACCGGTGTCCTCTTTTTTACAGCTTTTCAACTTCCCGAACCCGGTCTCATTAAAAAAAAGATAGAGGTCGGACCAGGAAGAACCACGGGAACATGCCTGTATGAGGCGCAAGACCATTTCCCGGTCGGCTTCCAAATTAGCGCTGTAAACACCGGGACCGCCCGGCAGCCTGGATAGCTTCAAGGCGGCATCAAGGGAAACCTGCACCCCGGCCAATTCCATGACCAGGGCTTCTCTCAAAACTCCACTCCAGGGCAACCGGTCAAATGCGGTGTCTTGCGGCAGTTTGAAATTCTCCGGCAATTGGGAAAGCCACTTCTGCGGGCGGGAAGTACTCCGGGCAAACTTATAAGCGTTTAGAACCATTTCCTGCAAAGTTGTATCATCACGCTTACCACCGTAACTGTCTACCAGGGCAGTGAATAAAGAACCGGTGCCTTCGGCATAACACTGCTCAAATAATTCTTCCAAGGCCTCCATTTGAATCAGCACGGTTTCTGTTTCATCAGCCACCCGGAAGGCCGGATCCAGGTTAATTAGGTGAAAATGGCCGCGCAAGAGTTCCAAACAAAAAGAATGTATGGTGCTGATACAGGCCCTGCTCAACAAGGCCGCCTGCCTCCGCAGGTGTTTTGAATCAGGTTGCCTGCTGATTTCATGAGCCAGGGCCCGGCCGATTCGTTCCCTCATTTCCGATGCGGCGGCGTTGGTGAAAGTAACAATCAATAAATTATCTATATCTACCGGTTGCACCGGATCAGTAACCAATTTGATAATACGCTCCACCAGCACCGTAGTTTTTCCCGCACCGGCGGCCGCTGACACAAGCAGATTACCGCCGCGGGTAAAAACAGCTTCCTTTTGTTCGTCCGTCCACTGGTTATTCATTGAACTCACCACCCTTTGACCCTGACAGCAGGTCCCATATGACGCTCTCTTCCTCTTCCTTAATCACCCGGTACTTGTTACCTTCCACCAGGATATCGAACTGGCAAACCGGCTTATAAGGGCAGTTAAGACAGGAACCGGAGTTTCCGTGCCGGTAAGGTGATATGTCGATTACCCCGCTCATAATGTCGTTTCCGGCAGATATAAACTTTGAGCGCAGATATACCCGTAAGAGGTCGAATTGTTCCCGGGTGAGCACTGCGGAGCGGTCTGCAAAATCCCCGCTGCTCTTTATATATACCGGAATCAGGTCTGATTGTCCTTTGATACTGCCGTCCATCAGCCTGGCTACTGCCGGATCGGACAATACCATACCGGTCATGCGCAGCTCTTTCAGGATCTTCTTTTCCCTCTCTTCTTCCGGAGGTATCCCCCCGTCCGTCTTAACCAGGGGGTCGTCAATACGGAAGTAAAGTACGGCGCCCGGCAATACCCTCTTGGAGTAATTGTGCTCACAGCGGGTAAGAAGCAAACCGGCATGCCTCAGGGCGACATCCAGGTAGGCCATAAGCTGCATTTTCAATCCGTGGTAAATATCAGAAAGTTTCACGGTCATCCTGCCCGACTTGTAATCAATCACCCGCAGGTATATGCCTTCGTCACCCACAGCGGCATCAACGCGGTCGATGCGGCCGGTCAGGATCATTTCGGTTCCGCCGGCAAGGGTAAAAGTAACTGCCGGCAGGTCTCCACCCGGTCCGAAGGCCAGTTCCAGGCCCACCGGCCGGAAGCTGCCGCGCCGGGAATGTTCAGCCAGCACCAGGGCCGCCCGGTGCACGGTCCGCTTGAGCTTACCGGTCAGGTAACGGCGGCGGGCGGTGCTGAGCAGGATCTCGTTTTGCAACCGGGGCGCCAGAAGGTCTACTGTTTCCCCGGCCATACTTCCAATTTGTTCTTTATTCAGTGCTCCCCATTCCAATCCCTCCGCCCGCACCCGGTCTCCGAAGAGCTTAAGCGCAGCGTGAAAAAACCGGCCTAAATCAGGGGCGTCCAGCTTAAAAGCTTCTCTTTCCTTCAACTTCAAGCCACGGGAAAGAAAATGAGCAAAGGGACAGGCAATGAATTTTTCCATGCCGGACACGCTGGTCTTCAGGGTGCGTCCGTAAAGCTCCCTGCCGGTGCCAGGGGGAAGTCGTTCCTCACGGTTGGTGAAAAAGAGCGCGGACAGCACCCGGGCGCATTTTTCACGCTGACTTCCCCGGATAAACCACAGGTACAGGTCCCACCAGAGTGGGTTTACCGGGCGGCCGGCCTTGGCTTCCCGCAACTGTGCTGCAAGGTAAGACAAAGCACGGTCAGCGCCGGCAATGAAATCCAGGTCATCGGCCAAGGCCGGGTTTGGTTCCATCGGCCACACCCGCTGCCCAACGTCCGGCAGCAGTTCCTTAACCCGCTCTATCACCCGTGAGGGCATTAATGCCCCCCCTTCGTCGTCCGCCGCAGGATAACTCAGGTACAGCAATTCGGAAGCACGGCTCAAAGCTATGTAGGTCAAATATTGTTCGTCCAAGGCCCTGCGTCTGGCACCCGGTGCCAGGTTAATACCTGCCGTCTTCAGTCCGTCACGTTCCCCCTCGGAAATGATCCCTTGCTCTTTGATCCGGGCCGGCAGCACTCCGTCGTTAACCCCCATGATAAAAGCCACCCGCGCCTCCGGAAGGCGGGATCGGTCCAGGGACCCCACTACAACCTGGTCCAGGCCCGGTGGGATCAAGCCCAGGCGCAAACTCTCAAACCCGGATTCCAGAACAGCATTATATTCCCCCGGCGTTAATTTATCATCACCTAATGCTTCCACAATCTGGTCGAGCAAGGAAATCAACCCGTCCCAAACCTGAACGTGCTCCCTGGCGTTCTCCAACTGTCCCCTCTCTTCCGCTTTCCTGCTCCACTTTTCCAGTGTTGTCGGGACCTTCAGCTTTTCCAGGAGATTGAAAAGCACCCCCGTTATCTCCCGTACATTTGCCGCCCGTCCCATAGCTTCATAGAAACCGTCCAAAGCAGTAACTGCCTGCTGCCGGATAACATTAATTTCTTTCAGTTCCCTTGCTTCAAATTCAGTTACTTCCCTGTCCTCTTCCAGGGACAACCGTCTTACATATTCCCAGGGTTTTCCGTCAATCCAACGGTTGCCGCGAATCCCGTGAGCCAGGACGTAGTTTTCCAGAAGGTCGACTTTTTCCCTGGCCAGCGGTACCAGGTCGGTCTTTAAGAACCTGAAAACCGGATCATTAGGCCAGTTGCCGGCCACAACCTCCAAAGCGGAACGAACCAATTCTACTAGCGGGTGGTAAAGCACCGAACGTTTTTGATCAATAAACACGGGTATCCCATGGTCGGAAAAGACCCTTTTAATTATTTGGGCATAAGTTTCTAAATCCCGTAAAATTATTACTATATCCCGGTAACGGTACCCTCTGTCCCGGCACAAGGCGGTGATTTCACGGGCCACACCCTCTGCTTCGGCCAGGGTGTTGGCCGCGCAGGCCAATACCACTCCTTTTACAGTGCCGGACCGGGGCTTAGCCCGGTGGTTAAAATAATGCTTCTCCAGGCAGGCGATGTCCGGGCTGTTAAAACGGCGGGGGGCAGTACCGTCTAAAATTAACGGTCTTGCGACAATAATTCCTTCCCCTGCGGCCGTGGCGCACAATTTTTCGTATGTCTCCCGGACAGGATAGAACAAATCCGTATCATCAGGGATACCCCCCAGGGAGTTGAAATCGGCGCCCAGAGTCACATTTACCCGGCGGGCGGTACGCATTAACGCGGCCAGAACCTTGTATTCCTGCGGTGTAAAACCGGTAAATCCGTCTACCCAGACCTCGGCTGTCCCGATATCACCGGATGTTTCCATACGTTCCGCCAGTAAGTTCAGATAGTCTTCCGGATCGATAAAACGGCCGTCCAGGTAAGCCTCAAGATCATTATAAAGAAGATAAATATCCTCCAATTTATCGGCCAAAGATAAATTGCTCCCTTTTTCGCGCAATCTTGAAGCGGCACGTTCCAGTTCCGCCGGTGCGACACAGTAAGTCTTCATTTCACCCAGTGTACCGGCAAGAGTGCCGGCAAAACCGGGTTGCTCCGCGGAACGCCGGAATACCTTTAATTGATCTTTTCTTTGTTCAAGCAGGCGGCGTAATACCATGCGTTTGCCCAGTTCACCGATATGTTTACGGGCAGCACCGCCTGCTTTTTGCAGGACCCTGTACGCCAGGCGCCTGAAGCTCAGGACCTGGGCCCGGGTAAAACCTTTTAAACCCGGTGTTGCCGCCAGAGCGTATTCCATTTGAAAGGTGGCCTGTTCCGGCACCAACAGAATTAAGGGCGCGCCTGACGGTCCCGCCAAAAGTTCTTTGCGCACCTCGTTCAGGCAGGCCCGGGTTTTTCCGGTTCCTGCCCTGCCGATGATCAAACGTAATTGCAATTTTTCACCTTCTGTAAAACCGGATTCATTTAAATTAGCGGACGGGATATTTTACACTACTACTTCCGACGGATTATTATTCATAACCTCACTTCCCGGCCGCACATCCTGCAGAGGGATAAAACTGTAGCTGAACGCAGCGGTAAAATCCATAAAAAGCACCTGGGGAATACGAATTAATTCTCTTTCTAAATTAGTCAGGCGGGCGAGGGCACCGGGATTCAGAAAAAACTTACCCCCGGCAGTCACGTGATAACCCAGGTGGGCATGAGCGCCCAAGGTAAAATCAGCCTCAGTTGCGGTTACTTCAGAAATAAGGGTGCAGGGAACCTTATTAGAAAACGCCCTGGGTACGAGCATACCGTGAACAACGTGAATGGCCAGATCGCACTGCCTTTTCTTCACCATGTAGACCTGGCTGTTTTTCCGGCGGTCAATGCCCCGGTGAAAATGCTGCCCGCTCAACTGAATTACACAACTGCCGTTTGCCAGGTAAGTCTTTTTTCCGGGCTGAAGGAGCCTAATCCGTTGGATCCTGGCTAAATAGCCCAGGGCGGTATGGTCAATGCTCTCCAGGTCCTGATCGATTAAATCGTGGTTGCCTGCAATACAGTAAACCGGGAGGTCCAGTTCTTTTAGAAGCCAGCAAAACAAATCCAGCGCTCTCTGATCCGGCCGGGGATGATCAAAAACATCTCCGCCGTGAATCACCAGATCAACTTTGAGCCGGCGACAAAGAGCAATTATTTCTGTAAACTTGTGAAACAAGGCCGCCATAAAATTATCCCGGCGGTTAACGGGCCGGCTGACTTTAATGTGCGTATCGGTAAGGAATATCAGGCGCATCCAGTCACCCCCTGTTTGCTTTGTTAAACGGGACTGGTTTATTGTCGGAAATATATTATTTATATTAATTATAGCAAACCAAAGGAGCCGTAAGACCTTTTTATTGCTTAAACTTTAAACATCTTTGGATTTAGCCTCCGCCCGCTTGATAAAACTTTCCACCTTGATAATATAACGCTCGTGAATGCCTTTTCCGATTAAATCTTTATCGTCCCATGCCTCCACTTCAAAAATCAGGCGCTTGCCGTCGACTTCAATTAAGCGCGATTTTGCCACCACTTTCATGCCCGGCGGGGTAGCAGCCATATGCTTTACATCTACTTTTGTTCCCACGGTACAAACGCCTTCCCCCAGCAACGGGTCAACGGAGGATAAGGCTGCTTTCTCCATTAGTCCGATCATTGCCGGTGTCCCAAACAAACTTATCGCGCCGCTGCCAAAAGCTATGGCTGTATTTTGCTCGTTCACAACAGTTCCGGCTTCACCCTCAATACCTTTTTTGAGATTATCAATCATTTTAATCACTCCTCAATTGGTTTTTTAATTAAACTTCACTCCTGACCTGGAAAAACCTTCTTCAATCTCTAAACTTAAATAAATAAGATCATGAAAATGTAATAATATGGACCGGTTATGTCGGCAGCAGTAACGGCGGTACTGATCCAATTAGCAAATCTGTTCTTCTAGTTACGAAAAAAACCGGCGATTAGCCGGTTTTATAGATAGTGTTTTAGTAATCCACCCGCTATGCGGG
>DFAQ01000041.1:0-1982 GCA_002365865.1 Pelotomaculum sp. UBA3102
TTCATTGCTTCATGAATTCGCCTGTTTACACGTATTATTTTTTTAGTAAACGCCTATTCTTTACCGGCATCCGGGGTTCTTCTTTTTTTAAGAATGAATTCAACCCCTACATCCGGGTTCGTCCAAAAATTTACCAATCTAAAGCCATGGTTTAATAATTTACGGCAATTTGAGATCGCTTCCTCAAGGCTGTTAAGAAAAACTTGGCCGGTCTTATCTCCGATATCCGGAATATTATCAATAGATATTTTCTCCACCAGGTATTCTTTCTCATCGATACAGGTTTCTTTTGTCTTGGTCATTATTATCACCTCCGTGGTGAATAATTTATATCATAAAGTTCATTGTCAGCACAAGGGGTAAAATTTAATCGTTTAAAATTTTCCGCAAATAAATAAGAAAAATTAAAATATAGTCAAATTAACCATGGCAATACAGCTAATATAAATGATAATTTCCATTGTTTTTGATAATTAATGAGGGAATATGTTCTAGAATAAACTAATAAGGTGAAGTTAATACTACTTTTAAGAAACCAACGAGGAGGTGAAATTAAATGGCGCGCGGACAAAAATCAAATCAAATCCTGATTAAGGGCGCTTCCCGGGCAATGGAGGATTTTAAATGGGAAACCGCCCGTGAATTAGGCATCCAGGTTCCTGACACCGGATACATGGGTGACCTGCCGTCCAGAATGAACGGTGCCATCGGCGGTAATATGGTCAAGAAAATGATTGCTGCCTATGAGAACAGCCTGGCAGGAGGTAATGTTCCGGCTACTCCTCAGGTTACCAATGTTAATTTAACCCAGTAATAATTTTATCCGGAGTAGCAAGGCAGGGTCTTTAAGGCCCGGGTGGCTGCCGCGAGCCGGCTGCCCGGGTATTCAAAAAATTCGTCAACCCACCTTTAAGTTTCTTATTATAAGCGGGGTATCTCCCGCTTATAATAATTTTTGAGTTTAATTGAGGTACAAATTATATTCCTCCAGGGTTATCGCGGGATGCAGTGCCAGTGATATCCCGCCGGCAACAATTTTAGAAGTATCTAAAATAAGAGTATCTATCTCTTTGGGGGTCACCATTAAATTTCCTGTAAACGGCTGTAAAACTTCGTCAATAACCTGCTGCATAAAATCCGGCCTTAAATTTTTATAGATTTGGCTCAGCATCGGCTTTTCTTTAAGTTGCTCCAAAAAATGCTCCACGGTTACATTTGCGATTACGGCAGCGTTTACCACGGTGGGAATGCCGATGGCAATTACCGGCACGCCCATACTGTCCCGGTTAATGCCGGCCCGGTTGCCGCCGATACCGGAACCCGGACTGATACCCGTGTCGGCAATCTGGATGGTGGTTGCAATCCGGTCGACACTGCCTGCGGCAAGAGAATCCACAACTATAAGCAATTCCGGTTTGATTTTTTCTACAACGCCTTTAATGATTTCAGCCGTCTCAATTCCGGTTATGCCCAGTACCCCCGGAGCAATAGCGCTGACCGAGCGCATTCCGCCCTTTAATTCCTCCGGGGTATATTTATGGAGGTGACGGGTAACCATGCTCTGATCGATTACTCTCGGTCCCAGGGCATCCGGAGTTGCATGCCAGTTCCCTAAACCTACCACCAGGACCTCGGCCTTTTCGGGCAGGTCAAAAAGCGATGCCAGTTTGTCGGCCAGAACTTCCACTACTTCTTTTTGAGACAGGCGGTTGTTGTTACGCAGGGAAGGAGCATCGATAGTGATGTAGGTTCCCCTTGGTTTGCCCATCATCTGCTCGGCCTGTTCTTCAACAATCTTTACTATGGTTACCGAAGAATTTTCATATTTTTCCCGGTCAACTACAACTCCCGGTATCTCCTTACCTATTTCTCCCCTGATAATATCATGGGCTTCTACAGCCAAATCAATATTAACACCTAAAGTTTTAAAAAAGTCAAGCTTCAAAGTGATGATCATCTCCCTGTTTCTGAACATTAATATA
>DFAQ01000041.1:2297-10637 GCA_002365865.1 Pelotomaculum sp. UBA3102
TTAATATAGTATCCTGTTTTTGTAGCATTATACAGAATAAATATTACGGTTAAATTTTTTTCAAATAATGAAAAAATTCGATTTTTAGGCTTGAATATGCTATAATAATTGACTGAAAGAGGGGATTTTTGATTTTACGTGTCATTGCCGGTACGGCAAAAAAACGGCAGTTGAAGACCCCCCGGGGACGGGATGTACGACCGACCTCAGGCAGAGTAAAAGAAGCTCTTTTTAATATCCTGGGCGGGCTGGTACCGGGATGTCGTTTTTTGGATTTATTTGCCGGCACGGGAAATATAGGTATTGAGGCGTTAAGCCGGGGTGCGGCCACGGCCGTGTTTGTGGATAATAATACTGAAAGCACCGGCATTATAAAAAAAAACTTGGCTGTTACCGGTTTTGAACTTTGCGCGCGGGTTATCTGCCTGAATGTGACGGATGCCCTGCCTTTGCTGGAAAAGGAAGGCTTAAAATTCAATATTATTTTTATCGATCCGCCATATCTTAAAGGAATTGAAGTTGCCGCCCTTGCCGGTATCGGCGGGCACGGCATTATGGAACCAGGAGGAAAGGTAATCGTTGAAAGCAGTAAAAAGGATGATCAGCCACCATGCAGCATAGGAGGGCTGAAAATTTTTCGCCGGGAAGCGTATGGAGATACATTGCTTACTTTTTATCAGAGTTTAAGTTGAAGGACGAGGAGGGAAACGGGTTTGCGAATTGCTATTTGTCCGGGCAGCTTTGACCCGGTAACATTCGGTCACCTAGATATTATCGGGAGGGCGTCTTTGCTGTTCGACAGGCTTATCGTTGCAGTTACCCGGAATCAGATAAAAAACCCCCTTTTTTCAGCTGAAGAACGGGTAGAAATGTTAAAGGATGTTCTTGAGACGTATAATAATGTAGAAGTTGATTCATTTGACGGGTTAACTGTTGATTATGCTCTACATAAGAAAGCGAAGGCCATCGTTAGAGGGCTCAGGGTGGTTTCAGATTTTGAAAACGAATTCCGGATGGCTTTGACGAATAAAAAGCTTGCCTGTCACGTAGAAACAGTTTTTTTAATGACCAGGGGAGAATATTCCTTTATCAGTTCCAGCACGGTTAAAGAGATTGCCTTTTTCGGCGGTTCATTACGCAGTCTGGTACCACCTTTGGTGGAAGAAAAACTAAAACATAAATATAAATACTTGCCGCAAAGTTAAGGAGGTATTGGTGAAATGGATATCCTGAAAGCCCTTAACGAACTGGAAGAATGTATCGAAAGTAGCAATAAAGTACCGTTGACCAGGAAAGTAATGGTTGATGAAGACCGTATTCTTGATATTTTGGATCGGATCAGGACCACCATACCGGAAGAGATTAGACAAGCAAAATGGATCATCCAGGAGCGGGAAAAGGTTCTGAATGACTCTCAAAAAGAAGCGGTGCGGATCATAGATGATGCCCAAAGACAGGTGGACCAAAGGGCTGATGAAAGTGAAATTGTCCGCAAGGCCAGGGATACCGCCGAAGAAATTGTCCAAAAAGCGGAATTGATATCCGGTGAAATTCGTGAAGGAGCCCGTCAGTACGCTGATGAGATCCTGGCTAACCTGCAGGAAAATTTAGGGGATATTTTAAAGCAAATCGAAGCAGGCCGCTTTGAATTGAAAGAGATGAAAAAGTAAAGCGGGTTGAAAAAAGTCAGGTAGCGGCCGGTTTAAATAATTGCCCTTAACACGTTGCGCCAATCAACGTGTTTTTCTATATTTTCCACGGTCATTTTAACGGCTGCTTCGTCTTTGGCGCGTATTCTTCTGGTGACCTTGGACATTTTTTCAATGGTACTGTAGGTGTCGTAGTGAACCAGGATTAGCGGAACCCTTTTTTCCTCCGCCCTGGCGACGACTTTGACATCCGGGTAAAGTCCCCCGGTGAGAATCAGGGCGGAGGTGCTGGTCTCAAGAGCGGCCAAAGCCACATCGGAACGGTCACCACCGGTAATTACCGCTTTATTGGCGCTGCGGCGCAGGTAACCCAGGGCACTTTCGATAGTCATGGCTCCTATGACCGTATCTTCCACTAACCGGTCCATATTTTCCTCGCCGGCCAGTATTTCACCCCCAAGAACTTCATAGTATTCCTTTACCTTGGGCGAAGTTAATACAGCATTACTGGGTATGATTCCCAGGGTGTGATAACCGTGCTCTTCCAAAATAGGGCGATAGATGCCCTCAGTTTTGGCAAGCAGGGGACGCGGCACGTTGTGGAATATGTTGCCGAGTACCGGTATCCCTTTACACTTCATGTAATTATTGATAAATATAGCGTGGTCAAGACTGTAATCGTTATTAATTTTAATCATAAATAACGGGACCGCTTCCAGTTCCTGAACCAGGCTTGGAGCATCAAGGCCCAGACAGCCCATGATATGCGGGAAATTGGCCCCGCCGATAATCACCAGGTCATTGCCGTCAGCCACGGTTTCGTATGCCTTGCGGATGTTTTTCAGTGACTCGCAGGTGTTTTTATATCCGGACAGGTAAGAAGGTCCGGCGATGTAAGGGACAATTGTTTCCAGGGGTTGTTTCATATTCAGGAGCTGCTTCATCAAAACAGCATCCTCATCTTCCCTTAAAAAGGCTCCGGTGACGTTGCCTATTGGCTTGAAATACGCCACCCGGTATCCTTCCCGGCTGAATTTTAAAGCCAGGCCGGTCGCAACGCTGGTTTTTCCGCTGCCCGCGGTTCCCATGATATAAAGGTTTTTCACGGTCATGCACCTCACGATACAGTTATTTTGACATCAAGGGCGGATGCGCCTTGGTGGTAAGAAAAAACAGGATTAATATCCATTTCGGTAATTTCGGGAAAGTCATTGACCAGCCTGGCCGTCCGGCCGATCATTTCGATGATTGCTTTTATGTCCGCCGGTTTATTACCCCGGTAGCCCCTGAGTAAAGTGTAGGCTTTTGTTTCGACCAGCATTTTTTCGATTTCACCGAAATTCAGTCCTTTTGCCAGGCGGAAAGAAACATCCTTGATCAGATTTACGAAAATACCCCCCAGGCCGAAGGCAATCAAAGGTCCGAATTGTACATCCCTGGTCATGCCTATGATCAACTCGATCCCTTTCGGCATCATTTTTTGCACTTCCACCCCGTATATGATCACCCGGGGCAGGTGGCGGTGGACATTGTCCATTATCTCCATGAACCCCCGGCGTACTTTCTCAGGTGACTCCAGGCCGGTTTTCACACCGCCGACATCGGTTTTGTGCATTATTTTCGGTGAGGCTACCTTCAGGACTACAGGGTAACCCAGCTCATCTGCAATATCCACTGCTTCTTCCGGGCTTGAAGCCAGTAAGGTCGGCGCGGCATTAATGCCGTAGGCCGCAACAACTTCTGCCGCTTCACTGCCCAGAAGGACTAACCGCTTGTCTTTCAGGACGTCGTAGAATATTGCTTTAACTGTTTTTTGGTCGGCATCGTTAAAAGTAAGCGGTTCTGTTTCTACGGACAGATCTTTGGTCCGGGCATAACTGACCAGGCCGTTAATAGAATTAACCGCTTGTTCCGGAAAAATAAAGCAGGGAATCTTTGCCTCTTTCAGCACCTTGACCCCTTCTTCCAGCCTGGAACCGCCCATGTAAGCTGCAAACAGCGGTTTTTCCGGATGCTTCTTTCTGACCTCGACAATCGCCCGGGCGGTTTCCACCGGTTCGGTTACGGCTGCCGGACATACCAGGACTACTGCGTTGTCAACTCCGGGATCGGCCAGTACTTTTTCCAGGGAAAAACGATAGCGTTCGGCTTTGGCATCTCCCAGCACGTCTACCGGGTTATAGATATTGGATTCAGAAGGGAGGTGGTTTCTTAATTCGGCTATGGTTTCTTTGGTAAAGCGGGCCATCTTGAGATTTTTCAGTTCAATGGTATCGGTGGCAATTATGCCCGGACCTCCCGAATTGGTTACCACGGCTACCCTGTCTCCCCGGGGAACCGGCTGGCTGGTAAAAGCAACCGCCAGGTCAAAAAGTTCTGGCATGTTCCTGGCCCGGATCACGCCGCACTGCCTGAATGCTGTTTCATAAGCCAGATCGCTGCCGGCCAGTGCCCCGGTATGGGAGGACGCCGCCAGTGCCCCGGCCTGGCTGGTGCCTGCTTTGAGAATAATTACGGGTTTTTTCCGGCTGACTGGCCTTACAGCCTCCAGGAAGTGGGAACCATTTTTCACGTCTTCAATATAGCACAGGATGACCTGGGTATGCGGATCTTCGGCCGCGTCTGCGATAAAATGAGTTTCGGTCAAGTCGGCTTTATTACCCAGGCTGATAAACTTGCTGAAGCCGAGGCCGGCCTTGTGGCTCCAGTCCAGGATCGATAATACCATGGCACCGCTCTGGGAAATAAAAGCAATGCCTCCTTTCCTGGGAAAACCGGCGGCAAAAGAGGCATTGATCGGCACGTGGGTATCCAGGAGTCCTACACAGTTGGGACCGAGCATTCTCATCTTGTATTTCTGGCAAATATCCACCAACTTTCGTTCCAGTTTCAGGCCGTTTTTCCCGGTTTCCTTGAAACCGGCGGTAATTACGATCAGGTTTTTCACACCGTATTTTCCGCATGCTTCTGCCGCTGCCAGTGCCCCGGCCGCCGGGACAGAGATAACCGCCAGGTCGGCAGGATTGGGGGTCCTGTCTACCGTTGGATAACAACCAAGACCTTCGATATCTGCTTCTTTGGGATTAACCGGATATATCTTACCTCTATAACCGCAGTTGATCATGTTTTTTACGATCACGTTGCCAATCTTGCCCGGTTTGTTGGAGGCGCCGATGATGGCTACGGACGCAGGATTAAAAAAATTGGTCAGTTCCGCCAAATTTTTCACCTTCTTATAGGATGTGCGCGGGATACCGGTAATAGCTTTTCCTTTAGGTCCCGGGTAAATGCATAAATTTAAATTTACCCGTTTTGACTATTTTCGCTTATTTGAGTTTTAAAAACAGGATTCTGAGCCTGGCAGCCAAGCTAAAAAAAATTCCGATTAATATTATAAACAGAAGAAAAATGATAAAAATACAAAATAATTTAAAATTTACCGTTATTAAACTCCAGCAACCCGGCCATTTGGCCGGGGAGACCGCGGCCGTCGCAGCGATTTTACCGGCTATGCCCGACCAGGTGTAAATAATGTAGGTATACAGCCCGCCAAGGCAGGTGTGGGCCGCACGTGATATAATAAAGGGAAGCATTCTAATATCGGTTTCTGAAATCATACTGGCAGCCTGGGCATGTATTGAAAGCCCGCTCCACGCCAGGATCATGCCCACTGCCGCCACCTGCTGGGCTAATGGAGCTGCAGCCTCGCAGGCCATTTTAGTTCCGATGGTCATTTCAAAAAACCCGCTGCTCAAGGCGGGAAGAAGTTCCCGGGAAAATCCCAGCGGCAGAAGCAAAATACCTAGACACCGGGCCAGGTGGTCGATAAAACCGATCACGGTCAGCAGCCGGATAATTACGGCAAATAAAATAATAAAGCCGCCGATATTTATTAAGTTGTTAATAGCGCTGCGTACTGCATCACCGATAATCTTTCCTAACGGACGGCTTTCCTGTCTTTGTACTTCCAGCATCCGCCGGAAGGCGAGGGTTAAAGGGTTGCCTGTAACTGCGGATATTTTGGAAATTCGTTCGCAGTCGTTGCCGGCATGGAAACGCAGGAGAAACCCCAGGGTAAGGTTGGACAGGTAATGTGCTCCGGCGATAATTGCTCCGAGACCCGGGAGGTTGAACATGCCCACAGCTACCGCCACCAGCATAAAAAGAGGACTTGAATTGTTGGTAAAGGACATCAGGCGTTCTGCCTCGACCCGGGTGCAAAGGCCCTTTGAACGCAGCCTGGCCGTAACCATTGAGCCGATAGGATAGCCCGAGGTAAACCCGACCGCGACGACGAACGACCCGGCACCGGGCACATTGAACAACGGGCGCATTACCGGTTCCATTAATACCCCCATAAAGTGTACTATGCCAAAGTTCATTAACAATTCGGAGGCGATAAAAAAAGGTAGCAGTGCCGGGAAGACAATGTTCCACCAGATATTCAGACCGGTAACAGCTCCTTCAAACACGATGCGCGGGTATATTACCATGCCGGCTACAAAAGCCAGGGCACAGGCGGTCCAAAAGAGACGGCCGGCATCCCTGCGTCGGTGCCGGGAAAAAAAGTCGGTTTTTTTATCCAGTTTGGCCATATATTCACCAGCGATCATTTTTTACTATTTATATGGTTTGGTAAAACTATTTTAGACCCGTGATTTATGGAGTATTTTCATGGTTCGTTGCATGACGGCAGGTTTAACGGTTCTGGGGAGGTGCTTATATTGTCCCGGATTTTGCTTGTGGACGATGAGAGGATGCTGGTTAAAGGGCTGAAAAGGAGTATTGAGCAGGAGGGTTATGAGGTGTTGACGGCCTATGATGGTCAATCGGCGCTGGAGTTGATCCGTCAAGGACCGGTTGATCTCATCGTGCTGGATATTATGCTGCCAAAAATTAACGGACTTGATGTCTGCCGTGAAATACGGAAGGAAAGGGAAACACCCATTATCATGCTGACGGCCAAAGGCGAGGACGTGGACAAGATTATCGGCCTGGAACTGGGGGCGGATGACTACCTCACCAAGCCCTTTAACACCAGGGAGTTATTGGCCAGAATCAGGGCAGTATTGCGAAGAGTGCGGCAAGTTGCTTCTAAATCTGTCAAGATAATCAAGACCGGCGTGCTTGAAATTGACGGAGACAAGCAAAAAGTTCTTTTGGGCCGGCAAAAAGTTGAATTAACTGCTAGAGAATTTGACTTACTTTTTCTGCTGGCCCAACATCCGGGCCGGATATATACCAGGGAAAAACTCCTGGAAATTCTTTGGGGGGCGCATTACTACGGTGATCTCCGCACCGTGGACGTGCATATTCGGCGGTTGAGAGAAAAGATTGAGCCTAATCCCAAGGAACCTGAATTTCTTCTGACCAGGTGGGGGGTCGGGTATTATTTTAAGGAGTTGATTTAAGAAATGGCTCCGGGCATACGCTGGAAGCTGGCGGCCACCTATTTTTTAATTATTGCCGGGACCTTGTTGTTGTCCAACTGGTTTATTTTTAAATTTTTAGAAATGGATTATATTAATGCCCGTGAATCAATCTACCTGGCTCATGCCAACATCATTGCCAATACCGGCCGGGACTACTTGTTCCAGAAAGACCCTTACGCGCGGAGCTTGGCACGGGATTTCGGTACGCAGGTTAGCGCCCGGGTTTTAATGTTGGACCGGGAGGGAGTGGTATTTGTAGATTCATTTAGCGAGGAATGGTTGGAAGGACGGCAGTTGGGACATAAAGAAGTACGTACGGCCCTGTCCGGCAAAAGCGGGACCGGAATATATCACCTGGAACCGGATGGATGGACTCTATACGCTGCGGTTCCGGTTATCAGGCAAAAAGAGGTCATCGGAGCGGTGATGCTTTCGACGAATATTAATGACATCTACCGGTCCCTGTCCCGTATCCGCCGGAGGCTGGTTCTTTTTTCCCTCGCGGGTGGCACGGTAACGTTGCTGGCAAGTTTTTGGCTGGCGGGAGCTTTGACCAGGCCGTTAAAAGAATTGACCGCAGCAGCGGAGAAAATGGCCGCCGGGCACTTGCGCCAGCGGGTCCGGGTGCGCGGGCGTGATGAAATCGCCCAGTTGGCACTGGCTTTTAATACCCTGAGCGAACGGCTGGAAAAAGTGGATCGTGCCCGGATGGACTTTATCGCCAATGCCTCCCACGAGTTAAAATCGCCCCTTGGTTCGATGAAAGCGTTGGCCGAATCGTTAATTTACAGTGAGGAAAAAGATGTAGCGGTTTATAAAGAGTACCTGGAAGACATCGACCGGGAAATAAACCGCCTGGGTATGTTGGTGCAGGAACTGCTTTATTTGATGAAACTGGGGGAAGAAGGGGCCGGGAGTTGGTGCTTCAGGTAAGTGACAGCGGGGAAGGCATCCCCGGGGAAGATGTCGCAAATATTTTTGAACGGTTTTATCGGGTGGACAAGGCCAGAGCGCGGGAAACGGGAGGTACGGGCCTGGGGCTGTCAATAGTCCGTCAGGCGACTAAAAAGCTGGGCGGTTATATCAGGGTGGAAAGTTCGTTAGGAGCGGGAAGTCTTTTTGAAGTGCATTTGCCCAGGGACATCAATACTGCCGGTAAAAATTAATTTTAAAAAATTATTAAAACGGTTGTAATAATTGCCGGTTATAATGGCTTAACACACTATCACTACAGCGTAATTAAAGGTTAGCGGAGCCAT
>DFAQ01000018.1 GCA_002365865.1 Pelotomaculum sp. UBA3102
GGTTACTTGGTAAGGTTGAGGATGGCCGGTTTGGCAGGGCCCTGGCGGGGCTGCAAGCCGGCTGGCAGTGGGAGTGTGAGGTGCGCCGCGCGGAGCGGGTCGAGGGGCTGGTTCTCTACGGTGATAAGCGGTACCGGGTGGCCATCGAGCGGCGGGTCGCTCGGTGCTTTGCGCGGTGCAGCTGTGACGACGCGGTGTCGCGCGGGGTGCTGTGCAAGCACGTTGCGTTTGCGGCTATGGCGGAGCTGGCGGCCGCGGCGGCGGCGCGCAGTAAGCACAGGCCGTTGCCGGAGCTGGGCTAAGCCCGGCTCTTTTTTTGGTCGCGGCGGCGGGTGGCGGCAGCACCCCGGGGGAACGGGCGGTAGTCATCACCCAGAGGGTATACCGGAGGGTATTAATGAATCGCCAGGCACCGGCCGGGTCCGGGGCATTTCTCTGGGGTAGCCCGGCCGGCCCCTGGCGCTTTGATTCACCCTTGCTGGGGTCGGGCAGAGTGCCGTCTTTGCCTTTTAGGTTAGAACTCTGGGGTCCCGCAAAGCCGGCACCCTGCCCGGCTTCCGGGTCTTTAAATGCATGCCCTTCTCTGGGGTCGGCTTTTGGGTCACGGCCGCGGGCAAAAAGCGCCCGCCGCCTGCTTCGGGGTCCTATACGCGGGCTTTTTCAGCCCGGCGCGGGCCGGCAGAGTGCCCGGGCCGGCTACGGTCATACTCATGGGTCAGCGCAGGCACACTGCCGGAAGGAAGGCACCGGTCCCGACCTGGTCTGGGTATTTCTTTAGGGCTACCAGGTCGGCACCGGTGCCTTTGATCGAGCTTTTAACAGGTCGGGGCAGACTGCCGGTCATGCTGCTTACGGGTATGTTTTGGGGCCGCGCATGTCCGGCAGACTGCCTTTGCTTTGCTATGGGGTCCCGCTCCGGCCGGCAGCTGCCGACCGAGCCACAAAAGCGGAACGGCCGGGAAGTGCGCCCGGAACGATGGCCGGTAAACGCCGTGCTTAACCTATTGTATTAATAAAGTGATTGCTGTCTACCCCCAATCAGTTTGCCCGGTCGCACCTCCCCGGCCTCATTCACCGGGCCGCCGGCTTCGCCCGCGGCCTTTGTACGCGCAACGTGGTATCGTCCCGCACACCCGCCCGGCGCAGGTGTTTGTTTGCGCGCGAGGCTTTTATGCACCGTGGGCGGCATCGCCGCCCGAAAACACAGGGGCCGCGGCTGCGGCCCCACGCGCGCTCCGCGCGCGCCCTTCCGCCGGGTTGCGGAAGCTTATTGAACATGTTCACGAGCAGCAAATAATGATAAGCAGCACGGGAAAAGTCACTGCTATCGTTCCTACCCAAGTCCGGTTGCTACGCTTAGAAATATAGAAATTTATTATGGAAGCAAAAAAACGCCAGCCGGTTTCAAATAAATAAATCGTTCCCAGCATATGTGTTGCCGAATGAATAATAGTTGGTTAAAAGTAGAGGGAACTGGACTAAAGAAAAAATGATGTTGCCAAATCTGTTGCCATTTTGAGTGGCAACACAATAACACAAAAGCCTCCGGAAACCCGGAGGCCTTGTCATTACTGGCGGGAGTGTGTGAGAATCGAACTCACCAGGGACGGGATCGCCGCCCCACGACTGGTTTTGAAGACCAGGAGCACCACCAGGCACCATCCACCCCCGTAAATATATCATTATTTAATGTTCTTAATTATAGCACTTCATTTGTATCAAGGCAAGAAAATAACTTTCGAAATGATCAACAACCCCTCAAAGCCCGCAAATCTATGCCACATTTTAACTCTCTCCGTAATACAAGAATTGATCTAACAATTTTCAACGTTATTCGAGAAGGATTTTAACTTTTATTATAGAATACTTAGCAGGATATGCAAATCTAGATAAGGTAATTATAGAACGTAGATAACTGAAATATATCTATAAAAAAGCCTTTTTATTATGTTTCCGCCAGGAAGCCTTTCGTATATGTTGCATATATCAGAGTCTATATGTAATGTTTTTTTGTTTGTTTTTCAAAGGGTGGGGTAGGTGAATAAAAAAATTGAAAGTAATAGAATTGTTTAGTGAGATAAGGGAAGAGTTGCAAGTCGTAGAAAATGAATTAAGGTCTGTAGTCCGGACCCAAAATCAACTACTGACAGAAACCTCCACCCACCTGTTAAATGCCGGAGGAAAGCGTTTGCGCCCTGCCCTGAGTCTTTACGGAGCAACATTTTATAATTTTAACCTGGAAAAAGTTCTACCCCTGGCAGTCGCCCTGGAATTGATCCACATGGCTACACTGGTACACGATGACGTTGTGGACGCTTCCATGACCCGCAGGGGTATTCCTACGGTAAAAGCTAAATGGGGTAATGGAATATCGACCCATATCGGCACCTACTTATTCGCAAAATCACTGATTCTTATCGCCGGGTATCAAGAAACCCCCTTAATTTCCAAGGTCCTTTCCGATACCAGCGTCAAGATGTGCGAGGGAGAGATTCAGCAGATATCGACAACTTTTGATCTCCAGCAAAGCGTCAGGGAGTATTTTTACCGCATAAAACGAAAAACCGCTTTGCTCATAGCTGCCAGTATTCAGCTCGGAGCGGTGGCCTGCGGCGCACCGGCCGCTATCCACCTTCCCCTGCGCCGCTACGGTTACAATGTCGGCATGGCCTTCCAGGTTACGGACGATATTCTGGACCTGGTTGCCGATCAGAGCCAACTGGGCAAACCGGTTGGCAACGACTTACGTCAGGGTATTATTACCCTGCCGGTTATTTATGCCCTGGCTAACAGCACCGACCGGAACAGACTGGCAGAAATTATTAATAAAACAAATAAAAATGATGATGAAGTACGGGAGGCCATAATAATTATCAGTAACAGCGGGGCTATAGATTACTCCTTTAAAATTTCCCGTAAATTTATTACCAAAGCAAAAGAAGCACTAAAAACCCTCCCGGATATTCCTACCCGAACAACTTTAAGCCGGGCGGCTGATTTTATCAATCTCAGGAAATATTAAAAATAATTCTAAAAAGATTTTTTCCGGGAGGAACGATGGTATTGCCGGAACGTTATTCCATATCCCTTGACCTGATCGGTAAAGACTGCCTGGTTGTCGGCGGTGGACAAGTCGCCGAACGCAAAGTACTTTCATTGCTTGAATGCGGCGCCCGCGTGAAGTTAGTAAGCCCGGAAATCTCCCCCGGACTCAGAACTCTGGTAGAAAACGGAGCCATTGTTTACCGGCTAGGCCGTTACCGTACTTCAGATTTAGAAGGGGTTTTCCTGGTAATTGGTGCGACTAACCGGGAAGAGGTGAACCGGCAAATATCTGACGACTGTTTGGCACAGAATTTACTGGTTAACATTGTCGACGACCCCGCAAAAGGTAATTTTTTCGTTCCGGCAGTGGCTAAACGCGGTTCATTAAGCATAACAGTATCAACCGGAGGCAAAAGTCCCATGCTGGCCAGGAAAATAAGGGAAGAGCTTGAGGAAATATACGGTCCGCAGTACGGAGAATTCTTGGACCTGCTTGGTGCCCTGCGCCTGGATTTATTCCGTAGTACCAGTGACAGCAAGAAAAAGAAACAGATTATGGAAATCTTTTTCGACCGTGAAATTATGTCCCTTGTTAAAGAAAACCGGATGGATGAGGTAAAGGAGAGGTTGCTCAGTGCTTATTGTGGTAGTGGGTCTGAACCACCGGACGGCTCCAGTTGAAGTAAGGGAGAAAATGTCATTTTCAGACAAATCCCTTAAGAGCGCACTGGAAAAGCTGAAATCCTACCCTCTGATTGAAGGGTGTGCCATTTTATCAACCTGTAACCGGACGGAAATATATGCTGCTACCATGGAAATGGATGAAGGGCTTAATTCCATTTGGGATTTTTTAGCGCAATGGTCGGGCATATATATTTCAGAAGTTAAAAATTTTACTTATTGCCATACTCTTTATGATACTATCCGCCACATTTTTCGGGTTGCGGCGGGCCTGGACTCGATGGTACTGGGTGAAACCCAAATCCTCGGGCAGGTCAGGGAGGCATACCAGAAAGCAGTAGCGTATAAAGCGACCAACGGGGTTTTAAATACCCTTTTTCAACAGGCAATCACAGTGGGCAAGAGGGTACGTTGCGAGACCGGCATCGACCGGAACGCCGTGTCCATAAGCTTTGTGGCCGTCGAAATGGCCAGGCGGCATCTGGGCAGTCTTGAAAACAGAATGGTTCTGGTCATCGGAGCGGGCAAAATGAGTGCCTTGACAGCCAAGCATCTGGTGGCAAACGGCGTTTCCGGAGTAATTGTTTCCAACCGTTCATTTGAACGGGCGGAAACTCTTGCCGCTCAGTTTCAGGGAAAAGCCGTCAAGTTCGACGAGCTTTATAAATACATGCAAGAAGCGGATATCGTAATCAGCTGCACCGCGGCCTCCCATTGCGTAATCAAGGCCGGAGAGGTAAGAAAAGTAATGGAAAAAAGGCGGGGCAGGGAAATATTTTTGGTTGATATTGCGGTTCCACGCGACATCGAAACAGAAGCCGGAAATATCGGGGGAGTTACCCTTTATGATATCGACGACTTGAAAAACGTGATTGACCATAACCTTTCCGAGCGCAGAACGGCAGCTATGAAAGCTGAAAAGATTATCGAAGAAGAACTGGACGAGTTTATGAAATGGTTGGGAATGCAGTTTGTCGTACCTACCATAGCGGCATTAAAACAGTGGGGGAACGTCATCAAACAAAAAGAACTTAAGCGCGCCCTGAACCGCCTGGGCGAGCTTTCCGATCATGATAAAAAGGTTGTTTTTTCACTTGCCAATGCCATCGTCAACCAGATCCTTCATGTTCCGGTTGCACAACTAAAAAGCTACGCCCTGACTACCGAGGGCCACCTTTATACCGAAATATTACAGAATCTTTTTAACCTGGAAGTCCCCGGACAAATGCCTAAAAAGCAGGTATCGCACGACAAAGAAGAAACGTTATACTTGAAAAAGGATCGTGGCCTGGTATGAAACATGAAATCGTAGTCGGCACCAGGAAAAGCGAGCTCGCCATGCGGCAGGCCGATGGGGTGGTAAACCTGCTCAGTAATATGGTGCCCGAATACAGTTACCGCATTGAGGGCATCAGTACCCACGGTGACAATGTACTGGACGTGGCTCTTTCCAAAATAGGAGATAAGGGTCTTTTTACAAAAGAACTGGAAGCAGCCTTGCTCCGGGGTGAAATTGATTTAGCCGTCCACAGCATGAAAGACATGCCGACCGGTTTACCGGACGGTCTGGTTATAGGAGCCGTATGCCGGAGGGAGTTCCCTGGGGACGTATTGATTTCCAGGGAAGGCAAATCTTTGGAAGCATTGCCCCCGGGCGCGGTAATCGGCACCAGCAGTCTCAGGCGCCGGGCCCAGCTGCTTCACTACCGCGGTGATTTTAAGGTTGCAAACTTGAGGGGGAATATCGGTACCCGGCTCCGTAAACTAGAAGAAGAAAATCTCGATGCCGTCATTCTCGCCGGGGCAGGACTGCACCGTATGGGCTGGGAACACAGGATCACCCAGGTACTCCCTCACAGCATATGCCTGCCGGCAGTAGGTCAGGGAGCAATTGGGGTGGAAGTACGGGCCGGCGACATAAAAGTGCGCCGGCTGGTTAATAAGATTGACCACTATGAATCGCACCTGGCTGTTACCGCAGAGAGGTCCTTTCTTAAAAGGTTGGAAGGCGGTTGCCAGGTTCCTATCGGCGCATTTTGCTGTTTTGACGGAGAACGCCTGCAATTGGAGGGCGTTGTTGCCGGTCTTGACGGTAAACAATTGGTGCGTTCATCAATCAGCGGTGACACCGGTGAAGCCGCCGGTATAGGCATAAAACTGGCGGAGGATCTGTTGCGTTCCGGTGCCCGTGAAATACTCGAAAAAGCACGACAGGAGCACGGATGCAATGAATAAAAACCAAGGCATGGTTTATCTTGTGGGTGCCGGTCCCGGGGATCCGGGGCTGATTACAGTAAAAGGCTTGGATTGCATCAAAAAAGCCGACCTTATTATTTATGACCGATTGGCTTGCGCCAGGCTGACGGCTTTTGCCCATCCTGAGGCTGAGCTTGTCTATGTCGGTAAATCCCCGGAACAACATTCTTTAAAACAGGTTGAAATAAACCGCCTTCTGGTAGAAAAAGCCGCAAAAGGCAAAACCGTTACCAGGCTTAAAGGAGGAGACCCGTTTGTTTTCGGACGCGGCGGCGAAGAAGCCGAAGCCCTGTGGCAAGCCGGTATTCCTTTTGAAGTGGTGCCCGGAATTACGTCTGCCATAGCAGCACCTGCCTACGCGGGGATTCCGGTAACCCACCGTGACTACACATCCGTAGTGGCTATTATTACCGGAAACGAAGACCCCTTAAAAGAAAATTCCGCCATTCCCTGGGAAAAGCTCTCCACCGGCGCCGGCACCCTGGTTTTTCTCATGGGCATGGCCAACCTGAATAAAATAACGGAACGTTTAATAGCAAACGGACGCCATCCTCAAACACCGGTTGCCCTGGTCAGATGGGGTACCAGGCCGGAACAGCGAACCCTGGTAGGCACGCTGGAAGACATAAGCCTGAAAGCGGACCAGTCTGCGTTTGCAAACCCTGCCGTGATCATAGTGGGAGAAGTGGTATCTCTCCGCGAAAAACTGAACTGGTTTGAAAAAAAGCCCCTGTTCGGCAAAAGGGTGCTGGTAACCCGCTCCAGTGAACAGGCCGGCACTCTTTCCGCAGCCATAGGGGCCCTTGGGGGGGAATCACTGGAATTTCCTACTATCAGCGTGGCAGAACCGGAAGATTATACCTCCCTGGATAATGCGATTAAAAATTTACATGATTTCAGTGTTATTATTTTCACTAGCGTAAACGGAGTTAAGTCATTTTTTAAACGGTTGCGCCACCAGGGTAAGGATATACGGGAAATGGGTTCCGCAAGGATCTGCGCCATCGGCCCCAAAACGAAAGGAGAACTGGAAAACAGTGGTTTACTGGTAGATTATGTCCCGGAAGAATACCGGGCCGAGAAAGTTATCGAGGAACTGCGCGGCAAAGTGGGACCGGGAACAAAAGTACTTCTGCCGCGCGCGGACATTGCCCGGAAGGTGTTACCTGATGCCCTGGCGGCAATGGGGGCCGACGTTTCTGAAGTTACGGCCTATCGCACCGCAATGGGCGGCGGTGACGCTCCGGTGCTCAAGGAAATGTTTAAGCACAAAGAAATTGATATGGTAACATTCACCAGTTCGTCAACTGTACGCAACTTTATAAAAATGCTTGACACAACCGGCCTCAAAGATTTGCTCAAGGATGTAACGGTGGCCTGCATCGGGCCTATCACTGCCGGCACAGCCCGGGATATGGGACTGAATGTAGATGTAGTCGCTGATAATTACACTATCGAAGGGCTGATCGAGGCAGTTCTAAAATTCTACGGGTGGGAAAATAAATGATCAGCATAACCAAACTTTTATGCGGTACAGATTATTTTGGGGATTCTCTTCGCTACAGCCGAAGTTCAAAAGAACAGGTGCACGGAACAACCCGGGGATACGGCCCGGTTGTGGTTTGGAACTGTACCCGCACCTGCAATCTTAACTGCATTCACTGTTATGCAAACTCCGGTGCTCAAAAAAACTCGGGAGAACTTACAACGCAAGAAGCCAAGCGTTTTATTGACAACCTGGCCGAATTCAACGTACCGGTGCTTCTTTTTTCCGGGGGAGAACCGCTTTTGAGGCCGGACTTGCCTGAGCTGGTATCTTACGCCGGAAACAAAGGAATCAGGCCCACTATTTCTACGAACGGTACCTTGCTGGACCGTGATTTTACCGTAACCCTGAAAAACATCGGCACCGGTTATGTAGGAATAAGCCTTGACGGCATCGGGGAAAACAACGACCGTTTCCGCGGGCACAAGGGCGCTTTTGCTGCTGCCCTGAAGGGAATCAGAAACTGTATCGCAACTGGGCAGCGGGTTGGACTCCGGTTTACCATTAACAGGCATAATTACCGTGATTTAAATACTATTTTCGACCTCATTGAAGCAGAAAATATTCCCCGGGCTTGTTTTTATCACCTGGTTTATTCGGGACGCGGGAGTAAAATGATTGAAGAAGATATTAACCGCGATGAGGCCCGCGCAGCCATGGACCTGATAATGGAGCGTACCGTTGATTTCCACCGGCGCGGCCTTCAAAAAGAAATTCTCACCGTGGACAACCATGCGGACGGGGTTTATATTTATCTCAAAATAAATCATGATAACCCGGAAAGAGCGGCCGGTATCTTAGAGCTTCTCAAAGCAAACGGCGGAAACCGGACGGGAATTGCCATCGGGGCGGTCGATTGGTACGGTGACGTCCATCCCGATCAGTTCACCCAGAACCACACTTTCGGCAACGTGCGGCAAAGAAAATTCGGCGAGATATGGACCGATCCGTCGCAGCCCGTTCTGGCCGGCCTGAAAGACAGAAAATCCCTGCTTAAGGGCCGCTGCGCGGCCTGCCGCTGGCTGGACATTTGTAACGGCAATTTCAGGGCCAGGGCCGAAGCGGTAACCGGGGACTTTTGGGAATCCGACCCTGCCTGTTACTTGACTGATAAAGAAATAGGGTTGAGATAAAGTTACAGGAGGTGTGTAACCATGTCCTTTCCATTACAGCGCATGAGGCGCCTCAGGGTAAATAAAAACGTGCGCCGGATGGTCCGGGAAACCCGTCTCTCCGTGGACGACTTGGTTTACCCCGTATTCGTCTGCCACGGGGAAGGCATAGCCAGTCCCGTAGAAGCCATGCCCGGCATATATAACTATTCGATCGATAAATTACTGGAAGAACTGGAGAAAGTAGTTGCTTTAAAGATACCTGCGGTGCTCCCTTTTGGTATTCCAGCCGTTAAGGATGAAACGGGAAGCGAAGCTTACGCGGAAGACGGCATCATTCAACAGGCGGTAAGGGCAATAAAGAAAGTATACCCGGAACTTCTGGTAATTACCGATGTTTGCTTGTGTGAGTATACCAGCCACGGGCACTGCGGTATTCTCAAAGATGGCCGCGTGTTGAACGACCCCACCCTGGAACTCCTCGCCCGGACTGCCGTGTCTCACGCCTCAGCGGGGGCGGACATGGTAGCCCCGTCAGATATGATGGACGGCCGGGTGGCAGCGCTTCGGAAGGCACTGGACCAACATAGTTATGAAAACGTTCCCGTGATGGCATACTCGGCTAAATATGCATCTTCGTTTTACGGACCGTTCCGGGAAGCGGCCGGTTCAACCCCTCAATCCGGTGACAGAAAAGGTTACCAGATGGACCCTGCCAATGCTGACGAAGCATTGCGCGAGGTATGGCTCGACATCGAGGAGGGGGCGGATATAGTTATGGTCAAGCCGGCCCTGGCCTATATGGACGTAATCCGACGGGTGAAAACCGCCACCGGTTACCCGGTCGCAGCTTATAACGTCAGCGGTGAATACAGCATGGTCAAGTCCGCGGCACAGATGGGCCGGGTAGATGAAAGCGGAATTGTGCTGGAGATCCTCACCGGAATGAAACGCGCGGGCGCCGACATCATTATTACCTACCACGCCGTGGACGTCGCCAGGTGGCTGAAAGAGAGGGTTTAAATTGATCATATCCTGGAACACCACCAACGCCTGCAACCTATACTGCAAGCACTGTTACCGCGACGCAGGGGTAAAGGCGGAAGAAGAGTTAAGTACAAGCGAGGGCCTGGCGCTAATTGACCAGATCGCGGGCGCCGGGTTTAAAATAATGATTTTCAGCGGCGGCGAACCGCTTATGCGTGATGATATCTTTACCCTGCTCGCCCGGGCCAGGGAAAAAGGGCTGCGGCCAGTTTTCGGTACCAACGGTACCCTCATCACCGGTGCCGTCGCCGCACGGTTGAAGGAAACGGGAGCATCCGTAATGGGAATAAGCCTGGACAGCGTCGATCCGGAAAGTCATGATGAACTGCGGGCCGTTACCGGCGCCTGGCAGGGAGCGGTGGACGGCATGCGCGCCTGCAGGGAAGCGGGGCTTCCTTTTCAGGTCCATACGACGGTAATGGACTGGAACATGCCGGAAGTTGAGAGGCTTACTGATTTTGCAGTAGAAATGGGAGCGGTCGGCCACCATATTTTCTTTCTGGTCCCCACTGGCCGCGCTGTCAATATAGAAACCGAGTCCCTGCGGGCGGAGCAGTACGAAAAACTACTCCACAGAATTATGAAAAAACAGGCTGAAGTAAAAATAGAATTAAAACCAACCTGCGCACCACAATTTATGCGCATAGCAAGCCAGATGGGGATGCAAACCCGCTTTACCAAGGGCTGCCTGGCAGGAATATCTTACTGTATTATCAGCCCGAAAGGCGTGGTTCAACCCTGCGCCTACCTTAATATTTCCGCAGGCAATATCCGTGAAAACGATTTTGGGAAGATATGGCATAATGCAGAAATATTTCAGACCCTGCGCAGCGAAAAATATCAAGGTGGCTGCGGGACCTGCCGTTACCAAAAAGTATGCGGCGGATGCCGGGCCAGGGCCTACTTTTATCACGGGGACTATATGGCTGAAGAACCGTGGTGCCTCTACCACGGGCGAAAGGGATATTGAACATGAAACTTGATCCAGTTGACAACAAATTAATTAACTTTATCCAAAGCAACTTTCCCCTGGTGCCCGAACCCTACCGGGAAATAGGGGCAACCCTCGGTATACGTGAAGATGAAGTCATAGACCGGATTAAACATCTCACGGAAAACGGGGTGCTCCGCCGCCTTGGCGGTATTTTTGACTCCAGAAAACTCGGCTATGCCGGTACCCTTTGCGCTATGAAAGTACCGGGAGACAGGATCAGTGAGACAGCTGCCGTAATTAATTCATTTCCCGGCATCACTCACAACTACATCAGAGAGCACAGTTTCAACATGTGGTTCACGGTACTGGCGCCGTCGCAAGATAAACTGGACGAAATCATAAATCAAATTAAGAACCGGACAGGTATTAATGACATAATGGTCCTTCCTGCGGAAAAAATATTTAAAATCCGGGTCAATTTCGATCTCGATTGAGGTAAATTATGCTTACCGAAAAGGAAAAACAAATCATCCGGGAATTACAAAACGGTATTCCCCTGGTACACCGGCCATTTAAGATATTAGCTCAAAAACTAAGAACTACCGAGGAAGAGTTAATCAATAAAATAAAAAGTTTGCTTGACCGCGGTTATATCAGGCGCTTTGGAGCAACAGTGCGCCACCATGACCTGGGATACCCGGCCAACGCCATGGTCGTTTGGAATGTACCGGATGAACTGGCAGAGGAAAAAGGACGAATAATGGCCGGTTTTAAGGAAGTAAGCCACTGCTACCAGCGTCCCCGCCGCCCGGGGTGGCCCTACAACCTTTTTACCGTGGTCCATGGCCGGTCCAGGGAAGAGTGTGTCCGGGCCGTAAAAAAGATTTCTTTGGCTACCGGGATAAAAAAATACCGCCTCCTGTTCAGCACGATTGAATTAAAGAAAAGCAGCATGCGCTACTTCGAATAAAATAATCCTGTTTTTTGAGAGAGGAGGTTTTACTTGATGAAAAAGAGTTTTTCAAAATCGGTATCCCTTTATGAAGCAGCCAAAAAAGTGATTGCCGGCGGCGTAAACAGTCCTGTCCGCGCTTTTAAGTCGGTGGGCTTAAACCCTGTCTTTATTGATAAAGGAGCCGGTGCGACTGTTTACGATGCCGACGGTAACGAGTATATTGATTATGTCTGTTCATGGGGTCCGCTGATCCTGGGTCACCGCCATCCCCGGGTGGTTGAGGCGTTGGTACAATGCCTGGAAGAAACCGGCACCAGCTTCGGTGCGCCGACGGAAATAGAAACCACCCTGGCCGCAATGATCGTAAGCGCAGTGCCGTCAATAAAAACCGTGCGGCTGGTAAATTCAGGCACGGAAGCCACCATGAGCGCCCTGAGGCTGGCCCGAGGTTACACGGGTAGAAATAAAATAATTAAATTTGAAGGTTGTTATCACGGACACGCGGACTTTTTATTGATCAAAGCCGGGTCCGGGGCGCTAACCATGGGAATACCTTCCAGTACGGGAGTTCCGGCCGAAACCGCGGCCAATACTATTACCGCCTCATATAACGATCTCGAAGGCTTAAAAAGAATCTTCGCACGGGAAGGTGAAAACATCGCCGCGGTAATCGTGGAACCGGTGGCCGGCAATATGGGTGTGATACCGCCGGCACCGGATTTTCTGAAAGGGTTGCGCAGCTTGACTGACCGGTTCGGCAGCCTCTTAATTTTTGACGAAGTAATGACCGGTTTCCGCGTTGCATACGGCGGAGCGCAGGAACTGTACGGTGTCACTCCGGACCTGACCTGCCTGGGCAAGGTAATCGGCGGTGGGCTTCCCGTCGGGGCATACGGCGGAAAACAAGAAATCATGGCTTGCGTCGCCCCTGACGGGCCGGTGTACCAAGCCGGGACATTGTCGGGAAATCCTCTGGCAGTAACGGCAGGCATAGCCACACTGGAAGTTTTGAAGCGGCCCGGCGTGTATGAGGAACTGGAACAAAAGTCTTCTACCCTCGAACAAGGGCTCAAACAGGCGGCACGGGAAGCCGGGGCCACAGTAAGTTTTAACCGGGTCGGCTCAATGTTATGCACTTATTTTACAGCCAAAGAGGTTTACGACTATGAGACTGCCTGCGCTTCTAATACTGACCAGTTTGCCGCTTTCTATAAATCCATGCTGGAACAGGGCATCTACCTGGCACCCTCGCAATTTGAAGCGACATTTGTTTCCCTGGCCCACGGCGAAGAGGAAATTGAACGCACCATAGCGGCAGCAAAGATTGCTTTTCGGCATTAACGGGTGGTATATTTAAAGTAAATATCTAACAGGGGAATTAAAAAATGATTATTACGACCACTCCTACCATTGAGGGAAAACCTGTCCGGGAATACCTGGGCATCGTCTCCGGAGAGGCTATAATGGGTGCTAACGTAGTCAGGGATATTTTTGCCAGTATTACCGATATCGTAGGCGGACGTTCCGGCGCTTACGAAGAAAAACTGGCCCATGCCAGAAAATTAGCCCTCGAAGAGATGGCGGCAAAAGCCGGACAACTGGGTGCCAACGCGGTGGTGGGAGTAGATATTGATTACGAAGTAGTCAGAGAAGGTATGTTGATGGTTACGGCCAGCGGTACGGCTGTGACCGTATAATCATTCTTTTCTTAAAATCATCCTGGCCCGACGGCGCAGGATGATTTTTAATTGGTCAGGCTTTGGATTGGAGCAGGAATACGACCTCCCCTGCGAATAAATTCCTTTGCCGTGAAAGTCTTAACCGAAATAACCGGTGCCCGGCCCAGCAACCCGCCGAATTCCACATAATCGCCGATTTTTTTACCTACTGCCGGTATGATCCTCACAGCAGTGGTTTTTTTATTAATCATGCCTATTGCTGCCTCATCGGCGATAATTGCTGCAATAACCTCTGCGGAGGTATCTCCCGGAACGGCAATCATATCCAGCCCCACCGAACACACAGAAGTCATGGCTTCAAGTTTATCCAGGGTTAAGGCACCGGCTTCGGCGGCCTTAATCATTCCCGAGTCCTCGCTGAGAGGAATAAAAGCACCGGAGAGGCCGCCGACATAAGAAGATGCCATGGCACCGCCTTTCTTTACGGCATCATTCAATAAGGCCAAGGCAGCAGTAGTACCGTGGGTTCCACAGCGTTCAACACCAATGGCTTCAATAATTTCAGCGACACTGTCACCGATTGCCGGCGTGGGTGCCAGGGAAATATCAACGATACCGAAAGGAACCCCGAGCCTTTGGGCTGCAGTGCGCCCAATCAATTCTCCCATTCTGGTGATCTTAAAAGCTGTTTTCTTTACAGTTTCCGCCAGAACTCCAATATCGGCGCCCTTTACCGTTTCAACGGCTTTTTTAACCACTCCGGGACCGCTCACACCAATATTTATAACACATTCCGGCTCACCCACACCGTGAAAGGCGCCTGCCATAAACGGATTATCCTCGGGCGCATTGGTAAAAACTACTAGCTTGGCACATCCCACACTGTCACTGCTTTCCGTAAGTTCTGCCGTCATTTTTATGATCCGCCCCATCAGGTAGATTGCATCCATGTTTATGCCCGCCTTGGTTGTAGCCACGTTTACCGAGGAACATACCCTTTGAGTAGCAGCAAGCGCTTGCGGAATACTTTCTATCAGTTGACGGTCAGCTTTAGTAAACCCCTTGTGAACCAAAGCAGAATAACCGCCGATAAAATTGACTCCGACACTTGCTGCTGCCTCATCCAAAGTTTGGGCAAAATCAACAAAATTACCTGTAGCACTGCTTTCCGCCACTATGGCAATGGGAGTTACGGATATCCGCTTGTTGACAATCGGAATACCATATTCCCGTTCTATTTCTTCTCCTGTTCTGACCAGGCTTCCCGCATATCTCATTATTTTGTCATAAATTTTTTGCCTGGCCCTGAGCGGATCAGGATCCGCACAATCACGAAGGCTTATACCCATGGTAATGGTCCGGATATCAAGATTTTCTTCCTGTACCATATTTATAGTTTCCAATATTTCTTGTAAAGTCAACATATTCTTTTCCTCCCGTTATATCCGGTGCATAAATTTAAACGCATCCTCGTGCTGGGCGTCTATTCTGACACCAATTTCCCGCCCCTTTTCAGCCAGGTTTTCTTTTAGGGTAAGCATGTCCACGTTGCTCCGGCTGATATCGGCAACCATTACCATTACCAGGAATTCCTGGAGGATGGTCTGGCTGATGTCCAAAATGTTAATATTATTCGAAGCCAGCACTTGTGCCACGCCGGCAATTATACCCACCCGGTCGGGACCCAGGACGGTTACAATAACTCTGTTTCCTGCAGATTCATTTTTAAGTTGCGTAAACATGACTCCGCCTCCCTTTAAATAAAAAATTAAAGCTGACCACCAGCTCTATAGATCTCATTCAAGTAAAGTATTTCAAAATACGAATAAATATTAACTTTATGACAGAAAAATGTCAAACTTTTTTCTTTTAAATTAACCATGTCAAACACCGGAATGGATCATAATTCTGATTCATTATAGAAACACTTTTTAAATGATTCAAAGTTCCATCCTTCAAAAAAGCTAACCGCCGCCTGAACACCGGATTGGAAAAGCTTGTCTTTATGGTGGTCTATAGTTTCAAAATCTACTGTCTTAACTCCAAGAGACGGTATTGAAATTGTACGCACATCGCTTTTGGGATCAAGTTGATACAGTTTATCGTGAGCTTCCAGCATGGTTGACAATATGGACTTAAAATAGTCCAAAGGATTATTAATAGTTGAAGGCGCTGTTTCATCCGGTTCCACTATTTTAAAACCGAAAGTCGGCCATGAAGGAACTTTTTCTCCGTCAAATATCCAAACGGGAAAATTGCTGAGCACACCACCGTCAATGATATAACTGATTTTTTTTTGTTTCAACGAATCGAAATATGTCAATCTGTATGGTTCATAAAATATCGGTAAAGAGGTGCTCATTCTCACAGCTTTGGAAACCTCAAGGTTGTCAGGGTTAATATGATAATCTTTAATATCATACGGCAGCCTGAGAAGTTTGCGTCTCGAAACATCGGTAGCGATAATCACCAATTTATAGCGGCATGTTTTATTATCTTTATATTCATTTAAGATTAAATCTTTAAAAGTATAAACTCCTTTAGCCGCCAACTTACTACCAATCCATTCTTCCAGGTAATTCCCCTCGTACAGACCGTTTTCAAACCACAGACTTAAAGCCGGACCCAGGTAGGGAATTAAGTCGAGCCAACTCATATCTTTAAATTTTTTTAGATCAAGGTTCCAGATCATTTTTTTTATCTCTACGGAAGTATACCCTGCAGCAATCAGCGACGCAATTATTGCTCCGGCAGAGGTTCCGGCTACATTAATCCATTGATAACCCCTTTTCTCCGCTTCAAAAAGAGCTCCCAACATACCAAACGCCTTGACTCCGCCACCTTCAAAAATTGCATTAGCAGGCAATTTCACGGTCAATCACCTCCAGATAAAATATTTTATTTGGAGATAATTTTAATTGTGACAAATAAAACTGTTTTCGTTGCTAAATGAAAATTATTCCTTGACAGAACTAATGTTTGGGTTTATTATAGCAGCAAACATATGTACGGCTGAACAACTGACAGGAGGTAAGTAATATGATATCAGAAAAGGTCTTAAGAGATAGTGAAAGCTGCACCAGGTTTACCCTTAATTATGATTTAATTGAAAATTTACTCAATTGGCTGGAAAAGGATGATTCTGACCTGGAAAAAGTTATAGGTTACAGTATTTGCCTGATGGTTGTGACATACTTTTTGGCCAGGACCTTGCAGGCTCTGTTATAGATTTTAAATTACAAACAAAAAAACCACTTTACTCTGAAAGTGGATACCGCAACAATTATAAATATTTGTCTGCTGATTCTATAAAATAGACCTGGTGCGGCAGAGAGGACTTGAACCTCCACGAGCTTTACGCCCACAAGAACCTGAATCTTGCGCGTCTGCCAATTCCGCCACTGCCGCACATTGTACCAACTGCATAGATAATATAGCACAATCAAAAAGTCCTTGTCAACAAGATATACCTTTGAAAATAAAAGCGCGGGCAAGGGGAATATTAATAAAAGAAATAAAGCATCAAAAACGGGGGGTTTCATGGCAAATAAAATAACCCGTTAGTTTTACACCTTAAATAAAAATGAAACTCCTGAAACCCTTGCGGCAAAATGCTTCAAGGGTATATTTTTTTCTGTTTTATCTCATTATTATGTATAGGAATGTATAGGATTATATGCTATAATATACATATATAATCCATTATTTAAACATGAGTTATGCAGTTACAGG